>JAFLDH010000272.1 GCA_017302505.1 Burkholderiales bacterium
GCTCGACCAACGGGCTGCCTTCGGCCACCACGTCGCCCACGGCGGCGCCGATGGCGCGCACGATGCCGGGCACCGGCGCTTCCAGCGGCACCTCCATCTTCATCGCTTCCAGCAGCAGCAGCGTCTGCCCGGCGGCCACCGTCTGGCCCACCGTGACCTCGATGCCGATCACCGAGCCGTGCACCGGCGCCGGCAGGCTCTTGCGCGTCGTGTTCATTCTTCGGGTTCCCTCGTCGGTGCCGGTCGGGGCACCGGCGGCGTGCATTCTCCACGCCGCCGTGGCGCGGCTGCGGCGCGCAGCGGCGCGGCGCCCGCCATCCTCTAGACTGCCCGGTGCTCTTGTCCACCGCCATGTCGGAACACGCCGAACTGTCGTCCCCTGCCAATGCCCCGCGCACCTCGGCCCTCGATGCCGACGCCGCGCTGGCGTTGCTGCAGCAGGGTGGCTGGGCGGTGGCGTTGTGCGATGCGCAGGGCCGCATCCAGTGGTGCAACCGCACCCTGCTCGATCTGGCCGGCGGCGCGCCGGCCGACGGCCGTGGCCAGCCGCTGGCGCTGCTGCTGGGCCTGGGCGCCGATGACGCCGCCCGGCTGGAAGACGCCTTGCAGCGTGGCCACCAGGGCCTGCTGCCGGACATGCAGCTGGGCACGCCCGGCAGCCCATGGTGGCGCGCGCAGCTGAGCCTGCTGCCCGATGGCCGGCGGGCCACGCACTGGCAGCAGGTGGACGAGCTGCACCGGCAGTCGGCCGAGGCGCAGCGCCTGGCCGAGCTGCTGGACCTGGCGCAGGATTTCGGCCGGCTGGCGGTGTGGGAGCGCGACACGCAGACGCTGCAGGGCCGCTGGGACCGCCACATGTATCGCTTCTGGGGCCTGGCCGAAGGTGACGGCACGCCCGATTTCGACCGTGCCACCCAGTCCGTCCTAGACGAGGACCGCGCTGCGGTGAGCCAGGCCTTCCGCCGCTCGATCCGCCGGGCCGGCACCTATTCGCACCGCTATCGCGTGCGCTCGACCGACGGCACGGTGCGCCAGCTGCATTCGCAGTGGGTGGTGAAGAACGGCCCCGACGGCCTGCCGCGGCGCGTGCTGGGCATCCTGGTGGACGACACCGAAGCCTGGCAGCTGGCCCATGCCCATGCCGAGACGGCCGAACAGCTGAGCCTGGCGCTGGACCTGGCCAATATCGTCGTCTTCCGGCACGACCTGCAGACCGACCAGGTGCATATCAGCGACAAGGCCTTCGAACTGCTGGGCCTGCCGCGGCAGTCCGACGCGCTGACGGCCGAGCAGGTGCGTGCGTTGGTGCATCCGGACGACCACGCCGCCCTGCGCAGCAGCCTGGAGCAGGCCGTCGCCACCGGCATGCCCGTGGATCAGGAAACGCGCTTCCGCGCAGCCGATGGCAGCTGGCGTCACGTGCTGACACGGCGCAGGCTGCAGCGTGACGCACAGGGCCGGCCCTGCGCGCTGCTGGGCGTGGGCCTGGACCTGAGCGACCGGCTGGAGACCGGCCGGCGCCAGGTGGAGCTGATGCGCCAGTTCGAGTTGACCACGCGCGCCGCTGGCATCGGCTACTGGAGCGTGGAGGCCGACACCGGCCAGGCGCGCTGGAGTGCCCACACCTTCGCACTGCACGGCCTGCCTGCCGATGCGCAGGCGCTGCCGATGCGCGACTGGCTTGAGCGCTTCGTTCACGCCGACGATCGCGAGGCGGTGCGCAGCCGCTATGCCGCCTGGGTGGCACGCGGCGGGCCGACGCTGGAGCAGGAGTTCCGCATCGTCCGCAGCGACGGCATCGTCCGCCATGTCATCAGCTATTCGCGGTTGGAGGGCCGGACCGGGCACTACGACTTCTATGGCGTGCTGATGGACGTGACCGAGCGCCGTGCTGCCGAAGCCGCACTGCACCAGGCCAGCCAGCGGGCCGCGCTGGCCACGCGCGGCGCCGGCATGGGCACCTGGGAGCAGGACCTGGTCAGCGGCGAAGCCTTCTGGGACGAAGCGATGTGGCGGCTGCGCGGCCTGGCACCACGCCCGCAGCCGCTGAGCGTCGACGAGCGCATGGCGCTGGTGCACCCCGAGGACCGCGAGGCCACGCTGCGCGAGTTGACCGAAGCCACCTTGCAGGGCCGTCCCTCGAACCTGGAGTTCCGCGTGCGCTGGCCCGATGGCCAGTGGCGGCGCATCGCCTCGCGCTCGGTGGCCGTGCCCGACGAGCAGGGGCGGCCGACGCGACGCATCGGCGTCAACTGGGACATCACCGACATGCGCAACGCGCAGATCGAGCGTGAGGAAAAGCTGCTCGCGCAGCGCGAGAGCCAGGCCAAGTCACGTTTCCTGTCGCGCATGAGCCATGAACTGCGCACGCCGCTGAACGCGGTGCTGGGCTTCGCGCAGCTGTTGCTGGCGGACGGCGAAAGGGTCAGCGCCGAGACGCGGCGCCGCCGCATGGAGCAGATCCAGCTGGCGGGAAGACACCTGCTGTCGCTGATCAACGACGTGCTGGATCTGTCCAGCCTGGAAGGTGGCGAGATGCGGGTGCATTGCCAGCCGGTGCCGCTGGCCGCGCTGGTGTCCGAAACGCTGCCGCTGCTGGAGCGCCAGGCACGGCAGCGAAAGATCAAGCTGCGGGCCGGTACGATCGAGGGCGTGGCCTGGGCCGACGCGACGCGCCTGCGCCAGGTGCTGCTGAACCTGCTGAGCAATGCAGTCAAGTACAACCGCGAAGGCGGCCAGGTGCTGGTGGAAGCCGGCCCCTATGGCGACGGCGTGCGCATCTGCATCAGCGACACCGGCCGCGGCATGAGCCCGGCCCAGCTGCAGCAGGCCTTCGAGCCCTTCAACCGCCTGGGCCTGGAGCAGGAGGCGATCGAAGGCACCGGCATCGGACTGGCCATCGTCAAGGCACTGGTGGATCGCATGGACGGCAGCGTGCTGGCCAGCAGCACGCCCGACATCGGCACACGCTTCGAGGTTCGCCTGCGCGACGGCAGCGACCGGGCGCTGCCGCCTTCGGGTCACGCGGCAGAGGCGCCTTCGCCGCCGCCAGCCCTGGCCACCGGGCGGCGCAATGGCCGGCTGCTGTACATCGAGGACAACCCGGTCAATCTGCTGATAGTGCAGGAGCTGCTGCTGCAGCGGCCCGACCTGCAGCTGCACACCGCCAGCACGGGCGAGCAGGGCGTGGCCTTGGCACTGGCCGAATGCCCCGACCTGATCCTGGTCGACATGCAACTGCCCGATTTCGATGGCCACGAGGTGCTGCGCCGGCTGCGTGCGCGCCAGGAGACCCGCGCCATTCCCTGCATCTCGGTGTCGGCCAACGCCATGCCCGAGGACATCCGGCTGGCGCTGCAGGCCGGCTTTGCCGCCTACTGGACCAAGCCGCTGGACCTGGGCCAGTTCATGCGCTCGCTGGATTCGATCTTCGGCGGGGAAGTCTGATACTGATTTGCGTTCAAGCGGCAAGTGCCCATCGACTGTTTGGCGCATCCTTGCTGTTCGCGAGAGGCTGCATTCCTCCAGCGTTCAGCGCATCGCGCCGTGCGGCACCCGGCAGGGGCTCATCGTGCGGCGGTCGGTCCTTCGGCCCGACTGCACTGCGGTGCGCGCCCGAGGGTCGTGCCGCATAACTCGCTACGCGCCAAGCCCTGCGGGCTCGGCGCTGCGCTCGAACAGATGCGGCAAGTCAGAAGGGGAAGCGCGCGGGTACGCGCGCCGACCCTGGGGCTGTGAGCCTCGTCGCCGCACAAATCGCCCCTGCCGGGTACCGCCCGACGCAAGGTCGGGGCTGTGGCTGTTTTCGACCGAACACCACGAGCGTTGCCGCGAAGCCGGTGCGGGGCAGGTCGCGATGCGCCTGTGGGGCGCCGAGAAGCGCAGCGAGCCCGGCCGCGCGCGCAGCGCGCTTCAACCTCATGCTTGGCGCATCTGTCCGAGCGCAGCGCGCAGCGCGTAGCGAGTTATGCGCCAGGCCGGGTTCGGGAGCATCGCAGGGCAGTCGGAGCAGCCGACCGCTCCACCGAAGCTTCGCGGCCTGCCCCGCGCCGGCTTCGCCGCCACGAACCATACGAACGCACTGCGGACTTTGAAGTTCGGCAACGCGCCTTGGCGCATAGCGGCCTGCGGCCACTATGCGCCGTCCGCCGCCGTAGGTTCGACTATCGTCGAACGCACTTGTGTCGCTTACCGGTTCAGCCCGGTACCAGCCCGCGCTTGCGCAGCAGCGGCTCGACCTGCGGCGCCCGGCCGCGGAAGGCCTCGTAGGCCGCGCCGGGCTCCAGGCTGTTGCCGCTGGCATAGACGTAGCGCAGCAGCCGGCCAGCGACCGCCGGGTCGAAGGGGCTGCCGGCTTCCTTGAAGGCCTCGAAGCCGTCGGCATCCAGTACTTCGGCCCACAGGTACACGTAGTAGCCGGCCGCATAGCCCGAGCCGGCGAACAGGTGCTGGAAATGCACCAGCCGGTGGTTCAGGCCCACGCCGTGGGGCAGGCCCAGGCGGCGCAGTTCATCGGCTTCCCAGGCGCTCAGGTCTTCGGGAATGCGCTCGGCCGGCAGCGTGTGCACCAGCAGGTCGGTGTAGGTGCTGGCGCAGTAGCGCACGGTCTCGTAGCCCTGGTTGAACTGCCGCGCCGCATGCATGCGCTCGATCAGCGCGTCGGGAATCGGCTCGCCTGTCTGCCAGTGGCGGGCATGGCGCTTCAGCACCTCGGGCTCGGTGATCCAGTGCTCGAAGATCTGCGAGGGCAGCTCGACGAAATCCTTCAGCACGCTGGTGCCCGACAGCCGCTCGTAGGTGACGTCGGACAGCATGCCGTGCAGCCCGTGCCCGAACTCATGGAACAGCGTGCGCGCATCGTCCAGCGACAGCAGCGTCGGCGCCCCCGGCGCGCCCTTGGCGAAGTTGTTGTTGTTCAGCACCACGGCGATGGCCGCGCCGCCCTCGGGCTCGTTGCGGCTCTGCTGGCGCAGCGTGCTCATCCAGGCGCCGCTGCGCTTGGTGGGCCGGGCGAAGTTGTCCTGCAGGAAGATCGCGCGCAGCCGGCCATCGGCATCGCGCACCTCGTAGGCCTGGACGTCGGGGTGGTAGACCGGCAGGTCGGGCCGGTGCGTGAAGCTCAGGCCGAACAGCCGCCGCGCGCAGTCGAAGGCGGCTTCCACCACCGCCGGCAGCGGGAAGTAGGGCTTGATCTGCGCATCGTCCAGTGCATAGCGCTGCTGGCGCACCTTCTCGGCCCAGTAGCGCCAGTCCCAGGCTTCGATCGGCTGCGCCGCCGCCTCGGGTGAGTGGGCCTGCTGCACGGCCTGCAGTTCGGCGCGCTCGCGCTGCACGGCATCCAGCGCGCGCGGCCAGACATCGTCGATCAGCTTGTGCACCGCGCCGCGCGTGCCGGCCATGGTGTCGGTCAGCGCGTAGTCGGCATAGCAGATGTGGCCGTGCAGCGCGGCCTGCTCGGCGCGCAGCTGCAGGATGCGCCGCGCCACCGGCCGGTTGTCATGCGCGCCGTCGTGCTCGCCGCGGCTCACCCAGGCGCGCCAGGCCTGCTCGCGCAGGTCGCGCCGCTCGGAAAAGGTCAGGAAGGGCACGATCAACGAACGCGACAGCGTGATCACATGGCCCTCGGGCCGGCCGCGCTCGATCGCCGCATTGCGGGCCGCGTCGCGCACGAAGCCGGGCAGGCCGGCCAGGTCGGCCTCGCCCTGCAGCACCAGCTGGAAGTCGCTCTCGTCGTGCAGCACGTTCTGCGCGAACTGCGTGGTGGCTTCGGCCAGTTGCTCCATCACCCTGGCATAGCGCGCCTGGGCCTCGGCCGGCAGCTTGGCGCCCGAGCGCACGAAGTCCAGGTGCGTGCGCTCCAGCAGCCGGCGCTGCTCGGGCGTGAGCGGCAGCGCCTCGCGCTGCGCGTGCAGCGCATCGACGCGGGCGAACAGCCCGGCATGCATGAACACCGCGCTGTAGTGGGCCGACAGCGGCGCCGCCAGCTCGCGCTGCACGCTCTGCAGCTCGGGCGAGGTGTGCGAGGCCGTCAGGTTGTAGAACACCGATTCGATGCGCCCGAGCAGCCGCGCGCAGCGGTCGAAGGCGGCGACGGTGTTGTCGAAGCTGGGCGGCGCGCTCTGTGCGGCGATGGCGTCGAGCTCTGCGCGGTTGACGCGCATCGCCTCGCGCAGCGCCGGCTCGAAGTGCTCGGGGCGAATCGCGTCGAAGGGCGGCAGGCCGTGGGGCGCGTCCCAGTCGCGCAGCAGGGGGTTGTCGGACAGGACGGGGGTCGCGCGCTGATCCATGGCTTCGTAGGGTGCGGGGTCGTAGGGGCGCGCGGCCACTGCGGGCCGCGCCATCGCATGATGCCATCGCGGCTGTCCCGCTGTCGCCCAGGCTGCAGACGGCCTGCCCGCGACGCCGGGATAATCGCGCGCTCGCCAAAAGCCGGTACCTGCCCATGAGTCTGCATTCCTTCACCAGCCTGGCCGCGCAGCGCCGCATCGAGGGCAGCCGCGTGCATCTGCCAGTCAGCGAGGACTGGCTGCAGGGCCGCACCTGCTACGGCGGCCTGGTGGCCACGCTGGCGGCGCTGGCGATGCGCGACGTGGCCGGCCGTGCCTGGCCGGCGGGCGTGGGCCTGCGCTCGCTGCACACCTGCTTCGTCGGCCCGGTGCAGCCCGGCGAGGTGCAGGTCGACGTGCAGCTGCTGCGCCAGGGCCGCCATGTCTGTCATGTGCAGGCGCAGGTGCGCCAGGGCGAT
>JAFLDH010000273.1 GCA_017302505.1 Burkholderiales bacterium
AGCTTTGCAGCCGGCCTTCGGCATTGACGAAGCTGCCCGCCGTCTCCGTGAACGGTGCGACTGGCAACAGCACATCGGCGTGGGCTACCGCGGCATCCTTGAAGGGCGTCAGTGCCACCACCATGCCGCTGCGCTGCAGCGCCACGCGGGCAGCGGCGCCGTCGGCGGCATCGAGTTCGGGTTCGACGTTCAGCAGCAGCAATGCCTTCATCGGCTGCGACAGCATCTGCCCGGCGTTCAGGCCGCCTGCGCCGGGCAACGCGCCGACCAGCTGCGCGCCCACCGTGTTGGCGGCTTCCGCCAGGTAGCCGACCGTCGCGCCCGTCTGCTCGCCGATCCACTGCGCCAGCGCCAGCAGCTGCGAAGCCTGCGGATGCTGCGCGGCGGCGTTGCCGAGCAACAGGGCCTTGCGTTCGGCACCGAGCAGCGAGGCGGCGATCATGTTGGCGCCGTCATGCACCTGACCCGGCAGCGGCGCGTTCACGCCCTTCTGCGCGGCCACCGCCGCAGCCACATCGGCCAGCGCCTGCAGCCAACCTGAGGGCCCGGCCTTCAGCGTGGTGCCCAGCGGCATGGCCCAGTCGTCGTCCAGCGCATGCAGCCGGTGCACCTGGCCGCCCTTGCGGGCCGCCTGGCGCAGTCGTTGCGCGAACAGCGGATGGTCCTTGCGCAGGAAGGAGCCGATCACAAAGACCGATTGCAGCGTCGACAGCGAGGCGATCGAGGTGCCCAGCCAACGCGCCGATCCGGCCGGCGCGGCATTGCCGAAATCGGCATGGCGGGTTCGGAAGTCGATGCTCTGGCTGCCGAGGCCGCGCACCAGCTGGCCCAGCAGGTACAGCTCCTCGACGGTACTGTGCGGCGTGGCCAGCGCGCCGATGCCTTCGGTGCCGAACTCGGCCTGGATGCGCTTCAGGCCATCGGCCACATAGCCGAGCGCGGTGTTCCAGTCCGCCGCGCGCCATTGGCCGTCCTGCTTGATCATCGGCGTGGTCAACCGCGCGGGGCTGTTCAGCGCCTCGTACGAAAAGCGGTCGCGGTCGGCGAGCCAGCACTCATTGACGTCCTCGTTCTCCAGCGGCACCACGCGCATCACGCGGTTGCTCTTGGTCTGGACGACCAGGTTGGCACCGGTGGAGTCGTGCGGGCTGATGCTCTTGCGGCGCGCCAGCTCCCACGTGCGGGCGCTGTAGCGGAAGGGCTTGCTGGTCAGCGCACCCACGGGGCAGATGTCGATCATGTTGCCCGACAGCTCGGAATCGACGGTGCGGCCCTGGACGGTGGTGATCTCCGAATGCTCGCCGCGATGCACCATGCCCAGCTCCATCACGCCGGACACCTCTTGCCCGAAGCGCACGCAGCGGGTGCAGTGAATGCAGCGGCTCATCTCCTGCATCGAGATCAGCGGGCCCACGTCCTTGTGGAAGACGACGCGCTTCTCTTCGTTGTAGCGCGAGGACGACTTGCCATAGCCCACCGCCAGATCCTGCAGCTGGCATTCGCCACCCTGGTCGCAGATCGGGCAGTCCAGCGGGTGGTTGATGAGCAGGAACTCCATCACCGATTTCTGCGCGGCCAGGGCCTTCTCGCTCTTGGTGTGCACGACCATGCCCTGCGTGGCCGGCGTGGCGCAGGCGGGCATCGGCTTGGGCGCCTTTTCCACCTCGACCAGACACATGCGGCAGTTGGCCGCGATGCTGAGCTTCTTGTGATAGCAGAAATGCGGCACGTAGACGCCCGCCGCATCGGCCGCATGCATGACCATGCTGCCGGGGGCGACGGTGACGGTCTTGCCGTCGAGCTGGAGTTCGATCATGACGCAGTGACGGGTTGGGCGACCAGGCAGCGCTTGTGCTCGACGTGGTGCACGAACTCGTCGCGGAAGTGCTTGATCATGCCGCGCACCGGCATCGCTGCGGCATCACCCAGCGCACAGATGGTGCGGCCCATGATGTTGTCGGCCACCGAGCCCAGCAGCTCGATGTCCTCCATGCGGCCCTGGCCGTGCTCGATGCGGTCGACCATGCGCCACAGCCAGCCGGTGCCTTCGCGGCAGGGCGTGCACTGGCCGCAGCTTTCGTGCTGGTAGAAGTAGCTCAGGCGCAGCAGGCTCTTGACCATGCAGCGGGTGTCGTTCATCACGATCACCGCGCCCGATCCCAGCATCGAGCCGGCCTTGGCGATGGCGTCATAGTCCATCGTGCAGTCCATCATGATGCCGGCCGGCAGCACCGGCGCCGACGAGCCGCCAGGGATCACCGCCTTCAGCGCCCCGCCCTTCACGCCGCCGGCCAGCTCGAGCAGCTTGCTGAACGGCGTGCCCAGCGGGATCTCGTAGTTGCCAGGCCGGTTGACGTCGCCGACCACGGAAAAAATCTTGGTGCCGCCGTTGTTGGGCTTGCCGATCTCCAGGTAGGCCGGGCCGCCGTTGCGGATGATCCACGGCACCGCGGCAAAGGTCTCGGTGTTGTTGATGGTGGTCGGCTTGCCGTAGACGCCAAAGCTGGCTGGGAACGGCGGCTTGAAGCGCGGCTGTCCCTTCTTGCCTTCCAGCGATTCGAGCAGCGCGGTCTCCTCGCCGCAGATGTAGGCGCCGAAGCCGTGGAACGCATGCAGCTGGAAGCTGAAACCGCTGCCCATGATGCGCTCGCCCAGGTAGCCTGCGGCACGGGCTTCGTCCAGCGCCTCCTCGAAGCGCTGGTAGACCTCGAAGATCTCGCCATGGATGTAGTTATAGGCGGTGGCCACGCCCATCGCGTAGGCGGCAATGGCCATGCCCTCGATGACGATGTGCGGGTTGTAGGCCAGGATGTCGCGGTCCTTGCAGGTGCCGGGCTCGCCTTCGTCGGAATTGCAGACCAGGTACTTCGGGCCGTTGAAGTTCTTCGGCATGAAGCTCCACTTCAGGCCGGTGGGGAAGCCCGCGCCGCCGCGGCCGCGCAGGCCCGAGGCCTTGACCTCGGCAATCACCTGGTCGGGCGTCATGCCGGGGCCACCGTCCATGCCCAGGATCTTGCGCAGCGCCTGGTAGCCACCGCGCGACAGGTAGTCCTGCAGCCGCCAGTTGCGGCCGTCCAGGCCGTCGTAGATCTGCGCGCCGAGATGCCGGCCATGGAAGCAGGTTTCCAGCCCGGTGGCCTGGAACTTGGTCAGGTCGATCATGCCGCGGCCTTCTTCAGCGTATCGAGCAGCTCGTCCAGCCGCTCCGGCCCCATGAAGCTGAGCATCTGCCGGTCGTTGACCAGCATCACCGGCGCATCGGCGCAGGCGCCCAGGCATTCGCTGGGCTGAACGGTGAACACGCCGTCCTCGGTGCTGCCGTAGGGCTCGACCCCCAAGCGCTTGCAGACATGGTCCAGCGCCGTCTGGCCGTCACGCAGCTGGCACGGCAGGTTGGTGCAGACGTTGAGCTTGAACTGGCCCACCGGCTGCTGGTTGTACATGTTGTAGAAGGTGGTGACCTCGTGCACCGCGATCGGCGCCATGCCGAGGTAGGCGGCCACCGCGTTCTCGGCCTCGGCAGAGACATGGCCCTGCTCATGCTGCACGATCGCCAGGCAGGCCATCACCGCAGACTGCTTCTGGTCGGCCGGGTACTTGGCCACTTCGCGCGCGAAGCGCGCCAGCGTGTCTTCCGAGAAAGTCATCTGTCGATTTCTCCGAACACGATATCCATCGTGCCGATGATCGCCACGGCGTCCGAGATCATGTGGCCACGCGCCATCTCGTCCATCGCCGCCAGGTGCGCGAAACCGGGCGCGCGTATCTTCAGGCGGTAGGGCTTGTTGGCGCCGTCGCTGATGATGTAGATGCCGAATTCACCCTTCGGGTGCTCCACCGCGGCATAGGCCTCGCCTTCGGGCACGTGGAAGCCTTCGGTAAAGAGCTTGAAGTGGTGGATCAGCTCTTCCATGTGGGCCTTCATCTCCACCCTCGGCGGCGGCGCCACCTTGTGGTTGTCGACGATCACCGGCCCCGGGTTGGCGCGCAACCAGTCCACACACTGCTTGATGATGCGATTGCTCTGCCGCATCTCCTCGATGCGCACCAGGTAGCGATCGTAAGTGTCGCCGTTGACACCCACCGGGATGTCGAAGTCCATCCGGTCGTAGACATCGTAGGGCTGCTTCTTGCGCAGGTCCCACTCGATGCCGGAGCCGCGCAGCATCGGCCCGCTGAAACCCAGGTTCAGCGCCCGCTCGGGGCTGACCACGCCGATGCCGACGGTACGCTGCTTCCAGATGCGGTTGTCCGTGAGCAGCGTCTCGTACTCGTCGACACAGCCGGGGAAACGTTGGGTGAAGCGGTCGACGAAGTCGAGCAGCGTGCCGCTGCGCTCCTCGTTCAGCCGGTCCATCGTCTTCTGGGAGCGCACACGCGAGGCGCCGTACTGCGGCATCGTGTCAGGCAGATCGCGGTAGACGCCGCCCGGGCGGAAGTACGCGGCATGCATGCGCGCACCGGAGGCCGCCTCGTACATGTCGAAGATGTCCTCGCGCTCGCGGAAGCAGTAGATGAACATGTTCATCGCACCGCAGTCCAGCGCGTGGGTGCCGAGCCACATCAGGTGGTTGAGCAGGCGCGTCAGCTCGGCGTACATCACGCGGATGTACTGCGCGCGCACCGGGACCTCGATGCCCAGCAGCCGCTCGATGGCCAGGCAGTAGGCCTGCTCGTTGCACATCATCGAGACGTAGTCCAGCCGGTCCATGTAGGGCAGGCTCTGAATGAAGGTCTTCTGCTCGGCCAGCTTCTCGGTGGCGCGGTGCAGCAGGCCGATGTGCGGATCGGCGCGCTGGATGACCTCGCCGTCCAGCTCAAGCACCAGGCGCAGCACGCCGTGCGCGGCCGGGTGCTGCGGGCCGAAGTTCAGCGTGTAGTTCTTGATCTCCGCCATGGTGCTAGTGCAGCCCGCCGTAGTTGTCTTCGCGCACCACGCGGGGCGTGATCTCGCGCGGCTCGATGGTCACCGGCTGGTAGATGACGCGCTGCGCCTGCGCGTCGTAGCGCATCTCGACATGCCCGCTGACCGGGAAGTCCTTGCGCATCGGGTGGCCGATGAAGCCGTAGTCGGTGAGGATGCGGCGCAGGTCCAGGTGGCCGTCGAAGATGATGCCGTACATGTCGAAGGCCTCGCGCTCGAACCAGTTGGCCGAGGCCCAGACCTCGTTCAGCGATGGCAGCAGCGGCATGTCGTCGTCGGGCGCGAACACCTTCAGGCGCAACCGCCAGTTGTGGGTCAGTGATAGCAGGTGGCTGACGACCGCATAGCGCGGGCCGTCCCACGGCTGGTTCTTGTAGTCGCTGAAGTCGACGCCGCACAGGTCGACGAGTTGTTCGAACTGCAGCACGCCGCGGTCGCGCAGGCGCTGCGCCACGTCCAGATAACGATCCGCGGCGACGGTGATGCCGATCTCGCCACGCTCGCGCTTCAAGGCGAGGATGTCCTCGCCAAGCACGGACTCGAGTGCGGCTTGCAGTCTGTCGAGCGTCTGGGTCATCGTCGGGGTGCGTTGCGGCGAAAGGTGCACTGCCTGTGGGCGCTGTTCAGCGCGCGATGGTGTTCTCGCGCCGGATCTTGTTCTGCAGTTGCAAGATGCCGTAGAGCAGCGCTTCGGCCGTGGGCGGGCAGCCTGGCACGTAGACATCCACCGGCACGATGCGGTCGCAGCCGCGCACCACCGAATAGCTGTAGTGGTAGTAGCCGCCTCCGTTGGCGCAGGAGCCCATGCTCAGCACCCAGCGCGGCTCGGCCATCTGGTCGTACACCTTGCGCAGCGCAGGTGCCATCTTGTTGCACAAGGTGCCGGCGACGATCATCAGATCGCTCTGCCGCGGGCTGGGCCGGAACAGCATGCCGAAGCGGTCGATGTCGTATCGCGCCGCGCCGGCGTGCATCATCTCCACGGCACAGCAGGCCAGGCCGAAGGTCATCGGCCACAGCGAACCGGTCTTCGACCAGTTGATCAGCTTGTCCACCGAGGTGGTGACGAAGCCTTCTTTCAGTACGCCTTCGATGCCCATTGCGCTTAAGCCCTCACTCCCAGTCGAGTGCGCCCTTCTTCCACTCGTAGACGAAGCCGACCACCAGGATGCCGAGGAAGATCATCATCGCCCAGAAACCTGACGCCCCGATTTCATGCAGGGACAATGCCCAGGGGAACAGGAAGGCGATCTCCAGGTCGAACAGGATGAAGAGAATGGCCACGAGGTAGTAGCGCACATCGAACTTCATGCGCGCGTCTTCGAAGGCCTCGAAGCCGCATTCGTAGGGGGAATTCTTGGCCGTGTCGGGGCGGTTGGGGCCGAGCAGAAAACCGATCAGCTGAGGCGCAACGCCGACTGCAGCCCCCACCAGTATGAAGAGGATGACGGGCAGGTAGGGTTGCAGATCCATGTTGATCGTCCGACAGGGACTGAGCTGGTGCCGACGGCGAGACTCGAACTCGCACAGCTTTCGCCACTACCCCCTCAAGATAGCGTGTCTACCAATTTCACCACGTCGGCTTGCGTACCGTGATCGACCTGGGCGGCGCGAGGTTCACCACCCACAAAGCCTGACGATTCTAGCGGCAAAAAAGTGGCTATCCCGCCTGCTGCAGCCCTTGGTCCACCATGCGAAACAAGGGCCACGGCCACTGCGGGACCCGCCTACTTTGAAGCGCTGGCCGGAGCGGCGATCGGCGCCG
>JAFLDH010000274.1 GCA_017302505.1 Burkholderiales bacterium
CCGCGTGGACCGCGCACATGCCGATGCCGATCAGCCAGCGCATGCGCGACTGGGACAACAGCCACTTTTCCGCCTATGGCCATGGCTGGCGCCTGTCGGACGTGGACGGGCAGTGGAAGGTGGCCCATACCGGCACGCTGGATGGCATGTATTCCTCGCTGGTGATGCTGCCCGATTCGCGCAACGGCTTCATCATCCTGATCAATGGCGAAGGCGAGGACGCGCGCACCGCGCTGGGCCAGGCCCTGCTCAAGCGCTGGACCGATCCGGAAGGTGGCCACGACGTGGCTCGCTACGGCGCGCTGCTGGATCGGGAGCGGGTGCAGCGTGCCGCTGCCGATCCGTTGCCCGACACCTCCTCGCGCCGGCCGGCCACCCGGGCCGAAGCGGCGCCACTGCTGGGCGCATGGCACGATCCGTGGTTCGGCGAGGTGGCGATTTGTGTGCGTGGCGAGGGCGTGGGCTTCGCATCGGCGCGCTCGCCGCTGCTGTCAGGGCGCCTGATGCGGGTGGGCGAACGCTGGCTGATCGACTGGGATGACGAGGGCGTCGATGCCGAGGCCTGGCTGCATCCGCCGCCGCGTGGCGCCGGGGGCGATGCGCTGACCTTGTCGGTGGTCGATCCGGAGGCGGACTTCAGCTACGACTTCCATGACCTGGCCTTCACCCGCGTGGGCGACTGCCGCTGAGCGCAGGCCGGCCGGCGCCGGGTCGTTTAGACTGCCTGCTGCGCCTGCCGATCATCCACCTGCCATGAACCTGCCGCTGCACACCGGCCTGCTCGGCGCCCTGGAAGCTGGATTGATCGCCTTCGTCATCGGCCTGCTGGTGTACGCGCTGTGGTCCTGGATCTGCCGGCGCAGCGGGCTGACGGTCGGCCATGCGATCGGCTGGGGCGCGGCGATCGCGGTGCTGCTGGCCGCCGGCATCGACGCCTGGAACCTGTTCTACCTGGGCGTGGCGCGGCTGGAGTCGCCGCTGTACGCGCGCATCGCGCTGCAGGGCATCCACGATGTGGAGAACCTGGGCACGCGCGTGGTGATGCAGGTGCTCGGCGCGCTGGCCGGCACCGTGCTGGGCTGGTGGTGGTTCAGCCATCGCCGTGCCCGACCGCCGGCCTCCGGCGACGACGCGTGATCGACCGCGCCGCCCGCCGGTACGGGGCTCCGGCCAGGCGTCAGAGCATGCGCTTGAGGGTGTCGTCGCGGCGGAACAGGTGGTGCCACAGCGCAGCCACGATGTGGGCGCCGATCACCCAGTAGAACGCCTGGCCGATGCTGCCATGCAGGTCTTCCAGGGTGTGTGCCAACGACTCGTTCTCCGGCAGCAACGCCGGCAGGGCGATGCCGGTGAACGGGATCCGCACCGCCTTGCCATCGCTCCACGCGGTGGCCATGCCCAGCATAGGCATCACCACCAGGAAGGCGTACAGCGCCAGGTGCACCAGCCGGGCCGCAAGCGCACTGAAGCGGTCCGGTGCCGGGGTGATCGGCGGGGCGCCCGTGCGTACCCGGCTGGCCAGGCGCCACCAGACCAGCACGAAGATTGCGATCCCGCTCCAGAAATGCCCCTGCACCATGGCCGTGCGCGCCGCGCTGCCGCGCGGGAACAGCCCGCGCTGCTCGATCAGCAGGTAGGCGGCCAGCACCAGTAGCGCCATCAACCAGTGCAGGCGGCGCAGCGTCGGTGCATATCGGGGGGCGGGGGCAGTGACCATGGCTCGGTTCCTTGGGGTGGGGCAGGCCGGGTGAAGGATCGGCCGGCAGGGAAACGATAGCGTCCGCGGTGGCCGGGGGTCGGAATGAGTCGCCTTCTTGTCGGCTGGAGCCGGTCGGGCGGCGCGGGACGGGCGTCCGGCCGGTTCGCTGCTATCCTGCCGTCCCCCGTGCCGGCACGGCGCCTCTGGCAGCACTGACGATGAGCGACATCCGCCTGGTCGGCTTCGACGGCGACGACACCCTGTGGCGCAGCGAGGACTACTACCGCAGCGCCGAGAAGCGCTACGAGGAGATCGTTGGCCGCTACATCGACCTGCATGACGCCGGCACCCTGCGCCACCTGCTGGAGGTCGAGCGCCGCAACCTCAAGGTGTTCGGCTATGGCGCCAAGGGCATGGTGCTGTCGATGATCGAGGCGGCCATCGAGCTGACCGACGGCCGCATCGCCGCGCGCGACCTACACCAGGTGATCGAGATCGGGCGCGAGACGCTGCAGCATCCGGTGGAACTGATCGACGGCATCCGCGAGGCGGTAGCGGCCATCGCCGCCGACTGGCCGGTGGTGCTGATCACCAAGGGCGACCTGTTCCACCAGGAACAGAAGATCGCCGCCTCCGGCCTGGCCGACCTGTTCCCGCGCATCGAGATTGTTTCGGAGAAGGATCCGCCGACCTATGCGCGGGTGCTGGCCGAGTTCGGCATCGACGCGACGCAGTTCGTGATGGTCGGCAACTCGCTGCGCTCGGACATCGAGCCGGTGGTGCGCCTGGGCGGCTGGGGCGTGCATATGCCGTACCCGTTGACCTGGGCGCACGAGGCCGAGCACGGCCTGGCCCAGGCGCATCCGCGGGTGCTGACGGTGGAGCAGGCCGCGCAGTTGCCCGGTGCGGTGCGCCGGATCGTGGAGCAGGTGCGAAACAGCGCCTGAACGCCTGCACGATCGCGTTCGCGCAGGCGCAACCTGCCGGGTCGGGTTACTTCGGTGTTCATCGCGTGGGCGGCAACTTGATCGCCACGCCACGCCGAAGGAGCGCTGCCATGGACACACCCGGATCCACCCCCCGCAGCAGCGCGCGCCGCTGGCTGCCTGTCGCATTGCTGGGCCTGGCCCTGGGCGCTACCGTTGCAGCGATGCCGGCACCGGCCCAGGCGGCCGACGTGCAGGTCCGCGTGCTGGTGGACGTGGCCGACCTGGTGTTCCGCAGCGGCCGGCCGTATTACTACGACGAAGGCTACTACCGCCCGGTGGTGGTGGAATACGACCGCTGGCGGCGCCCGGTCTACTACCGTTACGGGCCGCCCCCGCGTCCGGTGGTGGTGTACCGTCCGGCACCGCACTACCACCCGCCGGTGCCACGCTATCGGGTGAGCTATGACCCGCGCCACGACCGCTGGGACCGCGATGACCGACGCCACTACCGCAAGCATGACACGCACGGCCATCGCGGCCATCGCGGCCATCGGGACCGCGACGACTGGGATGATTGATTCGATTGAACCGTCGGCACGAGGTCGGCGCGGGCAGGCGGGATCCAGGGCCGGTGGCGCCGGTGCCAGCCCGGGGTGATGGCCATCGCCTGCCCTGACAGTGCGACCGGGCTGCTGCACAATCGGCCCATGCCTGTCCGCCCGCTCCCCCGTCTGTCGCTGCGCGCCGCCCTGGCGGCCGGCTTGATGTCGCTGGCCACGGTTGCCCTGGCGCAGGCCGTGGCCGAGGACCCGGCCGCCGCTGCGGCGGCCAATCCGGCCGCGCCCGCCGACCATCATGCCTATGCCACCGGCGATGCCTGGATCGATGGCCGCCTGGCCGATATCGACCGCTATGCGGCGCGTTATCCCGATGCCTTTGCCGACGAACTGGAACGCCATGCCGGCATTCCGCACGGCTACACCCTGGCCCTGCTGGCCCGGCCGGGCTGGCAGGGCGGCGATGCCTGGTTTGCCTGCTTCCTGGGGCGTGCGGTGCAGGCCAGCTGCCGCAGCGTGGTGCGCGAGCGCAGCCGAGCCGACAGCGATGCCACCTGGACTGCGGTGGCCGCCGGATTCGATGCCCGGCCCGGCTCGCCGGCATATGCCGCCCTGCGCCTGGCCCTGGCCGACAGCTACCGGCGCTGGGACCGCCCTCTGCAGCCGGACGCCGCGCTCAAGCGTGCCCTGCGCGAGCGGGGGCAGCGGCAGGCCGAAGCTGTGCGCTGATCGGTATCCCGGGTCAGCGCAGCCATCCTCCGTATCAGTTCGGCGCGCACCTTGAAGCTGGCGGCTTCTTCGGCGGTGTCGGCAAGTGCATCCCAGACGCTGGGGAACCTCAAGCTGCCGGCTACATGCGTGGTGGTAGTGGGGTCATTTCAGGCAATGGCCTTCAGCACGTGCACCGGATCGTTCTTCAGTGCCTTGAGCAGCGCCTTGGCAGGTCCGCTCGGCTCGCGTCGCCCTTGCTCCCAGTTCTGCAGGGTCGTCACCTGGACATCGAGCAGCGCGGCGAGCTTGGCCTGGGAGAGGCCGGTGGCCTTGCGGATGCTTTTGATCTGCGCGGCATCCACGTAGAACTCGCGCGACGGCGCACGCTCGCCGCGGGCAATGCCGTCCATCTGCTCCACGCTTTGCATCAGCTCGTCAAACAGGTTCTTGTCCATGGTTACCTCCAGGTTTCGATGATCTTGCGGAGTGCCTTGCGCTGCTCATCGGTCAGGTCATCCTGTTCGGATTTTTCGTAGGCCAGCAGCAGTCGGATCTGGGCGGCGTTTTGCACGTAGTAGTAGATGACGCGGGCACCGCCGCTCTTGCCCCGACCAGGTAGCGCCATCCTGATCTTGCGTAGCCCACCGGTTCCCTTGATCAGGTCTCCGGCATCGGGATTTTCGGCCAACGTCCCCTGGAAATGGCCGTAGACCTCGTCATCGACCAGTGTCTTGATCTGCCTGGTGAAGATCGGGGTCTCGATGAAGATCACGGGCAATATACGTCAATGACGTATATACGTCAATGACTTACTCTTTGTGGGTTGGAAAGTGGAGGCGGCACCCTCTCTTCGATGGCCAGTTGGCGGCGATCGAAAGTCTCCGACGTGGAGCGGATGTACTTGCCTTGCCGGCGGATGCGCATCCGGGCCGTGTACCCTAGCGATCCGTCCTTGCGGCGACGGACTGGCGATGGTTCCCATGTAGCCGATGCTACATGGCTGTTTTCGTAGCATCCAGCGTGGCAGCGGGCGCCCGAAAGCCCGTGAAACTTGCCGAACATGAGCGCAACCGAGCAACACGAAAGCACAGGCAAGTCATTGGAATTGCGCGAAAAATCGCGCTACCAGGCCTCCGCACGCCTGTCCGTCGCGCCGATGATGGACTGGACCGACCGCCACTGCCGGATGTTCCACCGGCTGCTGGCGCCGCATGCGCGGCTGTACACCGAGATGGTCCACGCCAATGCGGTGCTGCTGGGCGACCGCGAGCGGCTGCTGGGTTTCGATCCGGTCGAACATCCCGTTGCCCTGCAACTGGGCGGCAGCGAGCCGCAGGTGCTGGCCCAGGCCACGCGCATCGGCGTGGAGTGGGGCTACGACGAGGTCAACCTCAATTGCGGCTGTCCGTCCGACCGGGTCCAGGCCGGGCGCTTTGGCGCCTGCCTGATGAAGGAGCCGCCGCTGGTGGCCGACTGCGTGGCGGCGATGGTCGCGGCCGCCGGCACCACGCCGGTGACGGTGAAGTGCCGCCTGGGCGTGGACGACGAGCACGACTACGACCGCTTCGCCGCCTTCATCGACACGGTGGCTGCGGCCGGCTGCGACACCTTCGTGGTGCACGCACGCAATGCCTGGCTGCAGGGGCTGTCGCCGAAGGAGAACCGCGAGGTGCCGCCGCTGCGCTACGACTGGGCCTGGCGGCTGAAGCGCGAGCGCCCGCAGCTGCAGGTGCTGGTCAACGGCGGCATCGCCACGCCGGAGCAGGCGCGCGAACACCTGGCCCAGGTCGACGGGGTGATGCTCGGCCGCGCCGCCTACCACGATCCCTACGTGCTGCACCGCCTGGACGTGGCGCTGTACGGCGGCCCGCTGCGCGAGCGGGCCGAACTGCTGCAGGCGCTGCGCACCTACGTTGAAACGCAATTGCACGGCGGCGTGGCGCTCAAGCACATCACCCGCCATATGCTGGGCCTGTTCCATGGCCAGCCGGGTGGGCGCGCGTTCCGCCGGGTGCTCAGCGAGGGCGCGCACCGGGACGGCGCGGACTGGTCGCTGCTGGAGCAGGCCCTGGCCGAAACCGGGGCGCGGCAGCGCGCGGCGGCATGATCACCACCGATCTCGACCGCTTCCTGGCGCTGGCCCGGGCCTGCGCGCCGGACTTCGGCCCGGCCACCGCCCGCGCCGCCTTCCTGGTCACCCCGGAAGGCTTCGCCCGTGCCGAGGAGTCGGCACAGGACAACCGCTACATGGCCGCCGCCGGCTACCACGCCGAGGCGGCCCTGGCCGAGCACCGCGCGCTGCAGCGGGCGCTGTCGGCCGACGTCCCGGTGTTCGCCTTCCCCGGCGATCCGGCCACGCCCGACGCGGTGTTTCCCAACAACGTGTTCGCCATCGCCCGCCCGGATGCGCAGGTGTTGCCGCAGGCGCCGCCGCGGCTGCTGGTCGGGCGCATGCGCCATGCGGTGCGCCAGGCCGAAGCGGTGCGGGCCGACATCCGCGGCTTTTTCCGCGACACCGCCGGTGCCGTCGAAATCGACCTGTCGCAGCAGCCGCACCCCTGCGAGCTGACCGGGTCGCTGGTGATCGACCGTGCGCGCGGGCTGGGTTTCTGTGGCCTGTCCGAACGCTGCGACGAGGCCGGCGCGGCGCTGATGCACGAGGCCTTCGGCCTGCGCGCGACCCTGTTGTTCGACCTGGCCGCGGGCGAGTACCACGCCAACGTGGTGATGGCGGTGCTGGCCGGGCGCGCGGTGCTGGTCAGTCCGGCCGGTTTCGCCGAACCGGC
>JAFLDH010000275.1 GCA_017302505.1 Burkholderiales bacterium
GATGAGCAAGGCATTGGAAGGTGTGCGTGTCCTGGATTTCACGCACGTGCAGTCGGGTCCGACCTGCACGCAGCTGCTGGCGTGGATGGGCGCCGACGTCATCAAGGTCGAGCGGCCGGGCGAAGGTGACGCCACGCGCGGCCAGCTGCGCGACATCCCTGGCGTGGACAGCCTGTACTTCACCATGCTGAACCACAACAAGCGCTCGGTCACCATCAACTCCAAGACCAAGGGCGGCATGGCCGTGCTCGAGCGGCTGATTCAGCACTGCGACGTCCTGGTGGAGAACTTCGCCCCTGGCGCCCTGGACCGCATGGGCCTGAGCTGGGAGCGCGTGCACGCCCTGAACCCGCGCATGATCATGGCCAGCGTCAAGGGCTTCGGCCCCGGCAAGTACGAAGACTGCAAGGTCTACGAAAACGTCGCCCAGTGCGCCGGCGGCTCCGCCTCCACCACCGGCTTCGAAGACGGCCTGCCCACCGTCACCGGCGCGCAGATCGGTGATTCCGGCACCGGACTGCACCTGGCACTCGGCATCGTCGCCGCCCTGTACCAGCGCACCCACAGCGGGCGCGGCCAGAAAGTGCTGGCGCCCATGCAGGACGCCGTGCTCAACCTGTGCCGCGTCAAGCTGCGCGACCAGCAGCGGCTGGAGCGCACCCACACCCTGCACGAATACCCGCAGTACCCCGACGGCAAGTTCGGCGACGCCGTGCCGCGGGCCGGCAACGCCTCCGGCGGCGGCCAGCCCGGCTCCATCCTGAAGTGCAAGGGCTGGGAGACCGACCCCAACGCCTACATCTACTTCATCACCCAGGCGGCCGTGTGGCCGGCGATCTGCAAGGTCATCGGCGAGCCGGAGTGGATCGAGGACGAGGCCTACGCCACGCCGCAGGCGCGGCTGCTGCACCTGAAGCCCATCTTCAAGCGCATCGAGCAGTGGACGATGACCAAGGACAAGTTCGAGGCGATGGACATCCTGAACCAGTACGACATCCCCTGCGGGCCGATCCTGTCGATGAAGGAGATCGCCGCCGACGAGGGGCTGCGCGCGTCAGGCACGCTGGTGGAGGTGGACCACCCGAAGCGCGGCAAGTACCTGACGGTGGGCAACCCGATCAAGATGAGCGACAGCCCGACGGAGGTGACGCGCTCGCCGCTGCTGGGCGAGCACACCGACGAGGTGCTGGCCCAGCTGGGCTTCGCACCCGCCGACATCGACGCGCTGCGCGCCGAGAAGGCGATCTGAAGCCCCCGCCCGCGAAGGACCCGATGAACGCCCGAACCATTCCGATCCACGTGGAGCCGCCGTCGCGTCAGCGCAAGCGGGCCACGCCCAAGGGCCGCAGCGTCGACCCCGCCGCGCTGGCCGAGGTGCAGCAGCTGCTGGGCAATGCCCCGCGCGAACGCGCGCTGCTGATCGAACACCTGCACAAGCTGCAGGACCACTTTGGCCACCTCAGCGCCCGGCACCTGGCGGCGCTGGCCCGCGAGATGGGCCTGGCGCAGACCGAGGTGTTCGAGGTGGCGAGCTTCTATCACCACTTCGACATCGTGAAGGAAGGCGAGACCGCGCCGCCGAGGCTGACGGTACGCGTCTGCGACGGCCTGGCCTGCGAGATGGCCGGCGCGCAGGACCTGCTGGCGCGGCTTCCGGCCCTGCTGGGCAGCGAGGTGCGGGTCATCGCCGCGCCCTGCATCGGCCGCTGCGAGCAGGCGCCGGCCGCAGTGGTGGGCCAGCACCCGATTCCGCATGCCACCGCCGATGCGGTGACCGGGGCCGTACGCGCCGGACAGCACACGCACGAGCCGAGCGGCTTCGTCGACATGGAGGCCTACAAGGACGAAGGCGGCTATGCGCTGCTGAAGACCTGCATCGCCGGCGAGATCGAGGTCGAGGACGTGATCAAGGCGCTGGAGGATTCGGGCCTGCGCGGCCTGGGCGGCGCGGGATTCCCGGCCGGTCGCAAGTGGCGCATCGTGCGCAACGAGCCCGGGCCGCGGCTGATGGCGATCAACATCGACGAAGGCGAACCCGGCACCTTCAAGGACCGCGTCTACCTGGAACGCGACCCGCACCGCTTCCTGGAAGGCATGCTGATCGCGGCCTGGGCGGTGGGCATCGCCCGCATCTACGTCTACCTGCGCGATGAATACCACGGCTGCCGCGCGATGCTGGAGGCCGAGCTGGCCAAGCTGCGTGCACGGCCGCCCTGGCCCGGCATGCCGGAGATCGAGCTGCGCCGCGGTGCCGGCGCCTACATCTGCGGCGAAGAGTCGGCGATGATCGAATCGATCGAAGGCAAGCGCGGCATGCCGCGGCTGCGCCCGCCCTACGTGGCCCAGGTGGGCCTGTTCGGCCGGCCGACGCTGGAGCACAACTTCGAGACGCTGTACTGGGTGCGCGACATCCTGGAGAAAGGCGGTGCCTGGTTCGCTGCGCACGGCCGGCATGGCCGCAAGGGGCTGCGCTCGTTTTCGGTGTCGGGCCGCGTCAGGCACCCGGGCGTCAAGCTGGCGCCGGCCGGCATCACGATCCGCGAGCTGATCGACGAATACTGCGGCGGCATGGCCGAGGGCCACCGCTTCTATGCCTATCTGCCCGGCGGTGCGTCGGGCGGCATCCTGCCAGCGGCGATGGGCGACATCCCGCTGGATTTCGACACGCTGCAGCCCTATGGCTGCTTCATCGGCTCGGCCGCGGTGATCGTGCTGTCGGACAAGGACTCGGCCGTCGGTGCGGCGCGCAACCTGATGCGCTTCTTCCAGCACGAATCCTGCGGCCAGTGCACGCCCTGCCGCAACGGCACCGCCAAGGCGTCGGCGCTGATCGAGCAGCCGCATTGGGACCTGGAGCTGCTGGCCGACCTGTCGCAGGTGATGCGCGACGCCTCCATCTGCGGCCTGGGCCAGGCCGCGCCGAACCCGGTGGACTGCGTGATCAAGTACTTCCCCGAGGAGCTGAAATGACTGCGCGCGAGACTGTCACCTTCACGCTCAACGGCCGCGAGGTCAGCGGCCTGCAGGGCGAGCCGATCCTCGAGGTGGCCCGGCGCGAGGGCATCGAGATTCCGCACCTCTGCTACAAGCCCGGCCTGGACGCGGTCGGCAACTGCCGCGCCTGCGTGGTCGAGATCGCCGGCGAGCGCACGCTGGCGCCGTCGTGCTGCCGCAGCGCCACCGCCGGCATGAAGGTCACGACCGACAGCGAACGCGCGCTCAAGTCGCAGAAGCTGGTGCTGGAGCTGCTGCAGTCGGACATGCCCGAGGCCGACTACACCCGGCACAACGAGGTCGACCAGTGGTCGGCCAAGCTGGGCGTAGGCAAGCCGCGCTTCGCCGGGCGCGCGCAGCCGGCGCAGGACCTGTCGCACCCGGCCATCGCGGTGAACCTGGATGCCTGCATCCAGTGCACGCGCTGCCTGCGCGCCTGCCGCGACGAGCAGGTCAACGACGTGATCGGCCTGGCCTTCCGCGGCGACCACGCGAAGATCGTCTTCGACATGGACGACCCGATGGGCGCGTCCACCTGCGTGGCCTGCGGCGAATGCGTGCAGGCCTGCCCCACGGGCGCGCTGATGCCGGCGCGCGATGCAGCGCTGGCCGTGCCCGACCGCGCGGTGCCGTCGGTGTGTCCGTACTGCGGCGTGGGCTGCCAGCTCACCTACCACGTCAAGGACGACAAGATCCTGTACGTGGAAGGCCGCGACGGCCCGGCCAACCACGGCCGGCTGTGCGTCAAGGGCCGCTACGGCTTCGACTATGCGCACCACCCGCAGCGCCTGACGAAGCCGCTGATCCGCCGCAAGGACGCGCCGCCGAAGTCCGGCGACTTCGTGATGGACCCGGACCGGGTGATGGAGGTGTTCCGCGAAGCCACCTGGGACGAGGCGCTGGACTTCGCCGGCGGCCTGCTGCGCGAGATCCGCGACACGCATGGCCGCAAGGCGCTGGCCGGCTTCGGCTCGGCCAAGGGCAGCAACGAGGAGGCCTACCTGTTCCAGAAGCTGGTGCGCACCGGCTTCGGCAGCAACAACGTCGACCACTGCACGCGGCTGTGCCATGCCTCGTCGGTGGTGGCGCTGCTGGAAGGCATCGGCTCCGGCGCGGTCAGCAACCCGGTGATGGACGTGACGCAGGCCGAGGTGGTGATCGTCATCGGCGCCAACCCGAGCGTGAACCATCCGGTGGCGGCCAGCTGGATCAAGAACGCCGCCAAGGCCGGCACCAAGCTGATCGTGATGGACCCGCGGCGCTCCGACCTGTCGCGGGTGGCGCACCGCTTCCTGCAGTTCAAGCCCGACACCGACGTGGCGATGCTGAACGCGCTGATGCACGTCATCGTCACCGAAGGCCTGGTGGACGAGACCTTCATCGCCGAGCGCACCATCGGCTACGAAGAGCTGCGCCGCAACGTGGCCGGCTACAGCCCGGAGGCGATGGCGCCGATCTGCGGCATCGATGCCGAGACCTTGCGCTACGTGGCCCGGCTGTACGCCACCTCGAAGGGCTCGATGATCCTGTGGGGCATGGGCGTCAGCCAGCACGTGCACGGCACCGACAACGCGCGCTGCCTGATCGCGCTGGCGCTGATGACCGGCCAGATCGGCCGGCCCGGCACCGGGCTGCACCCGCTGCGTGGCCAGAACAACGTGCAGGGCGCGTCGGACGCGGGGCTGATCCCGATGATGCTGCCCGACTACCAGCATGTGTCCAAGCCCGAGGTGCGCGAGCGCTTCGAGAAAGCCTGGCAGCTGCCGCCCGGCACGCTGGACGAACAGGTCGGCCTGACGGTGGTGGAGGTGATGCACGCCATCAAGAAGGGCCAGATCCGCGGCATGTACGTGCAGGGCGAGAACCCGGCCATGTCCGACCCCGACGCCAACCATGCGCGCGAGGCGCTGGCCGCGCTGGACCACCTGGTGGTGCAGGACATCTTCCTGACCGAGACCGCCTACCTGGCCGATGTGATCCTGCCGGCCGGCGCCTTCCCGGAGAAGACCGGCAGCTTCACCAACACCGACCGGCTGGTGCAGATGGGCCGCCAGGCGGTGCCGCCGCCCGGCGACGCGCGGCAGGACCTTTGGATCATCCAGGAGATCGGCAAGCGGCTGGGCCTGCCCTGGCACTACGGCCATGTCAGCGAGGTGTTCGACGAGATGCGGCACACCATGCCCAGCATCGGCGGCATCACCTGGGAGCGGCTGGAGCGCGAGCATGCGGTGACCTACCCGTGCACGCACGAAGGCGACCCGGGACAGCCGGTGGTCTTCACCGAGGACTTCCCGCGCGAGGACGGCAAGGCGCGCTTCGTGCCGGCCGACATCATCCCGGCGGCCGAGCGGCCCGATGCCGAGTACCCGATGGTGCTGATCACCGGCCGGCAGCTGGAGCACTGGCACACCGGCAGCATGACGCGCCGGGCCAGCGTGCTGGATGCCATCGAGCCCGACCCGACGGCGCAGGTGCACCCGCTGGACCTGGCGGCGATGGGCGCGAAGCCCGGCGACGTGCTGACCATCGAATCGCGCCGCGGCAAGGTGTCGCTGTGGGCGCGGGCCGAGGAAGGCACGCCGCGCGGCGCGGTGTTCGTGGCCTTCGCCTTCTACGAGGCGGCGATCAACAAGCTGACGAATGCCGCGCTCGACCCCTTTGCCAAGATCCCCGAGTTCAAGTACTGCGCGGTGCGGGTGCGCGTCGGTGGCAACGCGCCGGCCCAGAGCAGTTACGGGGGTGGGCAGATCCTGGCGCAGACCCATGGGTGAGGTTGCGGCGGCCTACGGATAGTACGTAGGCCGCCGCCGCCCCGGGCTCCCAATAATCGTGCACCCCGTTCCGGCGCCGCGGCGCTGCCCCTAAAAAAGACCAAACAGATGGAATTTCTATCCACACCGGAGTTCTGGGTCGCCGTCGGCCAGATCATCCTGATCGACATCCTGCTGGGTGGCGACAACGCGGTGGTCATCGCGCTGGCCTGCCGCAAGCTGCCGCCCAAGCAGCGCACGCAGGGCATCCTGTGGGGCACGGCCGGCGCGATCGGTCTGCGCATCATCCTGATCTTCTTTGCGCTGACGCTGCTGTCGATCCCCTTCCTGAAGATCGTCGGCGCGGTGCTGCTGGTGTGGATCGGCGTGAAGCTGCTGCTGCCCGAGCACGACGAAGGCCACTCCAATATCGAGGGCAGCGACAAGCTGTGGGGCGCCGTCAAGACGGTCATCATCGCCGACCTGGTGATGAGCGTGGACAACGTGATCGCCATCGCCGGCGCTGCCGAGGCCTCGGGCACCGGCCACAGCATGGCACTGGTGATCTTCGGCGTGCTGGTCAGCATACCGATCATCGTCTGGGGCAGCCAGTTGGTCATCAAGCTGATGGACCGCTTCCCGATCATCATCACCTTCGGCGGCATGCTGCTGGGCTGGATCGCCGGCACGATGGCCGTCACCGATCCGGCGCTGATCAATCCGGACGTGCTGTCCGGCTTCCCGAAGATCGAGGTCAGCGACACGATGCGCTACGTGGCCGGCGCCGCCGGTGCGCTGCTGGTGCTGGCCATCGGCAAGTTCATCGCCGGGCGGCGCGCGCCGAAGGCTGCGCCCGTCGCGGCCGCGTCGGCAGCCGCC
>JAFLDH010000276.1 GCA_017302505.1 Burkholderiales bacterium
CAGCGTGGCCAGGCCCAGCGCATCGAAGGTGCGGGGGCCTTTGCGCAGGTCGCGCCCGAGGATCGCGCCGGCCAGCGCCAGCAGGCCGTGCGCCACCGGCGCGTCGACGCCGGCATAGCGCGCCACCGAGCACAGGAAGGCCAGGCCGAGCACCGTGTCTTCAAGCATGTAGCGGTGGCTGTGCAGGTCGATGCGTTCGCGCCAGTCGCCGCTGTCGGTGAGCTTTTTGTGCGCGTCGCCGTACATCCAGCGGTCGTTCTCGTAGTGGTCGGCCAGCGGGAAATGCGGCGCGCCGTAACCCAGCGCCTCGCGCGTGGCCATGCGTTCGGCATCGAGCGCGCTGGTCACTGCGCGCACAGAGGGCTGTGTGCCTTCGTTGTGGATGTCCCAGCGCTCGAAATGCTGCAGCGGCGCCGCGTTCATCAGGATCAGCGGCGGGTGGATGATCGGCCCGGCATTCATCAATGCGCCGGACAGCGCCTCTCCGCAGTCCTCGATGACACCGGGGAACGCCTTGGCGATCACCGCCAGCGCATGCGCGTTGCGGGCTTGCGGGTACACGCCCGTGGGCAGGTGGATCGCGCGCATCGTGATCGCCACCTCGGCCGGGCCATGCTTGCGCGTCAGCCAGGGCAGCGTGCCGGTCTCGGCATAGGTCACTTCGGCTGGGTTGCCGCTGGCACGCACGATGCGGTCCATCGTCACGCTGCCGAAAGTGCCGGGCGGCAGGAACACCACCTGGCCGTCGACCAGGTGCGGCGCCATCGCGCGCGCGATGTCGTCCTGCGCGATGGCCGGCGAGGGGATCAGCACCAGCGCCGCGCCGCGCAGCACCGCGCCGATGTCCCCGCTGGCCAGCGCGATGCGTACGTCGCGCGGGCCCTTCTGGTCCTTCATGCGGATGCCGCCTTGCTGCACCGGCGCCAGCGCGGCCGCATCGCGGCGCCACAGCCGCACTTCGTGGCCGGCATCGCTCAAGTCCGCGGCCGCGGCATAGCAGCCGTGGCCGCCGCCCAGGACGGCAATCTTCATAGGGTCAGGCTCCCGACGCTGGTGCCACCGCACACGTACAACACCTGGCCGGTGACGAAACCGGCCTCCTCGGCACAGAAGAAGCGCACCGCATGCGCCACGTCGTCCGGCTGGCCCAGGCGCCGGACGGGGATGCTGGCGGCGATCTGTGCGACCTTGGGGTCGCCCACCGGAATGACGCCGTGGAACATGTCGGTCTGCACCGGCCCCGGCGCCACCACGTTGACGGTGATGCCGTGCGGCGCCAGCTCCAGCGCCCAGGTGCGCGCCATGCCCAGCATGCCGGCCTTTGTGGCGGCATAGGCGGTGCGCGTGGCCAGGCCGAGCGCGCCGCGCGAGGACAGCAGCACGATACGGCCGAAGCCCGCGGCCTTCATCGCCGGCACGCAGGCCTGGGCCAGCAGGATCGCCGTGGACAGGTGGATGTCGACCAGCATGTCCAGGTCATCCAGCTTCACGTCGGCCAGCAGCGCCGGCAGGATGACGCCGGCGTTGTGGATCACCGTGTCGGGCGCGAAGCGGCGCGCCACCTCTTCGGCGGCCTGCGCGGTGGCCGCGCGGTCGGCAAGGTCCACCTCGATCGAGTGCAGGTGCTCGTGCGTGAAGGCCGGCGGCCGGCGGGCCATCGACACCACCGCCCACCCGGCATCGAGCAGCTGGCGGCAGATGGCCTCGCCGATGCCGGCGCTGCCGCCGGTGACCACGGCCAGGCGTTGTTTGGGGATGTTCATGCGGCCACCAGCGCCAGCACCCGCAAGGGGCTGCCGCTGCCTTTCTCGATCTTCAGCGGCGGGCAGATCAGCAGCGCGCCGGTGGGCGGCAGCTTGTCCAGGTTGCTCAGGCATTGCAGGCCGTAGCGCCCGGCGCCGTGCATGTAGTAGTGGCAGGGATAGGGCGGGCGCAGGTGGTAGCCCTGGCCGGCGTCGGTGCCGATGGCCTCGCTGCCGAAGCCGAGCACGCCGCGTTGCTCGACCAGGAAGCGCGCCACTTCGGCATCGGGGCCGGGCGTGTGCTGGCCGGTCTCGTCGAAGTTCTGGTAGGCCTCGGGGTCGGTGCGCTTGGACCAGTCGGTGCGCATCAGCACCCAGCTCGCCTCGGGGATGCGGCCGTGCGTCTGCTCCCAGGCCAGCACCGCGTCCACGGTGAGCAGGTGGTCGGGGTCGGCCGCGGCCTGCGCCGAGCAGTCGATGACCACTGCCGGCGCGACGAAGTGGCCGACCGGAATCGTGTCCACCGAGTTGTTCGGCAGGTCGCGACCGGAGATCCAGTGGATCGGCGCGTCGAAGTGCGTGCCGGTGTGCTCGCCGCAGGAAAAATTGTTCCAGTACCAGCCGGGGCCGCGCTCGTCGTAGCGCGACACCTCCTCGATGCGGAAGGGCCAGCACTGGCCGAATTCCGGCGGCAGCGCGATCTGCGGAAACTCCGGCGTCAGCGTCTGCGTCAGATCGACGACCTGGATCTGCCCGCCGCGCAAGGCGCCGGCCAGGGCGGAAAGAATCTCGGTCGCCTTCACAGCCCGCTCCCGGCGGCCAGCTCGCGCTCCAGCACCTTCGGGTTGTCGCGCCAGCGCGCCACCCATTCCTGCGCCACGTCGCCGGGGTAGAGGTCTTCGACGCCATCGCGCAGGCCCTTGACGATGGCCGAGGCCAGCGCCGCAGGTGCGACTTTCGGCGGCGGCATCAGCTGGTTCCACTCATCGTCGATGGGCCCGGGGAAGACGTTCAGCACGCGGATGCCGGCCGGCCGCATCTCGGCACGCAGGCATTGCGCCAGCGAATGCGCCGCGGCCTTCGAGGCCGAGAAGGTGCCGTGCGAGGGGAAGTTGCTGAGCGCAAAGATCGACAGCAGGTTCACCCAGGCGATGGCGTTGCTCTGGCCATCGGCGCCGCGGCCCTTCAGCGCGGGGCCGAACTCCTGCGCCAGGCGCAGCGCTCCGAAGTAGTTGATGTCCATCTCGGCCCGCGCCACGTCGGTGCCGCGCCGGCTGGCCACGCCCTGCGTGCGGTGCACCTCGGCGTTGTTGACGACGATGTCCACCTTGCCGGCTATCGCGCCGGCCAGCTCGCGGACCGAGCGGCCGTTCGTCAGGTCCAGCGGCACCAGCGTCACCTGCGGCAGCGCGGCGATGGCTTCGAAGCCGGGCAGCTTCTTCCATGGCTCGGCATGGCCGACCCAGATCAGGTCGGCGCCAGCCTGCGCCAGCGCCTTGACCAGCGCCTGGCCAACGGCGGACTTGCCGTCGGTGACCAGCACCTTGCGGAACCTGGGGTCGCAGCCCATCTCGCGCAGCATCGGGTCGTCGGCCATGTGGGGGGTCTCCTTCTCGGGAAAGGCGATCAGCACCGCCTGGCCGGCGCGGTCCAGTCGTGCGCCGACCTTGACGCGCGCGGGCGCGTCGGGCACGTCGCCGTGCAGATGCAGCATCAGCGTGGCGCCGGCATCCAGCCGCACCAGGCCCAGCCGCCAGGGCAGGCGCTCGCGGAAGAACAGGTCGTTGCTGTGCGCCAGCGTGGTCTGGCTGAGCAGTTCGCCTTCGCCGCTCTGTTCGCGCCACTTCAGGTGGGGCGAGAGGCAGCGATGGCAGGCCTCGCGCGGCGGGTACTGCACGGCACCGCAGTCGTCGCATTGCTGAAGCTCGAAACGGCCTTCGGCGGCGGCCGCCGTCATGCCAAGCGCGACCCGGCCGCGCTGGCCCGGAGGCAGCGTGGGCAGCCGCGTGCGCAGGACCGGGTTCTTGCGCTTGGGGCGCATCAGGGGCATGGTCATGTGAATTCCTCGATGCCTGCGCAGCTATGGCAGCGCACCGGCGGCACCCGCGTTCTCCGGCCCACATCGCGGGCGGCCGATTGATGGGCGCGTTCCGCTGCCTCATCAACACCAGCCAAGCGGGTCACCGGCCAGCGCACCGCGAACGGGGCCTGCGCCCGCGGGTACCACCGCCACGCTGCAAGTGGCGCTCGCTGTGCGCTGGGTGGCGTGCCTGCGGTGGTGGCAGGGCGTGTGGTGCGGGTTCGCGGGCGCAGGCCCCGTTCGCGGCACGCTGAACCCGTCCCTGCCTGGTTGGTGGTGACAAGGTAACCGGTGAAAACAGAAGTCGCTGGCCCGCGATGTGGGCCGGAGAACGCGGACCCGCGCCGCGCGCCACACTGAACGCAACGCATGCAAATCATGACGAACGCCCCAGCACCAAAGCCCCAGTACAAAGGCAACGGTCGTAAGTGATCATCCCGAAGCCACTGACCAACCCCAGCTTCGCATCAGGCACCGCCGCACCCAAAGGCCGATCGGTCAATTGACGCACCGCCTCCACCAGCCCGAGATAGCCACCCGCCGCCCCCGCCTGACCCATCGACAACTGCCCGCCACTGGTGTTGGTCGGCATGGTGCCAGCGCAGTCCAGCGAATGGGCACGCACGAACTCCGCGCCCTCGCCTTCGGCGCACAGGCCGTGGCCTTCGTACTGCATCATCACGATGACGGGATAGTCGTCGTAGAACTGCACGAAGTCCAGGTCCTGCGGCTTCACGCCGGCCATGCCGAAGAGATCGTCGCGGTCCACCGACCAGCCGCCGCGGATCATGATCGGGTCTTCGCGCCAGGCGTTGTGCCGCTCGGTGGCGGCCAGCACCTGCACGAAGGGCAGGCCCAGATCGCGGGCGCGCGCCTCGCTCATCACCAGCACGCCGTCGCCACCGGCGCAGGGCATCACGCAGTCGAACAGGTGGATCGGGTCGGCGATGACCCGCGCCTGCATGTACTCGTCCAGCGTCAGCGGCTTCTTGAACATCGCATGCGGGATGCCCAGCGCGTTCTGGCGCTGCGCCACGCAGATCCTGCCGAAGTCCTCGCGCGTGGCGCCGCGCGTGCGCATGGTGTGCGCGGTGATGAAGGCGAACATCGAGTTCGGCCCGCCCGAGCCGTAGGGCCAGGTGGCGTCGCGCGCGAAGGCGCTGAAGCTGCCCAGCATCAGCCGGAAGGAATCGACATGGTTGGTGTCGCCGCTGATGCAGGCCACGATGTCGGCATCGCCGGCCTGCACCGCGCGCGCCGCGCGCCGCACCGCCACCACGCCGCTGGCGCCACCCATCGGGATGTGGTCCAGCCAGCGCGGGCTCAGGCCCAGGTGCTGCGTCAGGCCCACCGCGGTATCGGGCGTCAGCGAGAAGCTGGACACGCACAGGCCGTCGATCGCGTCCTTCTGCAGGCCGGAACTCTTCAACAGTTCGGCCAGCACCCGGCCCAGGAACCACGGCGCGCCGTGCGTCGAATAGCGCTCGTAGGGCACCGTCACCGGCACGGCCACCGCAATGCCTTCGTAGCCGCGTCGGCTCATGCCTGGCGCCGTTTCAACACGCGCGTGTCCACGCACTGCGGCTGCCCGGGCAGCGACGCCGCCAGCGCCTTCAGCTGCGCACGCTGCACCTTCTGCGAAGGCGTCAGCGGCAGCGCTTCGACGAACGCCACGTAGCCGGGGGCCTTGTAGTAGGCCAGCTGCTGTAGCGCATGCTGGGTGATCTGCGCGGCCAGCTGCGGCAGGTCGTCGTCGGGTGCTGGGTCGCGACGCACGATGCAGGCCAGCACCTCGTCGCCGCGCACGTCGTCGGGTGCTGCGGCCACCGCCACCGCGGCCACGCGCGGGTGCTGGGCCAGCACGCTTTCCACCTCCACGGCGGAGATGTTCTCGCCGCTGCGGCGGATGACGTTCTTCTTGCGGTCGACGAAGTACAGGTATCCGTCGGCATCGGCGCGCACCAGGTCGCCGGTGTGGAACCAGCCGCCCTCCCAGGCCTCGGCCGTGGCCTCGGGGTCCTTCAGGTATTCGCCGAAGAAGCCACGCCTCGGGTCCGGGCCCGCGGCGCGCACCCACAGCTCGCCCGGCTGGCCGGTGGGCACGTCGCTGCCATCGTCGCCGACCAGGCGCCACTGCACGGCCGGTTCGGCGCGGCCGAAGCAGCTCAGGCCCACCTGCCGCGGCTCGTGGTTGGCGATGACCACCGCGCCGGCGCCCGTCTCGGTCATCGCCCAGGCTTCCAGCAGCGGGAAGCCGAAGCGCTGTTCGAAGGCGGCCTGCTGCCGCCGGTCGACCCCGGCGCCGAAGCCGAAGCGCACCGCATGGGCGCGGTCCTGCGGCGACGACGGCGCACCCAGCAGCATGGCCGGCATCACGCCCAGGTAGTGGACGACGGTGGCGCGGGTGTCGCGCACCGTCTGCCACCAGCTGCCGGGGTGGAAGCGGTCCAGCTGCACCAGGCAGCCGCCAGTGAGCACCATCGCCATGGCCGAGTAGGCCATCGCGTTCATGTGAGTCAGCGGCAGCGGCGTGACCATGCGCTCGCGGCCTTCATGCAGCGTGCACAGGCTGCCGATGGTGGCGTACCACTCGCCCGCCAGCAGGTAGTAGTCGTTGGCGAGCACGCAGCCCTTGGGCCGGCCGGTGGTGCCCGAGGTGTAGAGCAGCGCGCATTCGCTGGCACGGCCGATCGGCTGCCCGGCCATCGGCGCCGGCCGCGGCGCCGACGGCACCGGGCCGGCGTGGTCCGGTGGCAGCAGCACCGGC
>JAFLDH010000277.1 GCA_017302505.1 Burkholderiales bacterium
CCGGCGCCCGCCGCGGCCCCCGTGGCCGCCCCGGCTGCCGCCAGCTACGCTGGCGGCGCCGACCTCGAATGTGACATGCTGGTGCTGGGCGCCGGCCCGGGGGGCTATTCGGCCGCGTTCCGCGCCGCCGATCTGGGCATGAAGACGGTGATCGTCGAGCGCTACGCCACGCTGGGCGGCGTCTGCCTCAACGTCGGCTGCATTCCCAGCAAGGCGCTGCTGCACGTGGCCGCGGTGATGGACGAGGTGAAGCACTTCGCCGACCTGGGCGTCGAGTTCGGCGCGCCCACGGTGGACTCGGCCAAACTGCTGGCGCACAAGAACAAGGTGGTGGGCAAGCTCACCGGCGGCCTGAACGCGATGGCCAAGATGCGCAAGGTGACAGTGGTGCGCGGCTACGGCGCCTTCATCGACCCGCACCATGTGCAGGTCGAGGAGACCACCGGCACCGCGCAGGACAAGACCGGCAAGACGCAGACCATCCGCTTCAAGCACTGCATCATCGCCGCCGGCTCGCAGGCGGTGCGCCTGCCCTTCCTGCCCGACGACCCGCGCATCGTCGATTCCACCGGCGCGCTGGAACTGCGCCAGACGCCGAAGCGCATGCTGGTCATCGGCGGCGGCATCATCGGCCTGGAGATGGGCACGGTGTATTCGACGCTCGGCGCGCGGCTCGACGTGGTGGAGATGCTCGACGGCCTGATGCAGGGCGCCGACCGCGACCTGGTCAAGGTCTGGCAGAAGATGAACGCGCCGCGCTTCGACCAGATCATGCTCAAGACCAAGACGGTGGGCGCGGAAGCCACGGCCGACGGCATCAAGGTCAAGTTCGAAGGCGCCGACGGCCAAGCCAGCGAAGGCGTCTACGACCTGGTGCTGCAGGCGGTGGGGCGCAGCCCCAACGGCAGGAAGATCGGCGCCGACAAGGCCGGCGTCGCGGTCACCGACCGCGGCTTCATCCCGGTGGACGTGCAGATGCGCACCAACGTGCCGCATATCTTCGCCATCGGCGACATCGTCGGCCAGCCGATGCTGGCGCACAAGGCGGTGCACGAGGCACATGTCGCCGCCGAGGTCGCGGCCGGCGACAGCAAGGCGGCCTTCGACGCGCGGGTGATCCCCAGCGTGGCCTACACCGATCCCGAGGTGGCCTGGGTCGGCCTGACCGAGGACGAGGCCAAGGCCAAGGGCGTGAAGCTGAAGAAGGGGCTGTTCCCGTGGACGGCTTCCGGCCGGGCCATCGCCAACGGGCGCGACGAAGGCTTCACCAAGCTCTTGTTCGACGCCGAAACCCACCGCATCCTGGGCGGCGGCATCGTCGGCACCCATGCCGGCGACATGATCGGCGAGATCGCGCTGGCCATCGAGATGGGCGCTGACGAGGTGGACATCGGCAAGACCATCCACCCGCACCCCACGCTGGGCGAAAGCATCGGCATGGCGGCCGAGGTGGCGCACGGCAGCTGCACCGACCTGCCGCCCGCGCGCAAGTAGCGTCGTTCTCGCTCCCTGCACCGGCGCCCGGTGTGTCTGACGGCACACCGGGCGCCGCCGCATGGGCGCTGGCCCTCAAGTCGGCGCGGGCCGGGCCGAACACCGCAGCAGGGCGCAGCACGGCCAACGGCCGGCCGCCCGCTGTCCCGGCTTCCGTTCCGCCGCCACCGTGCGCATTGCCCGTTCTTTGCCAGCCTTGCGGCGGCCGTTTCCGCTGGCCGCCCGCCTGCGCACCCTGCTGGGTGCAGCGGCGCTGTTGCTGGCTTCCGCCAGCCAGGCCAACGAGGCCGCCGTGCAGCCGCTGTGGCTGCTGCTGGATGGGGTGCAGGCGCAGGACGAGGCCACCCGCCTGCGCGCCATCCACCTTTTCTTCAACCGCCGTATCCGCTTTGCCACCGACGAGGTAGCCTGGGGTCAGGTCGACTACTGGGCCAGCCCGCTGGAGGCGCTGCGCCGCGGCATGGGGGATTGCGAGGACTACGCCATCGCCAAGTATTTCAGCCTGCTGGCGGTGGGGGTGCCGGCCGCGCGGCTGCGTCTGGTCTACGTGCGTGCCCGCATGGACGACGGCCCGCTGCAGCCGCACATGGTGCTGGCCTACTTCCCCATGCCGGGCGCGGACCCGCTGGTGCTGGACAACCTGCAGGACGAGATCGTGCCGGCCTCGCGCCGCGATGATCTGCGTCCGGTCTTCAGCTTCAACAGCGAAGGGCTCTGGCAGGGCGTGGGCGCCGTCGGTGCCGGCGACCCGGCGCTGCGCCTGACGCGCTGGCGTGAGGTGATGGCCAAGGCGCGGGCCGAGGGCTTCCGCTGATGAGCCTGGCCCGCCAGGTGTGGCTGATGCTGTGCGCGGCGCTGCTGTTTGCGCTGCTCGGCAGCACGGCGCTGCACACCTGGATGGCGCGACAGATGCTGCAGCACCAGATGCAGCTGCGCAACGAGGACGGCGCGGCCACCCTGGCCATTGCGCTGTCGCAGCAACGGGGCGACCCGGTCGGCCTGGAACTGGTGATCTCTGCACAGTTCGACAGCGGCCACTTCCACCGCATCCAGCTGCTGGCGCAGGACGGCCGCGTGCTGCTGCAGCGCGAGCGGCCCGCGGCGCCTGGGCATGCGCCGGGCTGGTTTGTGGCCCTGCTGGCCGTGTCGCCCGGGCCGGGCGAAGCGCCGGTGTCGGCCGGCTGGCAACCCCTGGGCCGTGTCCTGGTGTGGAGCCAGGCCGACGGTGCGCTGGATGCGTTGTGGGCAGCCTGGCTGCGCGCGGCGGCCGGTTTCCTGTTGCTGGGTCTGGCGGCGGCGGCGCTGTCCTCCGTGGCGGTGCGCGCCTGGCGCCGGCCGATCGATGCGGTGGTGGCTCAGGCGCAGGCCCTGGAGGGCCAGCGTTTTCTGATGGCTCGTGAGCCCTCGGTGCCCGAGCTGCGGCAACTGACCCGCAGCATGAACTCGATGGTCGGCCGGCTGCAGGCCTTGTTCGACGAGCAGGTGCGGCATCTGGAAGCGCTGCGCCTGCAGGCGCAGACGGACGCGGTGACCGGGCTGCTGCAGCGGCAGGTGTTCGTGGCGCGCCTCGATGCCGCCCTGCGCGCCGAAGGCCAGCGCGGCAGCGGGCTGGTGCTGGTGCGCCTGCGACGCCTGCAGGCCATGAACCGGCGCCTGGGCCATGCCGGCACCGACCGCCTGCTGGCCGCCGTGGGGCAGGTGCTGCAGTCCTATCCGCAAGGCGTGCAAGGTTCGCTGGTGGGCCGGCTGAACGGGGCCGATCTGGCCCTGTACCTGCCGGCGCCCGACATGGCGGCCGAAAGCGCGGCTTCGCTTCGCGACGCCCTGCGGGCCTCGCTGGCCATGGTGGATCCTCAGGCCGACCTGAGCCTGGGGGCGGCGGAGCTGCGGCCGCCGGCCGATGCCGCGACGGCACTAGCTCAGGCCGACCGTGCACTGGCGCAGGCCGAGCTGTCCGGGCCTTTCGCGGTATCGGCATCGGCCCCCATGGCCGCCGCCGAAGGCGAGGGTGTCTGGCAGACCCAGCTGCTGGCGGCGCTGATGGGCCAGCATGGGCAACTGCATGCGCAGCCCGTGCGGTCCGCCGACGGCAAGCTGCTGCACCTGGCTTGCACGCTGCAGCTGCAGTTGCAGGCCGGCGGCGCCTTCGAGCCGCCTTCGCGCTGGCTGCCCCTGGCGGTGCGCTGCCGGCTGTCCGCGCAGACCGATCTTGCGGCCCTGTCGCTGGCCCTGCAGGCCATCGGTGACAATGCCTGTCCGCGCAGCATTGCCTTCGCCGCGGCTTCGCTGGCCGCGGAAGGCTTCATCGAGGCGGTCCGGGCCCAGCTCCAGGCTGTGCCTGCGCGGGCCGCGCTGCTGTGGCTGGAGCTGGGTGAAGAAGCGGCCCAGCACGCCGAGCGTGTGCAACGCGCGGCGGCGGCCTGGCGGCTGCCGGGCCTGCGCATCGGCCTGGTGCATGGCAGCGCACGGCTGCGCCAGCTGCCGGCGCTGCAGGTCCTGGGCATCGACCATGCGGTGTTCGACGGCGCCTTGCTGCAAGGCGTGGCCACGCAGCCGGCCCAGCGCGAGCTGGCCGAAGGCCTGTGCGCGCTGCTGCATGGCATGCAATGGCAGGTGCTGGCCCTGGACGTGGCCGACCCGGCAGACCGGGCGGCGCTGTGGGGCGTCGGTTTCGACGGCGTGGCCGGCTGACGCGGCGTCAGCCGATGTCGGCGACGTGCAGCTGGAAGTGCCCGCTGCGGCGGTCTTCGAAGTAGCGCTGCAGCGTCTCGCGCACGGTGCGGAAGGCCAGTTGCTCCCAGGGAATCTCGTGCTCGTGGAAGAGCTGTGCCTCGATGGTCTCGGGGCCGGGCGCGAAGTCGGTGTCCTGCAGCCGGGCGCGGTAGAACAGGTGCACCTGGCCGACGCGCACCACGTTCAGCAGCGTGAACAGTTCCTGCAGCTCGATGCGCGCGCCGGCTTCCTCGACCGTCTCGCGGATCGCGCCTTCGGCGGTGCTTTCGCCCAGCTCCATGAAGCCGGCCGGCAGCGTCCAGAAGCCGTAGCGCGGTTCGATGTTGCGGCGGCACAGCAGCACCTGCTCGCCCCACACCGGCACGGTGCCGACGACGTTCAGCGGGTTCTCGTAGTGCACCTCGCCGCAGGCGGTGCAGATCGCGCGGTCGCGGTTGTCGTCGGCCGGCACGCGGTACTGCGTGGGCGCGCCGCAGACGCGGCAATGCTTGATGCGGCGCAGGTCGAACATGGCGCCGCAGTGTAGGAGCAATCGGCCGGCCTTCCGGCGCCTGGGCCCATGGCATCATCCCCCGACCGCAGCCCGAACCCCCGCCGCCATGAGCTTCGTCCTGACCCCTCCCGCCACCGTCGCCGTGCCCGTCGCGGGCGGCGGCAGCTTCCCGGTGCACCGCATCTACTGCGTGGGCCGCAACTATGTCGAGCATGCGGTGGAGATGGGCCACACCGGCCGCGAGCCGCCGTTCTTCTTCCTGAAGCCGGCCGATGCGGCGCTGGTGGTGCCCGAGGGCGAGACCGGCCGCATGGCCTACCCCGGCCTGACCGCCAACCTGCACCATGAGGTGGAGCTGGTGGTGGCCATTGGCCGCGGCGGCCGCGACATTCCGGTGACCGAAGCCGGCCAGCATGTCTGGGGCTACGCGATCGGCCTGGACATGACCCGCCGCGACCTGCAGAACGACATGAAGAAGCAGGGCCGCCCGTGGTGCATCGGCAAGGCCTTCGAGCAGAGCGCGCCGATCGGCCCGATCCACCCGATCGGCCGCACAGGCCGGCTGGACAAGGGCGCCATCACGCTCGACGTGAACGGCCAGCGCCGCCAGAAGGGCGACCTGTCGGAGCTGATCTGGAACGTCAACGAGATCATCGCCCACCTGAGCACGGCCTGGCTGCTGCAGCCCGGCGACCTGATATACAGCGGCACGCCCGCCGGCGTGGGTGCGGTGCAGCGTGGCGACCTGATGGAATGCCGCATCGATGGCCTGGGGTCGCTGCGGGTGGCCGTGGCCTGAACCACACTGGAGGCTGCCCATGGAGCTGTACAACTACTTCCGCTCTTCGGCTTCGTACCGGGTGCGCATCGCACTGGCGCTGAAGGGCCTGGACTACGACTACAAGGCCGTGCATCTGGTCAAGGGCGAGCAGACGGCCGAAAGCTATGCCGCGGTGTCGGCCAGCCGGCTGGTGCCGCTGCTGCGTGACGGCGACCATGTGTTCACGCAGTCGCTGGCGATCATCGAGTACCTGGACGAAACCCATCCTGAGCCGCCGCTGTTGCCGGCCGACCCGGCCGGCCGCGCCAGGGTGCGCGCACTGGCGCTGGACATCGCCTGCGAGATCCATCCGCTGAACAACCTGCGCGTGCTGCGCTACCTGACGCAATCGCTGAAGGTGCCTGAAGACGACAAGGATCGCTGGTACCGCCACTGGGTGGAAACCGGTCTGGAGGTGGTGGAGCGACAGCTCGCGGCCCGGCCCGGCCGCTATTGCCATGGCGACAGCCCGGGCCTGGCGGACATCACGCTCGTGCCGCAGGTGTTCAACGCGCAGCGCTTCAAGTGCCGCACGGACCATCTGCCTCAGGTGATGCAGGTGTTCGAGGCCTGCATGCAACTGCCGGCCTTCGAGAAGACCCGGCCCGAAGCCTGCCCGGATGCCTTCTGAGCCGCTGCCGCGCATCGAGCCGGCCTGGGCCGCGTCGGTGCGTGTCGGCGCCCTGATGAGCATCCGCGCCGGTGGCGTCAGCGCCGCGCCCTGGGACAGCCTGAACCTGGGCATCGCCGTGGGCGATGACCCGGCGCACGTGGCCGAGAACCGGCGCCGCTTCGTCGCCGCCACGGGTGCCGCACCCTGCTGGCTGAAGCAGGTACACGGCGCGACCGTCGTGCGTGCCGCAGCGCAGCCGGCCGACGCCCCGCTGCCACTGGCCGATGCCAGCTGGACCGACGAGCCGGGCATCGCCTGCATCGTGCAGCTGGCCGACTGCATGCCGGTGCTGCTGGCCGCACCGCAGGGCCGGGCGGTGGC
>JAFLDH010000278.1 GCA_017302505.1 Burkholderiales bacterium
CTTCCAGTGCCGTCTAGTCTGTTCAGAAAGTACATGTAACGCTAATATGCGTTGACACCACGCGCCAAGAATCGGTAATCTTTCGCTCAAGTCGCCGCGGCACCGCCGCCTCGACTTGACGCCGGGTCCGCTTGCCGTCCCGCGTCGACCAGCCACAAGGCAGACCGGGACGTAACCATGGACCATGCAACTTCGCTCTCGCAGGTTCAGCGAGCGAACCTGAACCTTCTTCTGTTGATGCGCGATGCCGCAATGCGCGACATGGGCGACGCCGTCTGCAGCTTCGGGCTCGCGCGACAAGACTTCGCCGCCATCGTAAGCCGCGCGCCGGACGAGTTGCTCAGCTTCGTCTGCGGCATCGGCGACCAGGCCCTCTTCCTGCCTCGAAGCGACCTCTCCTCGCTGCTCGCGCTCCCCCCTGCGATCGCCCCGGCCATCGCCTCGGCCCGTTCAGCCACCGCGCGGGCCACGCGAGTCGCCGACGCCTGAGTGCGTCACAGCGGTGACGCGTGGGCAGCCCGTTTTCGTCGTACAGCCTGCGTGCGCTGGAGACGGCGCGCCAGTGCGTGATGCTGGGCGCGCGCCTGCGCACCATCGCCCACCTCACCGGTCTCACGCCGGGGTACATCGAACGAGCCGTCTATTGCGAGCGATATCCGGCGCCGATCGGCCGACCGCAGTATTCGGAGGACTTCTTCTTCAAGACCACCAGGCGCCTGCAGGCCGAGGCCTGTTTCCTCGCGACCCATTACCGCCGGCTGACCAGTGAAGGCTTCCTGCCGGCGGACGCGCTGATTGCCGCGTTCCGGCACCACCGCGCCACGCAGCCCGAGTCCATTCTTGGGTTCGACCAGGCCTTCTTCCTGATCTCCAGGCTCGACGGCATCTGGGCGGCGACGAAATGCGGGCTCTCGTTCGTCGAGTGCCTGAACTGCCGCAGCCCCTACCTCGCACCCCATGGGATGCCCCAGCGCGACAGTTGCCCGGTCTGTCGAACCGACTGGCGGCTGAAGTCGGGGGTTCGCGCTCGTGTCCGCAGGCCGCCCCCGCCTGGGCTGGCAGTTGCTCCATCGAAGCCGCACCGGCCCAGGCAGGACCCGCCATGGCAACTGGACCTGGACATCGCACATGTTCGCCTGCTGGACCGGCTGCACCAGTTGGGCGCTGGCGACAGGATCTGCGCGGTGCTGGCCGAAGAGCCGCGCGCGCGACTGTTCCGCGCTCCGCGTGGGCGGCGCACCGTCACGAGCGCCTACATCACGCGACCTATGCCGCTGGCCTCTTGGTCCGCGAAGACCGAAGTCACCCACCGTGTGCAATACGCGGTCTTCGCGTTCCACTTCAGGCGGCTCGTTCGATTGGACGTCACGCCCACCGAAGCCATGTGCTCGGCCTTCGAGACCACACGCCGCGCCTGCCGTGACTATCCGAAGCCCGTGACCTTCGACCGCTGCTTCGAAGTCGCCGCGCTGCTCGACGCCGTCTGGGGCGTGTCGGAGCAACAGCTTGAACTCCTGCAATGCGCATCCTGTAGCTCGCACTACCTGGTGAGCAAGGCCGAGCCGCACCCGATCGGCTGTCCCTTCTGCATGCTCATCCGGCGACACCGGACCCTGCTGCCTGCGATGGCCGCGTGACCTGAGGACCCGATCCGCGCGAGGAGCCGACCGACGGCGTGTTTCCGGGGGGAGTACGACCGGCCTTTCGAGTTGAAGCGCCCGCACCTCCCGCCGGATGATCGCCGCAACACATGACGTGGCGTGGACCATGGGCCTGCTCGATCTCTTTCAAAGCCGCCCGCGGCTTCGCGGCGACCCCTCACCGCGGACCGAACCCGGTGGTCTCGCCGCGCCGCTCGCAAGCGCGGGGCATCCCTCCGTGGACCCCGGCATCGGCGCCTCGACAGTCGATGAGTTGATCGCGTCCGAAGCCGAGTTCCTCCAGCGCTTCAAGTACTGCTACGGATGCGACGCCGAGACCTTCGAACGCGACATCGTCGCGCCCATCCGGCGCTACGCCTCCTACGTCAACCTGCTGCCCGCGACAGCCGACAACTTCTTCTGCTCCGCAGGCGGGCTCTTCCGGCTTGGCCTGGAGGTGGCCTTCTTCGCGCTGCAAGGCACCGACGCTCACATCGTCTCCGGCCGGGCCACCATCACCGTGCGCAAGGAACTCGAGCCGCGCTGGCGACAGGCGACTTTCCTTGCCGGCCTGTGCAGCGAACTACACCGCACGCTCAGCCATGCCACGGTCACCGATGAGCAGGGCAACGAATGGCCCGCCTACCTGGTGCCCCTGACGGTCTGGCTCGAACGCCGCAAAGCGCGTCGCTTCTTCGTGCGCTGGATCGCCAATGCGGCGGATAGCCGTGGCCTGGGCCTGTTCGCACTCCCCCACATCGTGTCACCTGAGGCGATGCAGCATCTCGCCGAAGCCAACCACGTCGTGGTGCCGCAAATGCTCGCCTCGATGACCGGCATTCCGCTGCTGCACGAGCAGAGCATCCTGATCGAACTCGTCAAGCGGGCGGCAGCGCTCGTCATCGACCGCGACCTTGCGGCCAGTGCGCATCGATACGGCAGGCCGATCCTTGGCGCGCACATCGAGCGCTACCTGCTGGATGCGATGCGCCACCTCGTTGCGGCCCATCCGGCCTGGTCGCCCAACACCGAGCGCTCACGCGTCTGGCTCGGCGCTGAGGGGCTCTTCATCGTCTGGCCCAACGCTGCCGCCGAGATCCGCAAGGTGCTCGAAGACGACGAGCTTCGTGGCATCCCCAAGGCGCCGGAGACGATCGTCGAGATCCTCACCGCTGCCGGGGTGCTCATCGCACCGCCCGAAGGTCAGGCTTGCTGGAGCATCCTGCCCCCCGGGAGTTCGGCGGCGATCGAAGCGATCCGCTTGGTTTCGCCCGACATCCTCCTGACGGGGCAGACGAGGCCTGTCGATGCCCTCGCACAGCCGTTGATTGCGCGCGCGGCCACTGCCCCATCCCGCACCGCGGGCGCCACAAACGCCAACATCGCGGCTGTGCCGCCGCCAACGACCCCCGCGTTGGCGACGCCAAAGGCCGGGGCAGTCAGCCCGCGGGCCGCCACGGCAACGCCACGGTCGGCGCCTGAGGACGTCACCGGGCAGGCTGAACCGCCCATGCCGCCACCGGACGCGCAAGGCGTACTCGACTTCGAGCCGTCGCCCGCGCCGCCGAGCGAGGCGAACGTCCCGCCGGAGCCCATCCCGGCACAACCCGCGTCGGTCGCACCGTCGCGGCGGTTCGCCCTGAAGGCACCGCTGCGCCTGGTCCCCCAGGTCCGCCAGGCGCTGCAGGACGCGATCGCGACGATGAACTCCGACGCGAGAACGGCGATCGCGGTCACCGTCGCTTCGGGCGTCTTCGTGCCGCTGTCGCACTTCAAGGCCCACAGCATCGACGTGAGCGTTGCCCTGCGCGCCTTGGTCGACGTGGACATGCTCGTCGGCACCAAGGACCGTCGGCCCAGGACCTACCAGCACGACATCGGCGGCCAGGAGCAGGCGGGCGTGATCGTGAAGCCAACTCACATCGAGGGCCTCAACCCGATCGACTTCCACACACCCACCTGAGGTGACGCCATGCTTGTCCGGCCCTATGAGATGCCGTGGCGGCCCGCCTACGAGGCCTGGGCTGCCGCCGCATGGCTGCTCGGCCTTCTGTACTTCGTCTACATCACTGGCTCACGGGCGCTGTTCACACCGTTCGCTCTGACGCTCTCGGCCTTCGCGATGCTGATGATGATCGTGCGCGCTCGTCAGGCAATGCGGGTCCTGACGGTGCGGGCCTCGCTGTCCGGACGGGCGATGCAGGTCATCACCACACGACGCCTCGGCCAGCTCACGCCCGATCCGGGCATGGTGTTTCTCGGCTTCGGCTTCGAATGGCAGCCGCTGCACTCCCAGCGCCTCTACGAGCTGGCCAAGATTGACTACAAGGAGTACACGCTGCCACCCTCGCTGCTCTCGCTGCTGGGCTACACCGTCGATCCGCAGCCCGATGCGGAGATCGGCATGCCCTTCATCCACGGCGTGGAGCCCAAGGAACAGCCGCTGTACCGGCCGCTGCAGAACTTCGAAGGTGGGACCCTGCTGGTGGGCACCACACAGGCCGGTAAGGGCGTCGCACTGGCCACGCTGCTGACCCAGGCAATCAAGCGCGGCGACGTCGTCGTGTTCATCGACCCCAAGAACAGCCGCCGCCTCAAGCGCGTCGTGCAGCGCGCGTGCGAGGACTACCGCCAGCCCGACACCTTCCTCGAGTTCCACCCGGCCTTCCCGGAAGTCGGTGTTCGCCTCGACTTCACCTTCAACTGGCAGAAGCCCACCGAGATCGCGAGCCGCCTTCAATCCATCATGCCGGCCGACAAGGACGGGACCTTCAGCGCCTTTGGGTGGGACGCCGTCAACGTCGTGGTTCAGGGGTTGGTCAGCCTGGAAGACCGGCCCAATCTGGTCAAGCTCATCAAGTACGTCGCTGGCGGCGTGGAGCCCGTGCTGGAGGCCTCCCTCACGCACTTCTTCGATCGCATCCTGCCGCGCGGCTGGCGCGACTCGGTCGAGATGCGAAAGCTGCTGCAGGAGGCGAGCCGCGGGCAGATCCGACGGCCCTCCGAGGTCACCAGCACGCAACTGATCGCCTACGTCACCTACTACGAGCAGCAGGTCCCGCAGAACCAGCACGAGCGCGTGATCGACGACCAGATCCGCGTGTTCCGCCACAACCGCGAGCACTACCAGAAGATCACGGCCAGCCTGCTTCCCATCCTGTCCATGCTCACCTCGGGCGATCTCGGAAAGAGCCTGTCCCCGGATCCCTTCGACCTCGATGACACGCGGCCGATCATGAACTTCGAGAAGATCGAGCGCGGCCGCCATGTGCTGTACATGTGCCTGGATTCGCTGCCCGATCCGTCCGTGGCGTCCGCGATCGGCGCCCTGGCCCTGGCGGACATGGCCGCGCGGGCCGGCATGCGCTACAACCTGGACATTCAGGGCCGCATCACGCTGGTGGTCGACGAGGTCTCCAACGTCATCAACAAGCCCCTGATCGAGATCCTCAACAAGGGTGCCGAAGGCGGCATCCACTCGATCTGCGCGATGCAGACGCTGGCCGACCTGGCCAACCGCCTGGGCTCGGAGGATGCTGCCCGCATGGCGCTGGGCAACCTCAACAACCTCTTTGCCCTGCGCACGAAGGATCGGCCGACACAGGACTTCGTGGTCGAGACCTTCGGCAAGACCGGCATCCACACCATGCGTGTGGGCCGCAACCTCGGTGCCGACACGCACCTTGGTGACTGGAGCAGCGGTCGTTCGGTCCAGATCACCGACGCGATGGAAGAACGCATCCCGGCCGACATGCTGGGCAAGCTGCCCAACCTGCAGTACTTCGCCCAGGTGTCGGGCGGCCGGCTCATCAAAGGCCGCTTCCCGATCCTGAACCCCGACTTCGACCGCGCCGCTGCGCGCAACACAGGGGCGCGGCCATGATCCGCATCGTCTGGATCGCGGCCCTGGGCTGCGTGCTCGCACTGGTGCTCTACATCCCTTCGGCCGTGCCGCCGGATCGCCTGATGCAGACCGTCAGGGCCGAGCATGAACTCAACACGACGCTCTGGGGCAGTGAGGCCGCAGACCGGATCCTCGAGCGCATGCTGTCATTCCAGGCGAATGGCGTGAACGTCTCTTCTCCGCCACCCGAAACGGTGCAAGTAGCCGGCCCCGGAATCAACACTGCCATGGCCACCGAATTCGGACAGATGAGCACGCGCCTGTTCTCATCGCCATACTTCAAGTCCGTGGACGCCCTTTTCACACTAGCCACGCTGCGCGCCGCAACACTGCTGCATGTGTTGCCGCTGCTGCTGGTGTTCATGGGCGTGTGCGCCATCGACGGGTTCGCGGTGCGCAGCGTTCGGGCCCGCGAGTTCGCGGACCACAGCGCCGAGCTCTATACCGCGAGCGCCACGGCGGGCATCGCCCTGCTCTCGCTCGTGCTCGTCGCCCTGTTTCTGCCATTCACCGTGAGTCCGCTATACACGATCGGCGCGCTGCTGCTCATGCTCTTCATGTTGAGCCGCGCGATCGCGAACTACCACCTGATTCGCTGAATCGCGCACAGCGATCCGAACACAGCGGCCCGCCCTCGTGCGGGCCGCTTCGTTTGCGCACATTGGGTGGCGAGAGACCGAATCGACGGTCGAAAAGTCGGGGGACTTGATGCCGCGTTTCGAGTTGAGCGACATCGATTTGCTTCCTACGCTGTCGCCCAGAGGTTTCGCATGTCGTGGACCTCATCAGGGCCCTGCACATGCACACCGAAGTCGCTCATCAACGAGGTTCATCGGTGCCGCACACCATCGTCGCCGCACAGCCTCCGGCCATCGTGATGACGCGTGTGTGGATGCACGAGCACGACTGGTTGCACAGCGTCTACGCGAGTCACGCCAACCAGTCACCGACCTTCCGCTTCCCCGACCTGCTCTCCG
>JAFLDH010000279.1 GCA_017302505.1 Burkholderiales bacterium
CAGCCGGGCGGCTGCGCGCGCTGCTGCTGTGGCCCGGAGCGCGCTTGCTGCTGGGCCTGACGCTGGCGCTGTTCCTGTGGCACGCGGCGCACCGCATCCGCCACAGCCTGCACGACCTGGGCGTGCATGCGGGCCCTTGGGGGGGCTGGGTCTGCTACGGCAGCGCCGTGGCGGCCAGCTTGTGGGCGGCCTGGCTGCTGCTGGGTCTGGGCGCCTGAGCCAAGGCCTTCAGGCCGCCGACCTGCGGGTGCGTTTGCCGACGGCAGACGTGGCAGGTGCAAACAACTGGCGCTCGGACGCAGTGCGGTCCAGGTGCCGGGCCAGATTGCCGCAGACCAGATCGCACAGCTGGTAGACCGACGCATCGGCAATGCGGTAGTAGACGCTGGTGCCACGGCTTTCGCGGGCCACCAGGCCCTGCTGCGTCAGCAGCGCCATGTGCCGCGAGACATTGGCCGCTGTGTAGCCACTGAGCTGCGCCAGTTCCCCCACGTTGCGTTCGCCGGCGCGCAGCAGGTTCAGCAGGGACAGCCGGGTGGGTTCCGACAGCGCCTGGAAATAGCTGGCGACCTTTTCCAGGGCTTCCTTGGGCAGATCCTGCATGAGCGGGCAGAGGGGGGCGTGGGCGATGGTCGCGATCATGCCCGAAGCCCCGGCGGAATGTGTGTGCTTGCGAGATTCATGACTTGACTAATTGCGTGAATACGCAAATAATAAAACATTCGCCCACGAAACACCAGCCCCCGCAGGGACCGATCGACGGGGCAGGAGCCGAACCCGATGAAAAAGACTTCGAGCATCGCTAGCGCGCTGGCCGCCTTGGCACTCATGGCCGCGCCGGCCTGGGCTGCGCTGGCCACCGCGACGGTGCAGGCCAGCGCCCAGCGCCCGTTGCAGGGCTTCGACGCGGTCGTGGAGGCCGTGCGCTCCACGGAGGTGTCGGCCCAGGTGGCCGGTGCCATCGTCGGCCTGGATGTGAAGGCCGGCGACCGCGTGCAGGCCGGTCAGGTGCTGGTACGCATCGACGCCCGCACGGCCGAGCAGGCCGCCAACGCCGGCGACGCGCAGCTGCGCTCGGCCCAGGCGATGCTGGACGTGGCCACGCAGGACTACCAGCGGCAGAAGCAGCTCTACGACAAGCAATACATCAGCCAGGCCGCGCTGGAGCGTGCCGAATCGCAGTACAAGGCCGCGCAGGCCCAGGCCGCGGCGCAACGCGCCCAGGCCACCGCCGCGCGCACCCAGTCGGGCCTGCACGTGTTGCGCGCGCCCTTCGCCGGCGTGGTGGCCGAGGTGCCTGTGTCGCTGGGCGACATGGCGCTGCCCGGCAAGCCGCTGCTGACGCTGTACGAACCCGGCGCGTTGCGCGTCAGCGCCGCGTTGCCGCAGAGCCTGCAGGGCCAGCCGCTGGCCGGGCTGAAGGTGGAGTTTCCGGGCCTGCCAGAGGCGCGCCGCTGGCTTACGCCGGAGGCCGCGCAACTGCAGTGGCTGCCCACGGTGGACCCGGCCACGCACACCGTGCAGTTGCGGGTGCAGTTGCCGGCCGTGCAGGCCGGCCTGGCGCCGGGCCTGTTCGCGCGTGTCTGGCTGCCGGTGGAGGCAGGCGCCGCCGGTTCGCGCCTGTACGTCCCGGCTTCCGCGGTGGTGCGCCGGGCCGAGATGACTGGCGTGTACGTGGTCGATGCGCAGGGCAAGGCGCAGCTGCGCCAGGTGCGCCTGGGGCGCAGCCAGGGCACGCAGCAGGAGGTGCTTTCCGGCGTGCAGGCCGGCGAGCAGGTGGCCACCGATCCGCAGGCGGCGGCGCGCGCGCAATGAGCATGGACGCAAGCCCGAAGCTCGGCGTCTCCGGACGCATCGCCGGCTACTTCCAGTCGGCGCAGATCACGCCGCTGCTGGCGCTGGTGGCGCTGCTGCTGGGCATCTTCGCGGTGCTGGTCACGCCGCGCGAGGAAGAGCCGCAGATCAACGTGACCATGGCCAACGTGCTGATTCCCTTCCCGGGCGCCGGCGTGGCCGATGTCGAGCAGATGGTGGCCACGCCGGCCGAGCAGGTGCTGTCGCAGATTGCCGGCGTCGAGCACGTGATGTCGCTGTCGCGGCCGGGCATCGCGGTGATCACCGTGCAGTTCAAGGTGGGCGTGCCGCGCACCGAGGCGCTGGTGCGGCTGTACGACACCGTCAACAGCAACGCCGACTGGCTGCCGGGCGGGCTGGGCGTGCTGCCGCCGATCATCAAGCCCAAGGGCATCGACGACGTGCCGATCGTCACGCTGACGCTGTTCAGCCGCCATCCGGCCTCCGGCGCCTTCGACCTGGAGCGCGTGGCGCACAGCGTCGAGGCTGAGTTGAAGCGCGTGCCCGGCACCCGCGAGGTGGTCACCACCGGCGGCCCCGGCCGCGCGGTGCGGGTGGAGATTGACCCGACGCGCATGGCCAGCCGCGGCGTCACCGTCACCGACCTGCGCATGGCGCTGCAGTCGGCCAACCTGGGCCTGCCGGTGGGCGAGCTGCTGTCGGGCAACCGCTCGGTGGCGATCGAGTCCGGTCCGTTCCTGAAGGATGCGCGCGAAGTGGCCGAGCTGGTGATCAGCGTGCAGGGCGGCAAGCCGGTATTCCTGCAGGACGTGGCCACCGTGGTCGACGGGCCGCTGCCGGCGGCGCACTACGTCTGGCACGGCGTGGGCGGCAAGGACGGCGGCGAATTCCCTGCGGTGACGATCGCCATCACCAAGAAGGCCGGCGAGAACGCCATCGACGTGGCCGATGCGGTGATGGAACGGGTGGCCTCGCTGCGCAACACGGTGATCCCGGCCGATGTCGAGGTGTTCGAGACGCGCAACTACGGCAGCACCGCCAACGACAAAGCCATCAAGCTGATCCAGAAGCTGCTGTTCGCCACCGCGGCGGTGGTGGCGCTGGTGTTCATCGCGCTGGGCCGGCGCGAGGCGGCCATCGTCGGCAGTGCGGTGATCCTGACGCTGACGGTGACGCTGTTCGCCAGCTGGGCCTGGGGCTTCACGCTGAACCGGGTGTCGCTGTTCGCGCTGATCTTCTCCATCGGCATCCTGGTCGACGACGCCATCGTGGTGGTGGAGAACATCCACCGCCACCAGCAGCTGTACCCGGGCCGGACGCTGGCGCAGATCATCCCTGGCGCGGTGGACGAGGTCGGCGGCCCGACCATCCTGGCCACGCTGACGGTCATTGCCGCGCTGCTGCCGATGGCCTTCGTGTCCGGGCTGATGGGCCCGTACATGAGCCCGATCCCCATCAACGCCAGCATGGGCATGCTGCTGTCGCTGGCGGTGGCCTTCGTCGTCACGCCCTGGCTGGCCCGGCTGTGGATGAAGGCGCTGCCTCCTGGAGAGACGGGCCATGCCGCACCGCACGGTCTGTCGGCCAAGCTGCAGCCTCTCTTCCAACGCCTGTTCAGGCCGCTGCTGGACGATGCCAAGGGTGCACGCAACCGCGCGCTGCTGGGCTTCAGCGTGCTCGGGCTGATCGGCCTGTCGGTGCTGCTGCCGGTGCTGGGCCTGGTGCAGCTGAAGATGCTGCCCTTCGACAACAAGTCGGAGTTCCAGGTCATCGTCGACATGCCGGCCGGCACGCCGGTGGAGCGCACGGCGGCGGTGCTGCACGAGCTGGGCGCGCACCTGCAGACGGTGCCCGAGGTGACGCACTACCAGGCCTATGCCGGTACCGCGGCGCCGATCAACTTCAACGGCCTGGTGCGGCAGTACTACCTACGCGCCGGCGGCGAGGTCGGCGACCTGCAGGTGAACCTGGTGGACAAGCACCACCGCAGCGAGCAGAGCCATGCCATCGCCACGCGGGTGCGCACTGAACTGCAGGCCATCGGCCAGCGCCATGGTGCCAACGTCAAGGTGGTGGAAGTGCCGCCCGGCCCGCCGGTGCTGTCGCCGCTGGTGGCCGAGATCTACGGCCCCGAGGCCGAAGGCCGGCGCCAGGTGGCCAAGGCCGTGCGCGAGGTGTTCGCCCGGACCGAAGGCGTGGTCGACATCGACGATTCGAGCATTGCCGACGCGCCGCGCACGCTGCTGCTGGTGGACCGGCGCAAGGCCGCGATGCTGGGCGTGGCGCAGCAGGAGATCGTGACCACGCTGCGCGCCGGCCTGGCCGGCGAGGCCACCGCCTACCTGCACGATGCCAGCAAGTACCCGGCCGCGGCGACGATCCAGCTGCCGGCCGAACTGCACGGCGAGCTCGACGCACTGCTGCAGCTGAGCGTGCGCAGCGCCCAGGGCAAGCTGGTGCCGATCCGCGAGCTGGTGACGGTGAGCGACACGCGCCGCGAGCAGCCGGTCTATCACAAGGACCTGCTGCCGGTGAACTTCGTCGTCGGCGACATGGCCGGCGCGGTGGACAGCCCGCTGTACGGCATGTTCCAGATGCGCAGCCAGGTCGCGCAGATCGCCACGCCGGGCGGCGGCACCTTGGGCGAACGCTTCATCAGCCAGCCCGACGACCCGTACCGCGGCTACACCGTCAAGTGGGACGGCGAGTGGCAGATCACCTACGAGACCTTCCGCGACATGGGCGCGGCCTACGGCGTGGGCCTGATCCTGATCTATCTGCTGGTGGTGGCGCAGTTCGGCAGCTACCTGACGCCGCTGATCATCATGGCGCCGATCCCGCTGACCATCATCGGCGTGATGCCCGGCCATGCGCTGCTGGGCGCGCAGTACACGGCCACCAGCATGATCGGCATGATCGCGCTGGCCGGCATCATCGTGCGCAACTCGATCCTGCTGGTGGACTTCATCAACCTGCAGCTGCGCGAAGGCATGGACTTCAAGCAGGCGGTGGTGAACTCGGCCGCCACCCGCGCGCAGCCGATCCTGCTGACCGCGCTGGCCGCGATGCTCGGCGCGGTCTTCATCCTCGACGACCCGATCTTCAACGGCCTGGCGATCTCGCTGATCTTCGGCATCTTCGTCTCGACGCTGCTGACGCTGGTCGTCATCCCGCTGCTGTACTACGTCGCCTACCGGCGGCGCCTGGACAAGCTGATTCCTGTTCCCACCCCCGTCCTTCAAGGAGATTGACATGACATCCTGGCAACTCGTGCGTCTGTTCGCCGGCACCTTCGTGCTGCTCTCGCTGGCCCTCGGCATTCCCGGCAGCCCGCTCTTCGTCAGCCAGTGGTGGTTGGCCTTCACCGCCTTCGTCGGTGCCAACCTGCTGCAGAGCGCACTGACCAAGTGGTGCCTGATGGAAAGCATCCTGCGCAAGCTGGGCGTGCGTCCGGGCGCCTGAGCCGACGGCGTTCACGGTGATGAAGTCAACGCTTTGGGGGCTGGCGCTGCTGGCCGGCCTGGGGGCTGCAGTGCCGGCACAGGCCGCCGACCTGGTGGACGCCTGGCGCGCCGCGCAGGCTGCCGACATGGAGTACGCCGCGGCGCGCGCCGCCCGCCAGGCGGGTGATGCCCGGCGCGAGCAGGGTGCCTCGCTGTGGCGGCCCTCGCTGCAGCTCAGCGGCGGCGTGGGCGTGGCCAACGGCGACACCTCGATTGCCGGTGCACGTTTCTCGGCGCCCGGCTTCGGCACCGTGGACGGCGCCAACTTCGACACCTCGATCAACGGCGGCACGGCCACCAACTGGGCGCTGCAGGCGCGGCAGCCGCTCTACAACCGCGAGCGCGACGCGCAGAAGCGCCAGCTGGAGCTGTCGGCCGAGGCCGCCGAGCTGGGCTGGCAGGCCGCCGAACAGGCGCTGATCCTGCGCGTGGCCGAACGCTACTTCGACGTGGCGCTGGCTGCCGAATCGCTGCGCCTGCTGCAGCGCCAGCAGCAGGCGGTTGAGCGCTCGCTGGCCGAGGCCCGCGATCGCTTCAAGCTGGGCGATGCGCCGGTCACCGACACCCACGAGGCTGCCGCCCGTGCCCAGGCCATCCGCGCCGAGGTGCTGGCCGCGCAGACGCAGCTGACATTGAAGCAGGCGGCGCTGAACGACATCACCGGCTGGACTGGCACCAGCGTGCGCATGCTGGCCGCCGGTGACAGTGCCTGGAGCCAGGAGCTGCCCGGGCTGGAGCAATGGCTGGCCGAAGCCGCGGGCAGCAACCTGCAGCTGCGCCTGCTGGCCACTCAGGTGAACGCGGCCCGCCAGGAAGCCACCAAGTACGGCTTGGAGGCCGCGCCGACGGTGGACCTGGTGGCCAGCGTCGGACAGAACCGCCTCAGTGGCAGTGGCGATTTCGGCTCGGCACTGACCAGCTCGAGCAATGCCGCCATCGGCGTGCAGCTGAACGTGCCGCTGTACACCGGCGGCTGGCGCAGCGCGCGCCAGGACGAGCAGCTGCGCCTGGCCGAGAAGGCGCATGCCGAGCGCGAGCACCAGGCGCGCCAGGTGGCGCTGCAGACCCGCGCCGCCTGGCTTGGCCTGACGGTGGGCGCCTCGCGCGTGGCTGCGCTGCAGGACGCGCTGACGGCCAGCCGCGCACGGCTGGACGCCACCCGCATCGGCCGGCAGGTGGGCGAGCGCACCAC
>JAFLDH010000028.1 GCA_017302505.1 Burkholderiales bacterium
CGTGCAGATCACCACCACCTTCTCGGCGGCGCTGTGCCGCACGGCCACCCAGCCGCAGGCGGTGCGCGCGCTGCTGGACTGGCTGCGCAGCCCGGCGACGGCGGCGCTGAAGCAGCGCCACGGCTTCGAGCCGGCCTGAGCGCCGCGCCCCCACAGGAGACAGACCATGATCATCGACTGCCACGGCCACTACACCACCGCACCCAGGGCGCTGGAAGAGTGGCGCAACCGGCAGATCGCCGGCATCAAGGATCCGGCGGCGATGCCGAAGGTCAGCGAGCTGAAGATCAGCGACGACGAGCTGCGCGAGTCGATCGAGAAGAACCAGCTGCGCCTGATGAAGGAGCGCGGAAGCGACCTGACGATCTTCAGCCCGCGCGCCAGCTTCATGGCGCACCACATCGGCGATTTCAACGTCAGCAGTACCTGGGCGGCGATCTGCAACGAGCTGTGCTACCGCGTCAGCCAGCTGTTCCCGGATCACTTCATCCCGGCCGCGATGCTGCCGCAGAGCCCGGGCGTGGACCCGGCCACCTGCATCCCCGAGCTGGTGAAATGCGTCGAGCAGTACGGCAACGTCGGCATCAACCTGAACCCCGATCCGTCGGGCGGCCACTGGACCAGCCCGCCGCTGACCGACCGCCACTGGTACCCCATCTACGAGAAGATGGCCGAGTACGACATCCCGGCGATGATCCACGTCAGCACCAGCTGCAACGCCTGCTTCCACACCACGGGGGCGCATTACCTGAACGCCGACACCACCGCCTTCATGCAGTGCCTGACCGGCGACCTGTTCAAGGATTTCCCGACGCTGAAGTTCGTCATCCCGCACGGCGGCGGCGCGGTGCCCTACCACTGGGGCCGCTTCCGCGGCCTGGCGCAGGAGCTGAAGAAGCCGCTGCTCAAGGACCACCTGCTGAACAACATCTTCTTCGACACCTGCGTGTACCACCAGCCGGGCATCGACCTGCTGACGAAGGTGATCCCGGTGGACAACATCCTGTTCGCCAGCGAGATGATTGGCGCGGTGCGCGGCATCGACCCCGAGACCGGCCACTACTACGACGACACCAAGCGCTACATCGAGGCCAGCACCATCGTCGTCGGCGACGACCGCTACAAGGTCTACGAGGGCAATGCGCGCCGCGTCTATCCGCGGCTCGATGCAGCACTGAAGAAGCAAGGACGCTAGGAGACTTCCATGTACCAACTGGGCATCGTCAAACGCAACATCCAGCGCGCCGACCCGGCGGCGGTCGAGAAGCTTTCCGGTTTCGGCGTGGCCACCGTGCACGAGGCCATGGGCCGTGTCGGCCTGATGCGGCCCTACATGCGGCCCATCTATGCCGGCGCGCACCTGTGCGGCCCGGCCGTCACCGTGCTGCTGCACCCGGGCGACAACTGGATGATGCACGTGGTGGCCGAGCAGCTGCAGCCCGGCGACGTGGTGGTGGCGGCCTGCACCGCCGAGAACACCGACGGCTTCTTCGGCGACCTGCTGGCCACCAGCTTCCGCGCCCGTGGCGCCAAGGGGCTGGTCATCGACGGCGGCTGCCGCGACGTGAAGGACCTCACCGCGATGGGCTTCCCCGTGTGGAGCAAGGCCATCAGCGCCAAGGGCACCATCAAGGCCACGCTGGGCTCGGTGAACGTGCGCGTGGTCTGCGCCGGCGCCGAGGTCAACCCCGGCGACGTGATCGTCGCCGACGACGATGGCGTGGTCTGCGTGCCGGCCGCGATGGCCGCGCAGGTGGCCGAGGCCGCCGCCGCACGCGAGGCCAACGAAGGCGAAAAGCGCGCCAAGCTCGCCGCCGGCGTGCTGGGCCTGGACATGTACAACATGCGCGGGCCGCTGGAAAAGGCTGGCCTGAAGTACATCGACTGAAGCCAGCGATGAACGTCGCCCTGATTGGCTATGGCGAAGTCGGCCGCATCCTGGCCGAGGACCTGCGCGCGCGCGGCGTGGCCGTCAGCGCCTACGACCTGAAGCTCGACACCGACCACGGCCAGCCGCTGCGGGAGCATGCCGCGGCCCACGGCGTGGTGCTGGGCGCGGCCCATGCGCAGGCGGTGCATGGGGCCGAGCTGGTGGTCAGCGCCGTCACCGCCAGCCAGGCGGTGGCGGTGGCCCAGGCCTGCGCGCCGGCGCTGGCGAAGGGCGCCTTCTTCCTGGACTTCAACTCCGCCTCGCCGGGCGCCAAGTGCCGCGCGGCCGAGGTCGTCGATGCCGCCGGCGGCCGCTATGTCGAAGGCGCGGTGATGACCAGCGTGCCGCCGTACCGCATCAAGGTGCCGCTGCTGCTGGGCGGGCCGCATGCCGAGGCGCTGCGCCCGCTGCTGGCCGACCTGGGCTTTGTGCCGAAGGTGGTCAGCGACAAGTTGGGCGTGGCCAGCGCCACCAAGATGTGCCGCAGCGTGATGATCAAGGGCCTGGAGGCGATGGTCATCGAAAGCTTCAGCACCGCGCGCCACTACGGCGTCGAGGACGCGGTCATCGCCTCGCTGCAGGAAACCTTCCCCGGCATCGACTGGGAGAAGCAGGGCGCCTACTTCTTCCAGCGCGTGATCGAGCATGGCCGCCGCCGCGCCGAGGAGATGCGCGAGGTGGCGCAGACCGTGCGCGAGGCCGGGCTCGAGCCCTTCAGCGCCGCAGGCACGGCGCAGCGCCAGGCTGGGATGGCCGACCTGGCCGATGCCGGCGCATTCGGTGCCCGCGGCACGCCAGGCTTTGCCCGCAGCGCCGACTGGCGCAGCGAGGCCGACCGCCTTCTTTCGAATTCGACGAGGGACTGAACGATGAGCAAGCCCACCACGGGCCCGTTCGAGAAGACCGCCGGCTGGCTGGACTGGTATGCCGGCCCGGCCAAGCCGCGCTTCCGGCTGCCGCCGGGCAGCGTGGACGCGCACTGCCATGTGTTCGGCCCCGGCGCCGAGTTCCCCTATGCGCCGGAGCGCAAGTACACCCCCTGCGATGCCAGCAAGGCGCAGCTGTTCGCGCTGCGCGACCACCTGGGCTTTGCGCGCAACGTCATCGTGCAGGCCACCTGCCACGGCGCCGACAACCGCGCGATGGTCGATGCCTGCCTGGCCAGCGGCGGCAAGGCGCGCGGCGTGGCCACGGTGCGCCGCAGCGTCAGCGATGCCGAGCTGCAGGCCATGCACGCGGCCGGCGTGCGCGGCGTGCGCTTCAATTTCGTCAAGCGCCTGGTCGACTTCACGCCCAAGGACGAGCTGATGGAGATCGCCGCACGCATCGCCCCGCTGGGGTGGCACGTGGTCATCTACTTCGAGGCGGTGGACCTGCCCGAGCTGTGGGACTTCTTCACCGCGCTGCCCACCACCGTGGTGGTCGACCACATGGGCCGGCCCGACGTGAGCAAGCCGGTGGACGGGCCCGAGTTCGAGCTCTTCGTCAAGTTCATGCGCGACTATCCCAACGTCTGGAGCAAGGTCAGCTGCCCGGAACGGCTCAGCGTCACCGGCCCCAAGGCGCTGAACGGCGAGCAGGCCGCCTACCGCGACGTGCTGCCCTTCGCGCGGCGCATCGTCGAGACCTTTCCCGACCGCGTGCTGTGGGGCACCGACTGGCCGCACCCGAACCTGAAGGACCACATGCCCGACGACGGCCTGCTGGTGGATTTCATCCCGCACATCGCGCCCACCGCGGAACTGCAGCGCAAGCTGCTGGTCGACAACCCGATGCGGCTTTACTGGCCCGAAGAGGCCCGCTGAACAACGCCCGCTCAAGACAGCCACGGAGACAAACGATGCAAGCTCCCCTGACACTGGCCCTGCTGTCCGCTGCCGCCACCCTGGCGGCCTGCAGCAGCGGGCCCCGCCCCGCGGGTGACGCCCCGCCGCGGCTGAGCGCCGCACAGGGCGCGGCGCTCAAGGGTTGCGAGGCCCTGGCCACGCAGTTCAGGCATCCCAACACGCAGATCGACAGCGCCGCCCCCGTGGCCGCCGGCCCGGTGGTGCAGGGCGGCCCGCCGGCCCTGGCGCATTGCCTGGTCAAGGGCAAGATGAACCCGCGCAAGGGTAGCGACGGGCAGGATTACGCCATCGGCTTCGAGATGCGCCTGCCGCAGGCCTGGAACGGCCGCTTCTACTACCAGGCCAACGGCGGCATCGACGGCGTGGTGCAGCCGGCGCAGGGCGCACTGGGCGGCGGGCCGCTGACAGGCGCGCTGGCCCAGGGCTTCGCGGTCATCAGCTCCGATGCCGGCCACACCGGCCGGCAGAACCCGCGCTTCGGCGCCGACCCGCAGGCCCGTGCCGACTACGGCTACAACGCGGTGGCTGTGCTGACGCCGATGGCCAAGGGCCTGATCGCCACCGCCTACGGCAAGGGCCCGGACCGCAGCTACATCGGCGGCTGCTCCAATGGCGGCCGTCACACGCTGGTGGCCGCGGCGCGCATCGGTGACCAGTACGACGGCTACCTGGTCGGTGCACCGGGCTACCGGCTGCCCAACGCCGCGCTGGCCCAGCTGTGGGCGGCGCCGCAGTGGGCCGCGCTGGCCACGCCGGGCGCGACCCGGCCGCACCCCTTTAACCCCAGTGCCAGCATTCCGGACCTGGGCACCGCGCTGACGGCTGCCGAACGCCAGACCGTGTCGCGTGCCATCCTCGGCCGCTGCGACGCGCTGGACGGCGCGCGCGACGGCATCGTGGCCGACACCGCCAACTGCCAGGCCACCTTCGACCTGGATCGCGACGTGCCCACCTGCAGAGGTACACGCGATGGCCAGTGCCTCACCGCGGGCCAGAAGCGCATGCTGGCGGCCGTGCATGGTGGCGCGCGGCTGCCCAGCGGCCAGGCCATTTACAGCAGCTTCCCGTGGGACACCGGCATCGCCTCGGCCAACTGGGCGCAGTGGAAGTTCGTCAACTCGCTGGTGCTGGACCCGGCCGCCGGCTACATCTTCATGACACCGCCGCGCTCGGTGGACCCGATGAAGTTCGATGTGGCCGACGGTTTCAAGGCCATCTACGCCACCGACGCCAGCTTCCCGCAATCTGCCGACGCCACCATCTCGCTGCCCGGCAAGGACGACCCGGTGCAGCTGGCCGCGCTGCGGGGCCGTGGCGCCAAGGTGCTGATGTTCCACGGCGTAAGCGATGCCATCTTCTCGGCCGACGACACGGTGGCGCTGATGCAGCGCATCGACCGCGTGGCCCAGGGCCGCTCGGCCGAGTTCGTGCGCTACTACCCGGTGCCGGGCATGGCCCACTGCAGCGGCGGCCCTGCCACCGACCAGTTCGACGCGCTGAGCCCGCTGGTGCGCTGGGTGGAGCAGGGCGAGGCCCCCACCGGCCTGCCGGCCAGCGCGCGCGGCGCCGGCAATGCCGGTGGCGTCAACAGCGAACTGCCGGCCGACTGGGCCGCCAACCGCGGCCGCATGCTGTGCCCCTGGCCCAGCGTGTCGCGCTACAAGGGCGTGGGCAGCCTGGACGCGGCCGACAGCTTCTTCTGCACCAACTGAGCGGAGGCACCGCCCACCATGGCCTTGAACAAACCTTATCTGGACGTGCCGGGCACGACCATCTTCGACGCCGACCAGTCGCGCAAGGGCTATCACCTGAACCAGTTCTGCATGAGCCTGATGAAGGCCGAGAACCGCGCGCGCTTCAAGGCCGACGAGCGCAAGTACCTGGACGAATGGCCGATGAGCGAGGAACAGAAGCAGGCCGTGCTGGCGCGCGACCTGAACCGCTGCATCGCGCTGGGCGGCAACATCTACTTCCTGGCCAAGATCGGCGCCACCGACGGCAAGAGCTTCCAGCAGATGGCCGGCAGCATGACCGGCATGACCGAAGAGGAATACCGCCACATGATGATCTCCGGCGGCCGTTCGCCCGAAGGCAACCGCTACGTGGGCGAAGACGGTGACGCGCAGGCGCACCGCCAACCTCAAGGCAAGGCGGGGAGGGCCTGAACATGGCACGCATCACCGCTTCCGTCTACACCAGCCACGTGCCGGCCATCGGCGCGGCCATCGACCAGGGCAAGACCACCGAGCCCTACTGGGTGCCGCTGTTCAAGGGCTACGAATACTCCAAGCAGTGGATGCAGGAGAACAAGCCCGACGTGATCTTCCTGGTCTACAACGACCACGCCACCGCCTTCAGCCTGGAGCTGATCCCCACCTTCGCGATCGGCACCGCGGCCGAGTTCACGCCGGCCGACGAAGGCTACGGCCCGCGGCCGGTGCCCAAGGTGATCGGCCACCCCGAGCTCGCCAGCCACATCGCGCAGAGCGTGATCCAGGACGACTTCGACCTGACCATCGTCAACAAGATGGACGTGGACCATGGCTTGACGGTGCCGCTGTCGCTGATGTGCGGCCAACCCCAAGCCTGGCCCTGCCCGGTGATCCCCTTTGCCGTCAACGTGGTGCAGTACCCGGTGCCCTCGGGCCGACGCTGCTTCATGCTGGGCCAGGCCATCCGTCGCGCGATCGAAAGCTACGACCAGCCTTTGCGCGTGCAGATCTGGGGCACCGGCGGCATGAGCCACCAGCTGCAGGGCCCGCGCGCGGGGCTGATCAATGCCGCCTGGGACAACAAGTTCCTCGACCGGCTGATCGCCGATCCCGAAGACCTGTCGAAGGTGCCGCACATCGAATACGTGCGCGAGGCCGGCAGCGAAGGCATCGAGCTGGTGATGTGGCTGATCGCGCGCGGCGCGATGGCCGATGTCGCTGGCGGCAAGCCGCCGGTGGTCAAGCACCGCTTCTTTCACGTGCCCGCCAGCAACACCGCGGTGGGCCATCTGATCCTGGAGAACCCGTCATGACCATCAAGGTGGCCCTCGCCGGCGCCGGCGCTTTCGGCATCAAGCACCTGGACGCGATCAAGCTGATCGACGGCGTCGAGGTGGTGTCGCTGGTCAGCCGCGAACTCGCCAAGACGCAGGAGGTGGCGGCCAAGTACGGCATCCAGCACGTCACCACCGACCTGGCCGACAGCCTGGCGATCAAGGAAGTGGACGCGGTGATCCTGTGCACGCCCACGCAGATGCATGCCGCGCAGGCCATCGCCTGCATGGAGGCCGGCAAGCACGTGCAGGTGGAGATCCCGCTGTGCGACAAGCTGGCCGACGGCGAGGCGGTGGTGGCGCTGCAGAAGCAGACCGGCCTGGTGGCGATGTGCGGCCACACCCGGCGCTTCAACCCCAGCCACCAGTACGTGCACAACCGCATCGCGGCGGGGCAGTTCCACATCCAGCAGATGGACGTGCAGACCTACTTCTTCCGCCGCACCAACATGAACGCGCTGGGCCAGCCGCGCAGCTGGACCGACCACCTGCTGTGGCACCACGCCGCGCACACCGTGGACCTGTTCGCCTACCAGGCGGGCGCGCCCATCGTGCAGGCCAACGCGATCCAGGGGCCGATCCACCCCAGCCTGGGCATCGCGATGGACATGAGCATCCAGCTGAAGGCCGCCAACGGCGCGATCTGCACGCTCTCCTTGAGCTTCAACAACGACGGGCCGCTGGGCACCTTCTTCCGCTACATCGGCGACACCGCGACCTACCTCGCGCGCTATGACGACCTGTACAACGGCAAGGAAGAGAAAATCGACGTTTCCCAGGTGGCGGTGTCGATGAACGGCATCGAGCTGCAGGACCGCGAATTCTTCGCCGCCATCCGCGAAGGGCGCGAGCCCAACGCCAGCGTCGCGCAGGTGCTGCCGTGCTACCGTACCCTGCACCAGCTGGAACAGCAGCTGTCCGCCTGATCACCCCGTCCCGCAACCTCTCTCAACTCCCGGAGACAAGACATGTCGATCAATCGCAAGCAATTCCTCGGCGCGATGGCCGGTGCGGCCTCGATGGCGGCCCTGCCGCGCGCGATGGCGCAGACCTCGACGCTGCGTTTCCACCAGATGCTGCCGCCGCAGGCCACCATCCCGGCCAAGGCCATCAAGCCCTGGGCCGAGAAGGTGGAGAAGGAATCCGGCGGCCGCCTGAAGGTGCAGCTGTTCCCGAACATGCAGCTCGGCGGCCGGCCGCCCGAGCTGTTCGACCAGGCCAAGGACGGCGTGGTCGACCTGGTGTGGACGGTGCTGGGCTACACGCCGGGCCGCTTCCCGAAGAGCGAGGTCTTCGAGCTGCCCTTCAGCTGCGGCCTGGCCGAGCCAGCCTCGCGCGCCTTCCAGCAGTACGTGCAGCAGTACGCGATGGACGAGTTCAAGGACGTGCAGCTGATCGGCGTGCACGTGCATGGCCCCGGCCTGATCCACAGCCTGCAGCCGGTGACCAAGCTCGAGGACATGAAGGGCCTGAAGGTGCGCGGCGGCTCGCGCATCATCAACATCATGCTCGAGCAGCTCGGCGCCACCCCTGTGGGCATGCCGGTGCCGCAGGTGGGTGAGGCGTTGTCCAAGGGCGTGATCAGCGCCACCACCATCCCCTGGGAGGTGGTGCCGGCGCTGAAGGTGGAGCAGATTGCCAAGAACACCACCGGCTTCACCGGCGACAAGGGCCTGTACACCCAGACCTTCGCGGTGGCGATGAACAAGGCCAGCTACGACAAGCTGGCACCCGACCTGAAGAAGATCATCGACGCCAACTCCGGCATGGTGGCGGCCTCGATGTTCGGCGCGGCGATGGACATGGGCGACAAGGAAGGCCTGGCCATCGCGCAGAAGGCCGGCAACAAGATCATCACGCTCGACGCCGCCGAGACGCAGCGCTGGCAGCGTGCCGCCAATGGCGTGCGTGCGGTGTGGTTCAAGGAAGTGTCGGGCAAGGGCATCGACGGTCAGAAGCTCGCTGCCGCGGCCGAGGACCTGCTGGCCAAGGCCTACGCCAAGAAGTGAGGCACGGCGCCGGCGCCCCCGCCGCGGGGCGCCCGGCCCGGGCCTGAAAGCCCCCCATGAACAAACTCATCTATGGCCTGAGCCGGGCCATGGCCTGGCTCGGCGCGGTGGTGCTGACGCTGATCGCGCTGATGAGCGTGGTCAGCATCATCGGCCGCGCACTGTCGGGTTTCGGCCTCGGGCCGGTGCCCGGCGATTTCGAGCTGGTCGAGGCCGGTACCGCGCTGGCGGTGTTCTGCTTCCTGCCCTGGTGCCACCTGAAGGGCGGCCACGCGGTGGTGGACATGCTGTGGAACAGCTACCCGCCGGCCATGCAGCGCGTGCTGATGGTGCTGACCGATGCGCTGATGTTCGTGGTGTGGGCGCTGCTTGTGTGGCGCATGTCGGTGGCGATGGGTGAGTACCGCCACAACAACGAGGTCACCTTCATCCTGCAGATGCCGGTGTGGTGGGGTTATGCGGCGTCGATGCCAGCGGCTGTGATCGGCGTCATCGCCTACGGCTGGCGGCTGCTGGAAAGCCTGGGCCTGGCGTCGCCGCCCAAGGGCTTCGTGATGGCGGGGGGTGGCCACTGATGGACCCGATCTGGCTGGCTGCGGCCTCCTTCCCGGCACTGATGGTGCTGATCTTCCTGCGCGTGCCCATCGGCCTGTCGATGCTTGTGCTGGGGCTGCTGGGCTCGTGGACGGTGTACGGCAGCGCCGCGCCGCTGCTGAACCAGATGAAGACCATGGCCTACAGCCAGTTCAGCTCGCACTCGCTGTCGATCGTGCCGCTGTTCCTGCTGATGGGCCAATTCGCCACGCTGGGCGGCATGTCGCAGGCGCTGTTCAAGTGCGCCGAGGCCTTCATCGGCCACCTGCGCGGCGGCGTGGGCATGGCGGCCATCGGCGCCTGCGCCGGCTTCGGCGCCATCTGCGGCTCGTCGCTGGCCACCGCGGCCACCATGGGCCAGGTGGCCCTGCCGGAACTGAAGCGCGCCGGCTATGCCAACAGCCTGGCCAGCGGCGCGCTGGCCGCCGGCGGCACGCTGGGCATCCTGATTCCGCCGTCGATCGTGCTGGTGATCTACGCGATCCTGGCCGAGCAGAACATCGCCAAGCTGTTTGCCGCGGCCTTCATCCCCGGCATCCTGGCGGCACTGGGTTACATGCTGGTGATCAACCTGATGGTGCGGCTGAACCCCAAGCTGGCCGGCAACATCCCGCCGATGCCCTGGCCCGAGCGCATGAAGGCGCTGGCCGCGGTGTGGCCGGTGCTGACCATCTTCGTCGTCGTGGTCGGCGGCATCTACACCGGGCTGTTCACGCCCACTGAAGGCGCCGCGGTCGGCGCGGTGGCCACCGGCCTGCTGGCCTGGCAGCGCGGCGGCATGTCGCGCAAGAAGCTGCAGGAAGCCTTCGAGTCCACGGCGGGCGGGACCGCCATGGTGTTCATGATCGTGCTCGGCGCAGCCGCCTACAACAGCTTCCTGGCGCTGTCGCAGCTGCCGCAGGAGCTGGCGGCCTGGGTCGGCGCCCAGGGCTTCAGCCCCTATGCGGTGCTGTGGGCCATCATCGTCTTCTACCTGATCTTCGGCTGCATCATGGATTCGCTGTCGATGATCCTGCTGACGATCCCGATCTTCTTCCCGATGGTCTCGGGCCTGGACTTCGGCTTGCCGCCGGAAGAGCTGGCCATCTGGTTCGGCATCATCGTGCTGATCGTGGTGGAGGTGGGGCTGATCACGCCGCCGGTGGGCATGAACCTGTTCGTCATCCAGTCGATGGCGCCATACATCAACATCCGCGAGACCTACCGCGGCGTCTGGCCCTTCGTCGCCAGCGACCTGATCCGCGTGACGCTGATCGTCATCTTCCCGGTGATCACGCTGTTCATCCTGCGGCTGGGATGAGCCTGCCCAGCCGCCGCATCGGCCCCTTCACCGTCTCGGCGGTGAGCCTGGGCTGCATGAACCTGAGCCATGCCTACGGCGCGCCGCCGCCGCCGGCGCAGGCCGAGGCGCTGCTGCGGCATGCGCTGGAGCGCGGCGTGACGATGTTCGACACCGCCGCGCTGTACGGCTTCGGTGCCAACGAGGCGCTGGTCGGCCGGGTGTTGAAGGCGCACCGGGACAAGTTCGTGCTGGCCAGCAAGGGCGGCATGGCCGGCGTGCAGTTCGACGACGGCGTCAAGCGGGTCATCGACGGCAGCCCGGAGGCCATCCGCCGCAACTGCGAGGACAGCCTCAAGCGCCTGGGCGTCGACCACATCGACCTGTACTACCTGCACCGCTGGGACAAGCGTGTGCCGATCGAGGACTCGGTGGGCGCGATGGCCGAGCTGGTGCGCCAGGGCAAGGTGCGCGCACTGGGGCTTTCGGAGGTGTCGGCGGCCACGCTGAAGCGTGCCCACGCGGTGCACCCGATCGTGGCCGTGCAGGCCGAATACTCGCTGTGGAGCCGCAACGTCGAGATCGGCGTGCTGCAGGCTTGCCGCGAGATCGGTGCGTCGCTGGTGGCCTTCAGCCCGACGGCGCGCGCCTTCCTGACCGGCGCGCTGCGCGACGTGTCCACGCTGGATGCCAAGGACATCCGCCGCGGCATGCCGCGCTTCTACCCCGACAACTACGCGAAGAACCTGCAATTGCTGGACGGCTTCGAGCAGATCGCGCGCGACGCCGGTTGCAGCATGGCGCAGCTGGCCATCGCCTGGGTGCTGTCGCGCGGTGAGCAGCTGATCGCGCTGCCCGGCACCACCAGTCTGGCGCACCTGGACGAGAACCTGGGCGCCGCCGCGGTGACGCTGAGCCCGCAGGTGCTGCAGCGGCTGGAGGAACTGATCAACCGCCAGACGGTAGCCGGCGCGCGCTACAACCCCGCCACGCAGGCCGAGATCGACACCGAAGAGTTCCCCGCCTGATCAGGCGGCCGCCTTCTTGTCCTTGTCCTTGGCCTTCTCGGGGTGGAAGCTGTCGTAGCGCAGCTGGTTGCTGCGCAGCGCCAGCACGCCGTAGAACACCAGGCCGATCATGCTGAGGATCAGGATGCCGACCAGCACCTTCTCCAGCTCGAAGTTGCCCAGCCGGTTGGCGATGTACGAGCCGACGATCAGCACCAGGATGCCCAGGTTGACCACCGCATTGTTGGTCTTGGACAGCACGAAGTGCAGGGTGCCGTAGCCGGCCAGCTGGTACAGCATGAAGGGCAGGATCGCGGCCGCAGGGATCAGCTCGGAGAAGCCCAGGGCCACGTCGGTGCTCTGCACGGACGGGTCGTGAAGCAGCTTGCTGTTGGCCAGTTCGTGGAACAGGCTGGGCACGGCGGTCAGCAGCGGCACCACCGCCAGCAGCTCCAGCACCAGGCAGCCGCTCCACACGCCGGTGCGCGACGAATGGTCGGCGCCGGCGCCGTCGGAGCTGGAGCCCATGAAGATCACCGCCACCACGGCCGACATGCTGGCCAGCATCAGCAGCTCGACGCTGATGCCGAAGCCGGTGGGCTCGCCCACCTTCAGCAGCAGCAGCGCCAGGAAGCCCGGCGTGTAGAACATGATGCGGCAAGCGCGGGCCCAGACTCGCGCGTCGCGCTCCGGCGGCAGGATGGGCAGCGGCTGGCCGTCGGTGCCTAGGGTGGCTCGATCCTTGGACATTCAGGGTTCCTTGTTCTGGGTGTTCAACCAACGCAGCCAAAACGCTATCACAGCCGTGGGATGCAAGGCTCAGGCCACCGGCACGGCAAACACCGGCACCGCCGCCGCCTTGCCCTTCAGCGCCACCTCGCCCAGCGGCTCCAGCGCCAGCTGCCCGGCCACCGCGTCGGCGGTGGGGCCGTCCACCAGGATCGGCCGGCCGGCCAGCTTGGTGTGCGCCTCCAGCCGGGCGGCCAGGTTCACGGCGTCGCCGATGCAGGTGTAGGTGGCCCGCGAATGCGTTCCGGTGTAGCCGGCGATCATCTGGCCGGTGGCGATGCCCACGCCGATCTTCAGCGGCAGGCGGCCGCCGGCCTCGCGCTCGACGTTCAGCATCTCGATCAGCTCGATCATCTCGCGGCCGGCGCGCACCGCGCTGCCGCAGGGGTCGGCCAGCGGCAGCGGCGCGCCGAAGATCGACATCAGCCCGTCGCCCACCATCTGGTTGACGACGCCGCCGGCGCCGGTGATGGCGTCGAACATCAACGTGTAGAAGGTGTTCAGCAGCTCGATCGTGTCCTCGGGCGACTGCTGTTCGGTGATGGAGGTGAAGCCGCGGATGTCGCAGAACATCACCGTGCCTTCGATGCGCTTTCCGCCCAGCGCGAAGCCGCTGCGCTGCAGGTCTTCGGCCACCTCGCTGGTGGCGAAGCGGCGCACCAGGGCCGATTGCTGGTCGCGCAGGCGCTTCTTCTCCAGGCTGGAGCCCACACGCGCCTTAAGCAGCACCGGGTTCACCGGCTTGGGCAGGTAGTCGTCGGCGCCCAGCTCGATGCAGCGCGCCACATGCGCTACGCCCTCCAGCGAGCTGGTGACGATGACCGGCAGGTCGCGCAGCTGCAGGTCGGCCACCATCTGCTCCAGCACCTGGAAGCCGCTCATCTCCGGCATTTCCATGTCCAGCAGCAGCAGGTCGAAGCTCTCGCGCCGCAGCATCTCCAGCGCGATGCGGCCGTTCTCGGCCATCGCCACCTTGTGGCCCAGCTGCTCCAGGCTGCGGCCCAGCAGCAGCCGGTTGACCTTGTTGTCGTCGGCCACCAGCAGGCGGGCGCCGGTCTCAGCCACGGGTCAATTCCCGCAACGCAGCGGCTGCCTCGGCATGGGCTGCCTCCAGCGCCGCCAGGGGTGTGTCGTCGGCCGGCAGGCCACCTAACTCCAGTGCGCGTGCCAGCTCGCCAAGCTGCAGTGCACCGAAGGTGTTGGCATTGGATTTCAGCGAGTGCGCGGCACGGCGGAAGCGCTCGGCCGCGCCTTCGGCCCGCGCGGCGCGTAGCTCGGCCAGCATCTGCGGCGCTTCCTCGTCGACGAAGGTGGCGACCAGGTCGCTGACGAAATCGGCGCCGGCGGTCTCCTGCAGCTCGGCAAAGGTAGCGGGGTCGATCGTGGCGGCGGTCATCGCATCGTTCCTGCGGCCACGCGGTGCAGTCGCGGGCAGCCGTGACGATACTTCGGTTCGGCGGTCTTGCGGGAGCCACCGGCCTCCGGCCCGCTGGGCGCGACGCGTCAGCCGCGGCGGCGGCGGCTCAGACCCAGCCCGGCCAGGCCCAGCACCCAGAGCCAGGCGGCGACGGGCTCGGGCACGGCAGTGGCGAAGGCGTAGTTGTGCCCGGTACTGCCCACCGCCTGCACGCCAGCAGTCAGCGGCGTGACGAAGGCGTTGAGCGTGTTCGACGCGTCGATCACCGTGTCGTCGCGGGGGCCGTAGGTCTGCAGCTGACCGTTGGCGTCGGTGTAGTAGCCCGCCCGGTTGTCGGCGGCCAGGCGCAGCGAGATGCTGACATCGATGACATCGCCCACGCGGCCGGTGAATTCCTGCCCGAAGTCGATCACGTTGCGGTCGCGGATCGTGGTGAAGAGGCCGTTCGGAAAGTCTTCTCTGTAGAAGTACGGGCCGATGATGACCTGCAGGTTCCACATGCCGCTGTTGTAGCCGGCAAAGGTCGGGCCGATGTGCCCAGGGTCGTCGGTTTCGGCGTGGATGCTGAAGCTGGCACGAAAGCGCGCTTCGGTGCCGGGTGCCAGCGTGTCGCTCTTCAGCTCCACCTTGTCCTGGAACCTGGCGCTGGCCTCGATCCACACCCGGGGCGTACCGTGGGTGACGGTGGGCACATTGGGGTTGATCGGCTCGGTGAAGGCCAGGCCTTCCACCGAGGCCTTGACCACCCCTGCCGCCGCAAAGCTGCGGGCCTTGCCCACGGCGCCCGCCACGGGTTTACCCAGGTTCAGCGTCAGTGCCTCGTCGGCGCCGATGGCCAACTGGCTGTCGGCCGTGCTGGCGATGTCGAACAGGATCGGCGCGCGGTTGTTGCCGTTGTCCAGCGACAGCCAGCCTGAGCCGCCGGCCGTGGTGGTCAAGGCCTGCGCGGGCAGCCCCAGGCCCGCGGTGGCGCCGAGCAGCAGCAGGCCGCGCAGCAGGGTGGTGAGGACTGGACGAGGGTGTTGCATGCCCGCAATTGGGCGCGCGGCCCGGACGGCGGTCTCTCCCTAATGTCTGGGGCCCCCCTAAACTTTCGGGCACACCGAAGGCATCCGGAGGAGACGGCATGGAGTTCGATGTCGGCCAGCTGCTGGCCCAGCAGGGCGCCGCCTGGGCGCAGCTGATGGAGCGCGTGCAGGCCAGCCCGCGCCAGCTGATCGCGCACCTGGCGGTGCTGCTTGCGCTGCTGCTGACGCTGGCCGCCGCCTACGCGCGCACGATGGTGCCGCTGCGCTGGCTGACGGTGGCCTCGGGCCTGACCTCGCTGATCTACGGCGTGCTGGGCCCGTCGCCGGTGGCGCTGCTGACGGCGGCGGCGCTGCTGCCGCTGAACTTCCTGCGTGCGGTGCAGGTCACCAAACTGACCCGCCATGTGCGCCGCGCCGGCGTCGAGGCCGACATGGCCGGCCTGTGGCTGAAGCCGTACATGCGCGGCCGCACGCTGAAGGCCGGCGAGCTGCTGTTTGCCAAGGGTGACCGCGCCGACCACCTGTACATGCTGGTCAGCGGCCGGGCCGAGCTGGTGGAGATCGGCCGGCCGTTGGAGGCCGGGCGCATCTTTGGAGAGATCGCACTCTTCTCGCCCGACCAGACGCGCACGCAAAGCGTGCGCGCCGTCGATGACTGTACGCTGCTGGAGATCTCCGACGCCACGGTGCGCGTGCTCTTCTACCAGAGCCCGTCCTTCGGCTTCCACCTGATCGAGCTGCTGGCCATGCGCCTGGGGGCCGACGTGCGCCGCGTGCAGCAGCAGATGGCGGCGCAGCCGCAACCGGCTGGGCAGGCCGGCTGAGTCAGCCGCCGACCCGGGGCGTGGCCAGCAGCGCCTCGACCAGCGCCTCCACCCGGATCGGCTTGGTGACGTAGTCGTTCATGCCGGCGGCCAGGCAGGCCTCGCGGTCGCCCTGCATGGCATTGGCGGTCATCGCCACGATGCGTGGCCGCTCGCCGGCCGGCCAGCGCGCAACGATGCGCCGGCTGGCTTCCAGACCGTCCATCTCCGGCATCTGTACGTCCATCAGCACCACGTCGTAGGGCTGGCGCGCGCAGCACTCGATGGCCTCGATGCCGTTGCCGGCCACGTCGGCGCGGTAGCCCATCTGCTGCAGGATGCGCAGTGCCAGCTTCTGGTTGACCACGTTGTCCTCGGCCAGCAGGATGCGCAGCGGGTGCCGCTCGGCCATCTGCGCATCGATGCGCGGCCTGGCCGGGGCCGCGGCCGGGCGGGGCGCTTCTTCGGCCCCGTGCGCCAGCAACTGCACCAGCGTATCGAACAGCTGGCTCTGGCGCAGCGGCTTGGCCAGCGTGGCCGTGAACAGGCCGTCGCTGGCCTCCTTGCGCCCGTGCGAGCTGAACAGCACCAGCGGCAGCATGTGGCCGGCCTGGCGGATGGCGCGCGCCAGCATCGCCCCGTCCATGCCCGGCATGTGCATGTCGACGATGGCCAGGTCGTAGGGCTGCGCCTTGAGCATCTCCAAGGCCTGCGCCGGGAACTCGGTGTCCTGCACCACCATGCCCCACTTGGCGGTCTGCAGCGCCAGGATGCGCCGGTTGGTGGCGTTGTCGTCCACCACCAGGATGCGCTTGCCGGCCAGCGCCGGCTGCGTGCCCAGGAAGTCGCGCCGCTGGCCCTGCAGCAGCTCGGCCGGCACGCAGCGGATGGTGAAGTGGAAGCTCGAGCCGTGGCCCGGCCCGGCGCTCTCGGCCCACATCGTGCCGCCCATCAGCTCGGCCAGCAGCTTGGAAATCGCCAGCCCCAGCCCGGTGCCGCCGTACTTGCGCGTGGTGCCGCTGTCGGCCTGGCTGAACTTCTGGAACAGCCGCGACAGTCCTTGCTCGCTCAAGCCGATGCCGGTGTCGCGCACGGTGAAGTGCAGCCTGCTGCCTTCGCCGGTCTGCTCGTCGCCCTCGGCGCGCACCGAGAGCACCACCTCACCGGCTTCGGTGAACTTGACCGAGTTGCTCAGCAGGTTCAGCAGGATTTGCCGCAGGCGGGTGACGTCGCCATCGATCGCCGGCGGGACGTCGCCTTCGAAGACATAGGCGATGTCCAGGTGCTTCTCGGCCGCGCGCGGACCGATCAGGTCCATGGCCGATTCGACGCACTCGCGCAGGTCGAAGGGGTGGCGCTCGATGTCCATGCGCCCGGCTTCGATCTTCGAGAAGTCGAGGATGTCGTTGATGATGGTCAGCAGCGAATCGCCGCTGTCCCGGATGGTGCTGGCGAAGTCGCGCTGCTCGTCGCTCAGCGGCGTGTCCAGCAGCAGGCCGCTCATGCCGATGACGGCGTTCATCGGCGTGCGGATCTCGTGGCTCATCGTGGCCAGGAAGGCGCTCTTGGCTTCGTTGGCGGCCTCGGCCGCCGCGCGCGCCTCCTGCGTCTCGCGGAACATCTTCGCGTTCTGGATCGCGATCACCGCCTGGTCGGCGAAGGTCTTGATCAGCGCGATTTCCTTGTCGGTGAAGGGTTTCATCGGGATGCGCGCAACCTCGAAGGCGCCAATGCCCTGTCCCTGCCAGAACAGCGGCACATACAGCACCGAGGTGTTGCCCATCCACTTGGTCTGCTCGCGCACCTTGGACAGGACGCCAGGACCATGCTGCACATCGGGATAGTTGAGCACGACGCGCTTGTGGGCGCAGTAGCCATGCATCGTCTCGCGGACAGGCGCTGGGAATCTGGCGCGCAGCCACGCGACGACCTTCGGATACATTGGGTCGTCAGGGAACTGCGGAGCCGGGTTCACGTCCATATGCACCAGGCCATCGTCACCAATCAGCCCGAGGTTGACGTAGTTGGTGTTCAGGATCCGCCGCGCGCTGTTCAAGATGCGCTCGAACACTGGCGCGGCGTCGGACACCGACTGGCCGATCACCGTCAGCACCTCGGCACTGGCCGTCTGCTGCTCCAGCGCCTCCTTCGTCTCGTTGAAAAGCCGCACGTTCTCCATCGCGATCGCGGCCTGGTCGGCGAAGGTGCGCAGCAGCGCGACATGCTTGTCGTCAAAGAGCTGCACCTCGGTGCGGCGCACCAGGATCGCGCCCAGCGCGCGGCCTTCGCGCAGCAGTGGCACCGCCAGCGTCGTGTGGTGGCCGTGCTGGCGCGCCAGTTCGCTGCCGCGCGGGTACTCCTCCTGGGCTTGCTGCAGGTCTTCCACCTGCACCGGCCCGCGGTCGAGGATCGAGCGGCCCATCACCGTGCTGCGATCTAGCGGCATGGCCTGGCCGGTGGGGCCGCCCAGGTTGCCGAACACCGCCACGCCGCGGATCGTGTCGCCTTCGCGCAGGATGATGTCGACGAACTGCGCCTTGCAGATCTTGGCGGCGCGTTCGGCCACCGCTTCCAGCACCGGCTGCACGTCGGTGGGCGAGGCGGAGATCTCCTGCAGGATCTCGCTGGTGGCGGTCTGGCGTTCCAGCGCGTCTTGTGTCTCGTTGAACAACCTCGTGTTCTCGATGGCGATCACCGCCTGGTCGGCGAAGGTGCGCAGCAGCTGCGCGTGGTGCTCGGCCCAGGGGCCGGGGGCCACGCGGGTGACGGCGATCGTGCCGATCACTGCGCCCTCGCGCACCAGCGGGGTGAACAGCATGGCCCGGTAGCCCCGCTGGCGGGCCAGGTCGCGCAGCAGCTCCGGCACGCCGGCAGCCGTCTCGGTGTCTTCGACGCGCGCCATCTGGCCGTCACTGACCATCGCGAAGGGCGGGAACTCGGCCAGTGGCCGCGGGAACATCCCCGCCAGCGTGGCGTCGGCCTCGGGGTTGGTGGCGGTGTAGGCCACCAGGTGCAGGATGCCGTCGATGATGCGGAACACGGTGGTCGAATGGCCGCCCAGCAAGCGCTTGGAGCTGGCGGCGATCGCGTCGAATACCGGCTGCACGTCCGACGGCGAGCTGGCGATGACCTTCAGGATCTCGGCCGTAGCCGTCTGCCGCTCCAGCGCCTCGTTCGTCTCGCGGAACAGCCGTGCGTTCTGGATCGCGATCACCGCCTGGTCGGCGAAGGTCTTCAGCAGGCTGATGTCCTTGTCGCTGAAGGGCGCCGGCGGCATGCGCACCACCTGGATGGCGCCAATGCCGCCCGTGTCGCGCAGCATGGGCGCGATCAGGATCGCGTAGTTGCCCACCAGGCCGGCCGTTTCGCGGAGGCCGGCCGGCACGCCGGCGCCGTGCAGCACGTCGGGGAAGTGCAGCACCTGCCGCTTGTGGATGGCATAGCCATGGATCGAATCGCTCACCGGCCGCGGGAACTGTGCGGCGATCTTGTCGGCCGCAGCCCGCGACACCTCGCCCAGCGCCGCGGCGTTCCGCTCGAGGTGCTCCAAGTTGTGCGCGATGTGCATCAGGCCGTCGTCGCCGATCAGCGCGATCGACACCGAGCCGCTGTCGAACAGGCGCTGGCAGCTGTGCAGGATCTTGTCGAACACCGGCTGCGTGTCCTCGACGGAGCTGCTGATGACCGACAGCACGTCGGCGGTGGCGGTCTGCCGCTCCAGCGCCTCCTGCGTCTCGTTGAAGAGCCGCGTGTTCTCGATCGCAATCAGCGCCTGGTCGCGGAAGGACTCGGCCAGCGCGATCGCCTTGTCGTTGAAGGCATTGGCCTGCTGGCTGCCCAGCACCAGCACGCCGACGCAGTCGTCGCCCCGCAGCAGCGGCAGGTACAGCGCCGAGCTCAGGCCGAGCTGTTCGCGGCGCAGCTTTTCGTGCGGTGGCAGCTCCACCGCCGACCAGTCGGGCACGTGCAGCATGGACTTGCTTGCGATCGCACGCGACGGGAAGTTAGCCGCCGGGTCCACCGGCATCTGCTGCGCGCCCGGCACCGGCATCAGCCCCGCCGGCGTGGCCATGGCCTGCGGCGCATAGGTGTCCCCGCTGACGGTCTGCACCAGCGCCAGGTCGCAGCCCAGGTGCTTCACGGCGGTGCGCACGATGGCCTCGAACACCGGCTGCACGTCGGTGGGCGAGCTGCTGATCACGCGCAGGATGTCAGCGCTGGCGGTCTGGTGGGAAAGGGCCTCCTGCGTCTCGTGGAACAGCCGTGAGTTCTGGATGGCGATCACCGCCTGGTCGGCAAAGCTCTGCAGCGTGGCCAGTTCCTTGTCGCTGAACGACCCCACCGCGCGGGCCAGGCCGATGGCGCCCACGCCACGGTCGTTCCAAAGCATTGGCGCAAAGGCAAGCGACTGGTAGCCGATCAGCTTGCCCATCCTGCGCATCACGTTGGGCACGTCGGCGCCGTGGTGCACGTCGGGGTAGTGCACCACGCGGCGCTCGCGGATCGCGCGGCCGGCGGGGGTGATTTCCACCGGCGCGGGGAAGGTGGCGGCCACGATGTCGCGGGCCTTGCCGACATAGGCTGCCAGCTGCAGCTGCCCCTGCTCGTCGACCAGCAGCACGTCCAGTTCGTCGGCGCCGAACAGGTGCTTCAGGCTGTCCAGGATCTTGTCGAACACCGGCTGGGTGTCCGACACCGAGCGGCTGATCACCGCCAGCACCTCGGCCGAGGCTTTCTGCTGTTGCAGCGCCTCCTGCGTTTCCTTGAACAGGCGGGCGTTGTCCAGCGCCACGCCCATGCTGGCGGCGATGGTGCTCACCAGCCGCAGCTCGGCCGGGCCGTAGGCGTGTTCGCGCTCGTGGTTCTCCAGCGAGATGAAGCCGACCATGTGCTCGCCGCGCAGGATCGGCACGCGCATCGCCGACAGGCAGGGCTCCTTGCCCACGCGCAGCAGGCCGGCCGCTTGCATCGCCTCGCGGGTGGGGTACAGCTCGCCCTGGCGGCCGCGGCTCAGCCGTTCCACCGGCCCGCCGGGCACCGTCTCGCGCGGCGGCGGGAACAGGCGCTGGCCGCGCTCCACCTCGTACAGGAAGCTGACGCGGCGGGCCTCCGGGTCGTACCAGCGGATGCCCAGCGTGTCGGTGCGCAGCACCTCGCGCAGCTTGTCGCCCACCAGGTCGACGATGGCCTGGAAGTCCAGCGAATCGGCCATCGCCTGCTGGATGCCGTTGATCAGCGCCAGCTCGGCGGCGCGCTGCTCGGCCTCGGCCTGAGCGCGTTGGCGCTGTGCCAGCGCCTCGATCGTCTCGTTGTACAGGCGTGTGTTCTCGATGGCGATGACCGCGTGGCCGCACAGGGACTGGGCCAGCGCGATCTCCTGCGGGCTGAAGCTGCCAGCCTGCCGGCGCACCAGCGCCAGCACGCCGATGCATTCGTCCGCACGCAGCAGCGGCAGCATCAGTGACGCGTAGCAGCCGGTCTCGGCCAGCACCTGCTGCTCGTGCGGGGGCAGTTCCACCTGCGACCAGTCGGGCAGGTGCAGCAGCTGCTTGCTCGCGATCACCCGCGACGGAAAGTCGTGCGCAGGGTCCACCGCGTTGAGGCGGCCGGTCGCCACCTTGCGGGTGCCGTCAGCCCGCACCCAGGCCACCTGATGGAAGCTGCGGCCATCGGTGCGCATCACGGTAGCCAGCGCGCAGTTGAGAACCCGCCGGCCGGTGTCGACGATGGCTTCGAACACCGGCTGCACGTCGGTGGGCGAGCTACTGATCACCCGCAGGATGTCGGCGCTGGCGGTCTCGCGTGCCAGGGCTTCCTGCGTCTCCTTGAACAGCCGGGCGTTGTCCAGCGCCACGCCCATCGATGCGACGATCGTTTCCAGCAGGCCGATCAGGCTGTCGGCAAAGGCGTCGTCGCGCAGGGCGATCAGCGTGGCGGAGCCCAGGCGGGCGCGGTTGCCCCAGATGCCGACGACCAGCACCGACAGCTGGCTGAGCGCGCTGCGGTTGCCGACCCCATAGCCCGCATCGACCGCCTGCTGCAGGCTGCGCAGGTACACCGTCTCGCGCCGGTCCAATGCCACCTGTATCGGGTGGTCGCGTTGCAGGGGCATCGTGCCGCCGTCGATGCGCCGGCCATCGGCCTCGCGCACGAACGCAAAGTACAGCTGCTCTTGCGCTTCGTCGATCAGGCCGATCTGGACCCGGGTGCCTGCGGACTTGAACAGCTCGAACAGGCGGTCGCCGACCAGATCGATCACCGCCTGGAATTCCAGGCGGGTGGCGATGCCGCGCTGGATGTCGTTGATCAGCGCCAGCTCGGCGGCGCGCTGCTCGGCCTCGGCCTGGGCGCGCTGGATCTGTATCAGCGACGCCTCGGTTTGCAGCAGGTGCTCGGCCTTCAGGGCCAGCTGTGCTTCGCGGGCCTCGGCCAGTTCGCGCTGGATGACCCTGGTGCGTTCGGCATGGATGAGGATGGGCGCCAACACCAGGCTCAGGAACCCGAGCACGTTGATCAACGTGAAGGCCCCCAGCACGGCGGGCGACATGGCGTTGCCGTGCGGCAGCAGCTGTTCGCCGGCCCAGGCGATCACCATCACGGCGACGGTCGCGGCGAACCAGTGCTTCACGTACCGCGGCTCTTCGAACGCCGTCACCAGGAAGAGCGGGCTCATCGCGTAAAGCAACACATAGCCCGAGGAGCTGAAGCCACCGAGCAACAGGTGCACGATCAGCAGCGCGACCAGCGCCAGCGCAGCACTCAGACGCAGCGTCAGGTGGTACGAGCGGCGCTTCAGGTGCAGCAGGCAGATCAGCGCCTGCAGCACGGCGGCCGCACCGATGGCCTGCGCAGCCGCCTGGGCGCCAACCGCCGCATAGAAGGCACCGTAGGACGCGTTCACCAATGCCACCACCAACGCGATGGCGAGCACCAGCGACTTGCGCAGCTGCCATTCGGGTGAATCGCCCGGGTCGCTGGCGAACGCGATGAAGCGGTCCCAGGGGCCCGGTCGGTGCGGCGGCACGGCTGTCTTCGGCTCTGTCCCGGCGTCGCTCAAGAGGTACTCCTGTTTCTGCCGCGTGGCGACACCTGCGTCGACAACGCGCCGTGCACGGCCGCCTGAGTCGAAAGCGTCTCTGCACGGGTGATGCGACGAGCCCTATAATGCATCAAATCCACCTTACTGCATCGAGGTCGATCATGCGCACCACTTTCACGCTGGACGATGACGCTGCCGAACTGGCGAAGACCTATGCCAAGGCCCGCTCGCTGCGCCTGGGTCAGGCGGTGTCGGAGCTGATCCGCCGCGCCAGCGCGCCGCCGCTGACGGTGAAGCAGAAGGGCCAGGCCTGGGTCTTCGAACTTCCGCCCGATGCGCCGCGGGTGACGGCCGCTCAGGTGAAGGCCCTGCTGGACGAGTCGCCCTGAAGCGCGATGCCCGCACGCCCCATGCATCTGCTGGACGCCAATGCGCTGATCGCGCTGAGTTGGCCCAAGCACGAGCACCACGCCAGCGTGCAGCGCTGGTTCAGCGCTCATGCGCAGCGCGGTTGGGGCAGTTGCGCCATGACCCAGGCGGCCTTCGTTCGCATCACCAGCCAGCCGGCTTTCGGTGGGCAGTCCAAGTCCATCGTCGAGGTCACGGAGGTGCTGCGCCACATCCTGGCCCATTCGGGGCACCGCCTGGTGCCGCTGGACTTTGCCTTCGATGACACGCTGCGTGTGTGCACAGGGGGCATCGTCGGCCATCGCCAGGTGACCGATGCCTATCTGCTCACCGCGGCCGTCCGCGCCGGCATGAAGCTGCTCACCTTCGACAGCGGTGTGGCCGCGCTGCTGGCCAGAGACTCGGAGCGCAGGGCACATCTCGCGGTGTTGCGGTAGTTCAGGCATCGCGCACCACAGCGCCCAGCAGCGCCTGCACCAGGGCGTCCACGCGGATCGGCTTGGTGACGTAGTCGTCCATGCCGGCGGCCAGGCATTCCTCGCGGTCGCCCTGCATCGCGTTGGCCGTCATCGCGATGATGCGCGGCCGCTCGCCGGCCGGCCAGCGCGCGGTGATGCGGCGGCTGGCTTCCAGGCCGTCCATCTCGGGCATCTGCACGTCCATCAGCACCACGTCGTAGGTCTGCCGCGCCACCGACTCGATGGCCTCGATGCCGTTGCCGGCCACGTCGGCGCGATAGCCCATCTGCTGCAGCAGCCGCAGGGCCAGCTTCTGGTTGACCACGTTGTCCTCGGCCAGCAGGATGCGCAGCGGGTGGCGCTGCGCCAGCGTGGCGTCGATCTTCGGCTTGGCGATGCTGGGCGCGGCCTTCGGCGCCGCCTCGCTGCCCAGCAGCGTGACCAGGGTGTCGAACAGCTGGCTCTGGTGCAGCGGCTTGGCCAGCGTGGCGGCAAACAGGCCGGCGGTGTTCTCCAGCCGGCCCAGGCTGGTGAACAGCACCAGCGGCAGCGTGTGCCCGGCCTCGCGGATGCGCGCGGCCAACGTGGCGCCGTCCATGCCCGGCATGTGCATGTCCAGGATCGCCACGTCGAAGCGCTGCTCGCGCAACAGCGGCAAAGCGGCTTCGGGCGCCTCGACCTCGACGGATGTCATTCCCCACTTGGCGGTCTGCAGCGCCAGGATGCGTCGGTTGGTGGCGTTGTCGTCGACCACCAGCACGCGCTTGCCTTTCAGTGCCGGCTGCTCGCCGACGAAGTCGCGCTTGCGGCCTTCGGGCAGTGCGGTGGGCCGGGCTTGCAGCGTGAAGTGGAAGGTGGAACCGGTGCCCGGCCCGTCGCTCTCCACCCACATGCTGCCGCCCATCAGTTCGGCCAGCAGCTTACTGATGGCCAGGCCCAGGCCGGTGCCGCCGTACTTGCGCGTGGTGCTGCTGTCGGCCTGGCTGAACTTCTGGAACAGCCGCGCCTTGCCCTGCTCGCTCAGGCCGATGCCGGTGTCGCGCACCGCGAAGTGCAGCAGCTCGCCTTCGCGGCGAACGCTCAGCACCACCTCGCCGGCCTCGGTGAACTTGACCGCGTTGCTCAGCAGGTTCAAAAGGATCTGCCGCAGCCGGGTCACGTCGCCTTCGATCGCAGCGGGCACCTCGGGCTCGAACAGGTAGGCCAGGTCCAGGTGCTTCTCGGCCGCGCGGCCGGCGATCAGGTCCAGCGCCGACTCCACGCATTCGCGCAGGTCGAAGGGGTGGCGCTCGATGTCCATGCGCCCGGCTTCGATCTTCGAGAAGTCGAGGATGTCGTTGATGATGGTCAGCAGCGAATCGCCCGAATCGCGGATGGTGCTGGCGAAGTCGCGCTGCTCGTCGGTGAGCGGCGTGTCCAGCAGCAGGCCGCTCATGCCGATGACCGCGTTCATCGGCGTGCGGATCTCGTGGCTCATCGTTGCCAGGAAGGCGCTCTTGGCTTCGTTGGCGGCTTCGGCTTGGGCTCGGGCTTCCTGCGTCTCGCGGAACATGCGCGCGTTCTGGATGGCGATCACCGCCTGGTCGGCGAAGGCCTTCAGCGTGCGGCTTTCCTTCTCGCTGAAGGGTCGCATGTCGAAGCGCAGTGCCGACAGCGCGCCCACCACCTCGCCCTCCGCGGTCATCGCCGCGCTCAGCATCGACGCGTTGCTGCCCAGCAGGACGGTGGCTTCGCGCAGGCTTTCGGGCACGTCCGGGCCGTTGGCCAGGTCGGGCCAGTACGACGGGACGCCGGTGACCAGGTTGCCCGGTGCCGGCCGCGGGAACAGCTTGCGCAATGCCTCGGCATGTGCGCCACTGCCGGCCCGCCAATGCAACCGGCCGTCACTGCCGCGAGCGCTGATCGCCAGCTCGGTGCCGGGCAGCAGCCGCTCCAGACTGGCGCAGACGCTTTCGAACACCGGCTGCGCGTCGGCCATCGATTCGCCGACCACGCGCAGCACCTCGGCCGAGGTGGTCTGCAGCGCCAGCGCCTCCTTCGTTTCGTTGAACAGCCGCGCGTTCTGGACAGCGATCACCGCCTGATTGGCAAAGGTCTGCAGCAGCGCCGTTTCCTTGTCGCTGAAGCCGGTGGCCGGCTGGCGGATCACGTACAGCCAGCCGATGGCCTGGCCTTCCCAGGCCATCGGCGCCAGCAGCTGCGAGTAGGGCCCGATCTTCAGGTGCTCGCCGACGCTGCGGATGGCCCAGTGCACCTCGGGTTGCGTGGCGTCGCGCACCATGATCGGCTTGCCCTGCAGGATGCCCGCAGCGTAGGCCTTGTTGGGCACGTCACGGCGGCCGTAGTAGCTGAGCAGCCCGGGCAGCGCCGGCCCGTGATGGGCGGCCAGTTCGATGAAGCCGTCTTCACCCAGCAGCGTCACGCCCTGTTCGGTGCTGTGGAACAGGCTGGCGCAGCTGCTCAGGATCTTGTCGAACACCGGCCGGGTGTCGGCCACCGAGCTGCTGATGACCTCCAGCACCTCGGCGGTGGCGGTCTGCCGCTCCAACGCTTCCTTGGTCTCGGCCACCAGCCGCGCGTTCTCCAGCGCCAGCCCCATGCTGGCGGCCACGGTGACGAGCATGCGCACGGTGGCTTCGTCGAAGGCGTCCTCGCGCTCCAGGTCCACCAGGCGGATGGCCAGGCGCTGGTGCTGGCCCACCGCCACCGGCACGAACACGCTGGATCGGCTGGGCACGGTGCCGGGCACGGTGCGGATGTCGTAGGCCTGTGCGGCCGCGCGGTCCTTCACCACCAGCGGCCGGCCGTCCTTCAGCGCGTCGAGGATCTTCGCCTGGGAAGCCATCGGGAACGGCGGGATGCGCAGCGGCTGGCCGCGCTCGAAGGCGTACACGCTGTGCAACATCCCCGAGGCCTCGTCCAGCACGGTGATGGCGATGTCGTCGCTGCCGAACATCTCGCGCAGCCGGTCGCCGACGACGTCGATGATGGCCTGGAAGCTCAGGTTCGCCGCCATGCCCTGCTGGATGCTGTTGATCAGCGCCAGCTCGCTGGCACGCTGTTCGGTTTCCTTCAACAGCCGCTGCGTGTCGTGGGCATGGCGCGCGTTGGCCAGCCCCACGCCCAGGCTGGCGGCCACGGTTTGCAGCAGGGCGACCTCGGCCGCGCCGAAGGCGTCTTCCCGCGCGTGGTCGTTCAGCCCGAGCGTGCCGATGCGCCGCTCTCCCAGCATGATCGGCACCAGCACGGTGGACTTCGCCAGCTGCTTGCCCTGCAGCGCGCGCAGGCCCCAGGCGGCCAGCTCCGCGCGGTTGCGTGCCACCACCGTCTGTCCGCGCGCAAAGGCCTGGGCCACGCGGCCATTCGGGTCGGGCCGCACCGGCTGCACCTGGACGCGCTGGCCGTGCAGCCGCACGTACAGGCCGCGGCTCAGGCCGGCATCGGCATCCCACCAGAAGATCGACACGTCGCGCTCGGTGAAGACCTCGCTCAGCATGTCGCCCACCAGGTCGACCACGGCCTGGAAGTCCTGCTCGGCAGCAATGCCCTGCTGGATGCGGTTGATCAGCTCCAGCTCGCCGGCGCGCTGCTGCAGTTGGGCGGTGCGCTCGGCCACGGTGGCCTCCAGACCTTCGCTGGCGCGCAGGTTGGCCAGCGCCACCGCGGCCTGGCCGGCCAGCAGCGCCAGCAGGTGGCGGTCGGCATCGTGGAAGCGGCCGAAGGCGCCCTGGATGTCGGCATACAGCCAGCCCAGCAGCTGCTGCTGCGCCAGCAGCGGCGCGACGATGCACGAGCGCTGGTCCAGTGTTTCGGCGCCTGCGGGGCCATGGCGCAGGCTGGCCATGCGGCTGCGGGCGGCTTCCTGCAGCCAGGGCGTCACCGCCTGCAGCAGCGCCTGCGCATCCTCGCCCGGCGGCAGCTGCGCGCCGGCCAGCTCTATGTGCAGGGCCACCTGCCTGCTGGAGCGGCAGTGCTGCCGGGGCCAAAAAGGTCCCTGCCACAATCCTGCTCCCCGCCCACTTGCAGGGCCACCTTCTACTGGCTGGGCCACTCCCCTCAGACCTACTACCACTACTGGTAAGGCAGCAGGAGGCCTGCCCGCCTAGCCACGTTGAGAGGCAGCGGGAGGCCCCCACGCCTAGCCACACTGCAAATGTGCGGTCCTGCCGGCCAGGCACTGGGTGTGAATGTGCATGTGCTGTTTTTACGGGGCACTCACCCAAGGGAGCTCAGGAGGTGCCAACCGGGGTTGCCCTGCAGGACGTTCAAGTCACTCTGTTTTTAGTTTTAACCCTGCCCCTGAACCCTGCAGGGTGTTCAAGTCAATGGCGCTCTTCACGCTGCGCTGGTTTGCCTACAAGGTGCGTGTCGGACGCTTCAGGGCCGTGGCAGGCATGCCCAGCCGTAGATGGGGAGCGGGGGAAGCGCGGGGCGGGTGTGGCGCGGAAAGGGCCGGGCGGGGAGGGCTGCAACCCTGCCGGCCTGACCTGCATTGTGTCACGCCGCGCATGCTGGTTGCACGGCGGCAATGCTGTTCCAGAGCGCGGGGCTGCAACCCTTGAAAACCCGCCTGCCTGCTGCCTGCTGTTATACAACTTGCAGAACCGCGGATGGCACTGGATGATGCTGGAGTTCTGCTGTGCGCGCTGGGCTGGGGCCGCATGCTGCTGTGCGCGCTGTGCTGCACGCTGCGCGTCACCTTGATGCAGGCAGGTGGCTGTGCAGCGCCCGCGCCGAACTCCTGCCAGCGATCACAAGCCCCAATGGACGTGCGTGAACTGCTGTTTGCAGACGCCGCCAACCTGCTGGGCGCGCTGCACCTCTACTGCTTCCCACAGAGCGCCCTGCTGCGCAAGGCAAGTGGTGTGGGGCTTGGCGGCCCAGTTGGGCATACCGTGCTGAGCTGAAGTAGAGGTTTTGAGCGCAAGCCCGGTGCCGTTGCATCAAACGCCTGCTGCCGCGCGGCCGGCGAGCTCGATGGGCAGCCTGCTTCTGGCCTTCTGGCCTGCCCAGGTTTGTATGATCACCACCACCAGGGCAACAGCCCAGAAAAAAACCTTACCTGTTCACACTCCCACGTTGCATGCACCCGCCCCTCCTTGCTCGCAGCTTGCTTTTGCCCAGCTGGCCGGCCCGCTGATGTGGGCCATCGTGGCGATGAGGAACTCCCTGGTTTTCCACGACTTTGACAAAATGACCACCCTGATGATGCACGCCTCCCCCGCCCTCGTGGCATGGTGGGTGATGGGGTGCGGCGCGGGAGCTTGGCAAGGCGTGGGTGATGGTGCACAGGCCCAGGCTCGTGTTGTGTTGGGGTACTGGTCTGGGTGGTGGTGGTGGTGTGCAGCCTATGCCCAAGGCATTGTGGATGGTGCATACGTTTAATTCCACGCCCCTGGAGTGTTGGTGTGGGTGCGTGGCTGCCAAACCTAACATGCCATCACTCTACCGTCTCCACTGTGCTGCAGCCTGGCTCGGTCACCTTCGATCAAGTGCTCCACCTCTGCTCCAGGGTGGCCCCCATCCTTCTTCTTTTAATTCATTCCTTCTACAGCCATTTCTTCTCCCCCTC
>JAFLDH010000280.1 GCA_017302505.1 Burkholderiales bacterium
AGCGCCGGCACGGGCAGCGCCTGCGCGGCGCGGCGCCCCTGGCGGAAGGCATCCACCGGGTCCAGGCCCACCCACAGCGCCAGCCGGGGGACGCGTTCGGCCGCCAGCAGGGTGGCCAGCCCGCCGGCCGAGGTGCCGATCAGCACCACCGGCAACTGGGTGGCGCAGGGCAGGGCAGCCAGTTCGGCGGCCAGCGCCACCAGCACCTCGGCATTGGCCTCGTGCCGCGTCCAGTGCGGCAGGTCGGGCACGGCCACCACGAAGCCGGCCTCGGCCAACTGTGCGGCCAGCTGCGCGTGCTGCGCACGCGAACGGGTGAAGCCGTGCGCCACCAGCGCCAGGCCGCGTGGCGGCACCTCGGGCAGGACCAGGTCGTAGACGGTGGACTGCGCACCCAGTGCCAGCGGCAGCGTCTGCACTGGCGGTGCGGCGTCGGCCGGCCCCAGGCACAGCAGCAACAGCAACAAGGTGGCGCGCAGGCTCATGCGGCCGGCATGGTAGGGCCGACCGGGTCGGGCGCTACGGCTATGCTGCCGGCAACGCAAGGAGTCTGTGCATGAGCGAAACCTGGGGCCTGGCCGCCGGCGTGCTGCTGGCGGCGGTGCTGGGCATTTGGGCGGTGGCCCGCTTCCACCTGAGCGGCGCCGATCTGTCGGCCTTCGACCGGCCCGCCACCGCGCCGTTCTCGCGCGGGCCGCAGCCCGGGCCGGAGATCGGCGCCGTGCTGCAATCGATGGCCGCGGTGCCGCCGATGCTGCAGGCCGCACCGATGCGGCAGCGCAAGTTCGTGCTGCGCAAGTACGTGGACGAGGCCTTTGCCGACCGCGTGCTGGACGCCACCTTCGTGCCCGTCGATGCCGGCGGCGTGCCGGCCGAATGGGTGCTGGCGCCGGGCGCCGACCCGGCCCGCCGGCTTCTCTACATCCACGGCGGCGCCTTCATCTTCGGCAGCCCGCGCAGCCACCGCACGCTGACCAGCCGCTTCTCGGCCCTGGCTGGCGCGGCGGTGCTGGCCATCGACTACCGGCTGATGCCCGAGCACCCGCGGCGGGCCGGCATCGAGGACTGCCGGCGCGCCTGGCAATGGCTGGTTGGCCACGGCCCCGGCGGCGCTGCGCCGGCCCAGGTGCTGTTTGTCGCCGGCGATTCGGCCGGCGGCAACCTGACGCTGTCGCTGCTGAACTGGGCGCGCGATGCCGGCCAGCGCGCGCCCGATGCGGCAGTGGCGCTGTCGCCGCTGACCGACAGCACGATGGCCAGCCCCAGCATGCGTGCCAACGTGCACAGCGATGCGATGTTGGGCCCGCTGTTCGGCGCGCTGGCCAGGGTGCCGCACAGCCTGCTTCTGTGGATGGGCTGGCTGCAGAACCGCATCAACCCGCGCGACCCGGTGGTCTCGCCGCTGCGCGCCGACCTGTCGGGCCTGCCGCCGGTGCTGGTGCAGGCCAGCGCGGTAGAGATGCTGCGCGACGACGCGCAGCGCTATGTCAACAAGGCGCGCGCCGCCGGCTCGCCGGCCGAACTGCAGCTGTGGGACCACATGGTCCATGTATGGCAGATCTTCAACCCCGAGCTGCCCGAGGCCGAGCAGGCGCTGGAGCGCATCGGCCGGTTTCTCGAAGCGGCCGCCCCGCGGCGGCGGGCCGCCTCCCCATTGCAGGAGGCTGCATGAGCAAGACCCTCGTCATCACCACGCTGGCCAGCCTGGCCCTGCTGGCCGGCTGCGCCACCAACCTGGCTACCTCGCAACTGCTGGGCGAGCGCTACATCCTGACCAACATCGACACCTACCCGGTGCAGATCGTCTCGGTTGACGGCGACAGTTCCACCGTGTCGCCGCAGCGGGTGGAGCCGGGCCGGCGCGAGCAGCTGCTGCGTGGCCCGCCGGGCTGACGCCTCTGCCCTGCGGCGGGCGGCGCGGCTACCTAGAATGGCCGGTTCCGCCCTCGTTTCAGCCGCACTAGAGCCATGTCCTCCGGACTCATCCGCATCCGCGGCGCCCGCCAGAACAACCTGAAGAACCTGGACCTGGACATCCGCACCGGCGAGATGACCGTGGTCACCGGGCCCAGCGGCTCGGGCAAGTCCAGCCTGGTGTTCGACACGCTCTATGCCGAAGGGCAGCGGCGCTATGTCGAGACCTTCAGCGCCTACGCGCGGCAGTTCCTGGAACGGATGGACCGCCCGGCGGTGGACCGGGTGGACGGCGTGCCGCCGGCCATCGCCATCGACCAGACCAACCCGGTGCGCACCAGCCGCAGCACGGTCGGCACGATGACCGAGCTGAACGACCATCTGAAGCTGCTCTACGCCCGCGCCGCGCAGCTGTTCGACCGGCAGACGGCGCTGCCGGTGCGCCACGACACGCCGGAGACCATCTACGCGGACTTGCTGCAGCGCGCGGCCGATGACCCAAGGCTGGTCATCACCTTCCCGGTGGAGCTGCCGGCCAACACCAGCGCCGCCGAGATCGAGCAGTGGCTGTCGGCCAGCGGTTTCTCGCGCGTGCAGGCCGAGCGCGAGGCCGACGGCAAGAAGCTGCTCGACGTGGTGGCCGACCGCTTCCGCATCGCCGGCACCGAGAAGGCGCGGGCCATGGAGGCGATCGAGCTGGCGCTGAAGCGCGGCAGTGGCCGGCTCAACGTCTACAAGCTGAACGACGACGCCGAGCCCGAGCTGTGGCGCTATTCCACCGGCCTGCACTGCCCGGAAAGCAATCTGCGCTATGCCGAGCCGCAGCCGGCGCTGTTCAGCTTCAACTCGGCCTTCGGCGCCTGCGAGACCTGCCGCGGCTTCGGCCGCGTGATCGGCGTGGACCTGGGGCTGGTGATCCCCGATGCACGCAAGACGCTGCGCAACGGCGCCATCAAGCCGATCATGACCCCGGCCTGGGCCGAGATCCACGACGACCTGCTGCGCCACGCCGGCACCGCCGGCATCCCGCGCGACACGCCGTGGAACCAGCTGACCCCAGCGCAGCGCGACTGGGTGCTGAATGGCTCGCCCAACTGGAACGGGAAGTGGAACCAGCAGTGGTACGGCATCCACCGCTTCTTCGGCTACCTGGAAAGCAAGGCCTACAAGATGCACATCCGCGTGCTCTTGTCCAAGTACCGCAGCTACACACCCTGCACCGCCTGCGGCGGCGCGCGGCTCAAGCTCGAGGCGCTGCTGTGGCGTGCCGGCACCCAGGCGCAGGCCGATGCGGTGCTGGATCCGGCCAGGCGCATGCTGCCGGTGGGCGTGGCCTGGTCGCGTTCGCAGCTGGAAGCCCTGCCGGGCCTGAGCCTGCACGACCTGATGCTGCTGCCGATCGAGCGCGTGCGCCGCTTTTTCGACGGCTTCGAACTCGCAGTGGGCGACGAGGCGCTGAAGCTGCTGCTCGACGAGATCCGCACGCGGCTCAAATACCTGTGCGACGTCGGCCTCGGTTACCTGACGCTGGACCGCCAGAGCCGCACGCTCAGCGGCGGCGAGGTGCAGCGCATCAACCTGACCACGGCACTCGGCACCAGCCTGGTCAACACGATGTTCGTGCTGGACGAGCCCAGCATCGGCCTGCATCCGCGCGACATGGACCGCATCGTGCAGGCCATGCATCGCCTGCGCGATGCCGGCAACACGCTGGTGGTGGTGGAGCACGACCCGGCGGTGATGCTGGCGGCAGACCGGCTGATCGACATGGGCCCGGGCCCCGGCGAGCGCGGCGGGCAGATCGTCTTCGACGGCGCGCCCGAGGACGCACGCCAGGCCGACACGCTGACCGGCGCCTATCTGGGCGCACGCAAGCAGGTCGGCATCGGCCTGCGGCGGCTGGTCGATGAATCGACGCCGAAGCTGATCCTCGAAGGCGCGCGCGAACACAACCTGAAGAACGTCACCGTCAGCCTGCCGCTGCAGCGCCTGGTGGTGGTGACGGGCGTGTCCGGCTCGGGCAAGAGCACGCTGGTGCAGGACGTGCTGTACCCGGCGCTGGCGCGGCACTTCGGCAAGGCCACCGAAACGCCGGGCGAACACGACCGCCTGCTGGGCGCCGACTGGCTCAGCGACGCGGTGTTCGTCGACCAGAGTCCGATCGGCAAGACGGCGCGCTCCAACCCGGCCAGCTACGTGGGCGCGTGGGACGAGATCCGCAAGCTCTTCGCCGACGCACCGCTGGCGCGCGAGCGCAGCTACGGCGCCGGCATGTTCAGCTTCAATGCCGGCGACGGCCGCTGCCCCACCTGCGGCGGCTCGGGCTTCGAGCATGTGGAGATGCAGTTCCTGAGCGACGTCTACCTGCGTTGCCCGGACTGCGACGGCAAGCGCTTCCGCAGCGAGATCCTGGACGTGAAGATCGTGCGCGGGCCGCACCAGTTCAGCGTGGCCGATGTGCTGGAGCTGACGGTGGCCGAGGCCGCGCACTGGTTCCAGGCCGACCGCGAGGTGGTGGCGCGGCTGCAACCCATCGTCGACGTGGGCCTGGACTACGTGCGCCTGGGCCAGCCGGTGCCGACGCTGAGTGGCGGCGAGGCGCAGCGGCTGAAGCTGGCCGGCTTCCTGGCCGAGGCGGCGGCCGGGCCGCGCCAGCCGGCGGCCAAAAAGGGCCAGCTGTTCCTGTTCGACGAGCCGACCACCGGCCTGCACTTCGACGACATTGCCAAGCTGATGCGCGCCTTGCGCAAGCTGCTGGAGGCCGGCCATTCGCTGATCGTCATCGAGCACAACCTGGATGTCGTGCGCGCGGCCGACTGGATCGTCGACCTCGGCCCGGAGGGCGGCGAGGCCGGCGGCGAGATCGTCTGCTGCGGCACGCCGGACGACGTCAAGGCGCACCCGCGCTCCTTCACCGGCACGGCGCTGCGTGACTACGAGCGCAGCCTGGGCCTGGGCACGCCCCGCGCCGAGGAAGGCACGCCGCTGCAGTGGTTGGCCAAGGCGCAGCGCCAGGCGCGGCAGGTGGTCGACGAGGCGATCCGCATCGTCAATGCCCACGAGCACAACCTGAAGCGCCTGAGCGTGGACATCCCGCGCGGCAAGTTCAGCGTGATCACGGGCGTATCGGGCTCGGGCAAGAGCACGCTGGCCTTCGACATCCTGTTCAACGAAGGGCAGCGCCGCTACCTGGAAAGCCTGAACGCCTATGCGCGCAGCATCGTGCAGCCGGCCGGCCGGCCCGAGGTGGATGCCGTCTATGGCATTCCGCCCACGGTGGCCATCGAGCAACGCCTGAGCCGCGGCGGCCGCAAGAGCACGGTGGCCACCACCACCGAGGTCTGGCACTTCCTGCGGCTGCTGTGGGTGAAGCTGGGGCTGCAGCATTGCGTGCACGACGGCGCGCCGGTGCGGCCGCAGAGCGCCGAGAGCATTGCCGCGCAGCTGCTGCGCGACCACTGCGGCCAGCACGTCGGCCTGCTGGCGCCGCTGGTGGTGGCGCGCAAGGGCGTCTACACCGACCTGGCCAAGTGGGCCAAGGCGCGCGGCCACACGCACTTGCGCGTCGACGGCGAGTTCCTGAAGCTGGACCCCTGGCCGCGGCTGGACCGCTTCAAGGAGCACACGCTGGAGCTGCCGGTGGCCGACCTGGTGATCGAGCCCGCGAATGAGGCCGAATTGCGCGCCGCGCTGAGCAAGGCCTTGGAGGCCGGCAAGGGCGTGATGCACCTGCTGCACCCGCTGGACGGGCTGGCCGCGGCGATGGAGTCCGGGCAGAGCACGGTGGGCCTCGGCGCGGTGAAAGTCTTCTCCACCAAACGCGCCTGCCCGGTCTGCGGCACCAGCTACCCCGAGCTGGACCCGCGCATGTTCTCCTACAACAGCAAGCACGGCTGGTGCACGACCTGCGTGGGCACCGGCTTGGCGCTGACGCGTGAGCAGCGCAAGGCCTACGACGACTCACGCCGCGACGACGACGACAAGGGCCGCGAGCAGAGCTTCCCGTCCGAGGAGCCCGAGGTCGAAGGCGTGATCGACCAGCCCTGCCCCGATTGCCATGGCACGCGGCTGAACCCGGCCTCGCGCGGCGTCAGCTTCGACGGCCGGGCGATCAGCGAGGTGGCGGCCTGGTCGGTCAGCGAGGCGCGGGCCTGGGTCGACAGCCTGACGCAGCAAGGCAAGCTGTCGGTGCGCGAGGCCGGCATCGGCCGCGACGTGATCAGCGAGATCGCCGGGCGGCTGCAGTTCCTGGAGCAGGTGGGCCTGGGCTACCTGACGCTGGACCGCGCCGCGCCCACGCTGAGTGGCGGCGAGGCGCAGCGCATCCGCCTGGCGGCGCAGCTGGGCAGCAACCTGCAGGGGGTGTGCTACGTGCTCGACGAGCCGACCATCGGCCTGCACCCGCGCGACAACCGCATCCTGCTGAACGCGCTGCAATCGTTGAGCGACAAGGGCAACACGCTGGTGGTGGTGGAGCACGACGAGGACACCATCCGCCATGCCGAGCACCTGATCGACATCGGCCCCGGCGCCGGCAAGCGCGGCGGCACGCTGGTGGCCGAAGGCTCGGCGGCCGATCTGGCGGCGGCGCC
>JAFLDH010000281.1 GCA_017302505.1 Burkholderiales bacterium
GCATAGGCGCCGGCCGTGCGCAGATCATCGCCGGCCAGGCGGCGGGCGACGAAGGCGCCGCCGAAGGTGTCGCCCGCGCCGGTGGCATCCACCGGCCGGCAGGGGTGCGGCGCGATGCGGTGGCGCTCGTGCGCATCGGCCACCAGCGCGCCGGCCGCACCGAGCTTCAGCGCCACGCGGCGCGCGCCCAGGCGCAGGCAGTGGTCGACCAGCGCGTCGGGGTCGGACAGGCCGGTCAGCGTCTGCAGGTCGTCCAGGCTGGGTAGGCACAGGTCGCAGCGCGCAATGGCATCGAAGATCAGCGCGCGGGCCCGCGCCAGCGGCCACAGCTTCAGCCGCAGGTTGGTGTCGAAGCTGACCGTCACGCCGGCGGCCCGGGCGATGTCGATGGCCGCGTGGGCGCTGTCGCAGCTGCTGTCGGAAATCGCCAGCGTGATGCCCGACAGGTGCAGCACCCGGGCAGCGGCGATGCGCTCGCGCGGCAGATCGGCCGGGCGCATGCGGCTGGCGGCCGAGCCCTGGCGGAAGAAGCTGAACTCATGGCCCTGCGGGCCGTGGCTGACGAAGTACACCGCGGTGTAGCCGGCCGGGTCGGCGCGCAGGTCACGGTGGTCCACGCCTTCGGCATCCCACAGTGCACGCAGCAGGCGGCCGTTGGCATCGTCGCCCAGCGCACCCAGCACGCCGACCGGCGCGCCCTGCCGAGCCGCGGCGATGGCGAAGTTGGAGGTGTCGCCGCCAAAACCCTGCAGGTACAGCCGGCCGTCGCCCTGCCCGGTCTGGTTGAACTCGACCATCGGCTCGCCCAGCGCCAGAATCTCCGGGGCGGCGGGCGCGGATGGGCGGGCGTCGTGCATGCCCCATTGTGGCGCTGCTAGACTGCCGGCCGCGTTGCGCGCCCCCACCGACCATGCAGACCCCGGGCAATCTTTTCGTCGTCGCCGCCCCCAGCGGCACGGGCAAGTCCAGCCTGGTCAAGGCCCTGCTGGAACTGGATTCGCACCTGGAGGTGTCGATCTCGCACACCACCCGCGCGCCGCGCGGCCAAGAGCAGCAGGGCCGCGAATACCACTTCATCGACGAGGCGCAGTTCCGCGCGATGGTCGAGCGCGACGAGTTCTTCGAATGGGCGCAGGTGCACGGCAACCTGTACGGCACCTCGCGTGTGGCCATCCACGACCGGCTGCAGAGCGGCCAGGACGTGGTGCTGGAGATCGACTGGCAGGGCGCGCTGCAGATCAAGAAGCTGTTCCCGGATGCGGTGCTGATCTTCATCCTGCCGCCGAGCTGGCAGGAGCTGCTGCAGCGCCTGGAGCGCCGCGGCGAGGACGGCCAGGAGGTGATCGAGCAGCGCATGGCCAATGCCCGGCTGGAAGTGGCCCAGGCCCGGCATTTCGACTTCGTTATAATCAACGCTTTGTTCGAGATGGCGCTCTTCGACCTGAAGACCATCGTCCACTCGCAGCGCCTGAAGTACGCGGCCCAGGCCCGTCACCGCCCCCAGGTCTTTGCTGCGCTCGACCTGAACTGAACCACACGGATCCCGCCATGGCCCGCATCACCGTCGAAGACTGCCTGACCCAGATCCCCAACCGCTTCCAGCTGGTGCTGGCCGCGACCTACCGGGCGCGCGTGCTCAGCCAGGGCCACGCGCCGAAGATTGAGACCCGCAACAAGCCAGGCGTGACCGCGCTGCGCGAGATCGCCGCCGGCGAGATCGGAGTGGAGATGCTGCGCAAGGTGCCGGTCTGATCGGCTGAAGCCTTCGCCGCCAGCAACGGGCGCCTGCGGGCGCCCGTTGGCCTTTTTGCGCAGCCCGCCGGGCAAGCCTGCTAGATTCCGGCCATGGGCATCCGGTCACTGGCTGCGGAACTGCTGCCCTCTGCATTGCAGGGGCTGCAGCGCGCCGTGTCCACGCCGGCGGCCAAGAGCCCGCAGGTGGCCAGCTTTGCCACGCTGACCGAGAAACTCGGCTACCTGTCCAAGGCCGACCACAAGAAGGTGCTGGAGGCCTTCAAGTTCGCCGACGAGGCGCACCTGGGCCAGTTCCGCGCCACCGGCGAGCCTTACATCACCCACCCGATCGCGGTGGCCGGCCTGTGCGCCGACTGGAAGCTGGACGTGCAGGCCATCATGGCCGCGCTGATGCACGACACCATCGAGGACCAGGGTGTCACCAAGACCGAGCTGATCGAGCGCTTCGGCGCGCCCACCGCCGAGCTGGTGGACGGCCTGACCAAGCTGGACAAGCTGCGCTTCAACACCCGCGAGGAAGGCCAGGCCGAGAGCTTCCGCAAGATGCTGCTGGCCATGGCGCGCGACGTGCGCGTCATCCTTATCAAGCTGGCCGACCGGCTGCACAACATGCGCACGATGGCGGCGATGGCGCCCGACAAGCGCCAGCGCATCGCCCGCGAGACGCTGGACATCTATGCGCCCATCGCCCACCGGCTGGGCCTGAACCAGGCCTACCGCGAGCTGCAGGAGCTGTCCTTCGAATACCTGTATCCGTGGCGCCATGCGGCGCTGGCCAAGGCGGTGCAGCGCGCCCGCGGCCACCGCCGCGACATCGTCGAGCGGGTGCGCCGCGATGTCGAGAAGGCTTTTGCCGACGCGCGCATCAAGGTGCAGGTCAGCGGCCGCGAGAAGACCGTCTATTCCATCTACCGCAAGATGCGCGAGAAGCATGCCGGCTTCGCGCAGGTGAACGACGTGTTCGGCTTCCGCATCGTCGTGGCCACCCAGCCCGAGTGCTACCTGGCGCTGGGCGTGCTGCACCAGCTGTACAAGCCGGTGCCCGGCCGCTTCAAGGACTTCATCGCCATCCCCAAGGCCAACGGCTACCAGAGCCTGCACACCACGCTGGTCAGCCCGCTGGGCACGGCGGTCGAATTCCAGATGCGCACCGAGGCCATGCATGCGGTGGCCGAGAGCGGCGTGGCCGCGCACTGGCTGTACAAGGTGGGCGACAAGGGCGACGGCACGGCGGCCGACCCGCAACGCCTGGGCGCGATGTGGCTGCAGTCGCTGATCGACATCCAGGACCAGACCCGCGACTCGGCCGAGTTCCTGGAGCACGTCAAGATCGACCTGTACCCGGACGCGGTCTACGTCTTCACGCCGCGCAGCAAGATCCTGGCGCTGCCGCGTGGCGCCACGCCGGTGGACTTTGCCTACGCCATCCACTCCGACGTCGGTGACCACACCGTGGCGGCCAAGGTCAACGGCGAGCCCGTCGCGCTGCGCACCGAGCTGCGCAGCGGCGACGTGGTGGAAGTCATCACCGCGCCCGGCGCGCGGCCCAACCCGGCCTGGCTGAACCAGGTGCGCACCGGCCGCGCGCGCGCCAAGATTCGCCACTACCTGAAGACGATGGAGCAGGACGAGGCGCGTGCGCTGGGCGAGAAGATGCTCGCGCAGGCGCTGCGTGCCGAGGGCCTGAACATGCCCGCCTCCGACCCGGCCGACAGCGCCGCCGCGGCGCTGTGGCAGCAGCTGACGCGCTGGAGCGGCAACCGCCAGCGCGCCGACCTGATGGCCGACATCGCGCTGGGCCGCAAGATCGCCGGCATCGTGGCCAAGCGCCTGGCCGCGCTGATGATGGACCAGGGTGCGCGGCCCGACGCGGTGACGCTGACGATGGGCCGCTATGCGGCCGACGACAACGGCACCGCGCAGGGCGTGGTGTTCATCGACGGCTCCGAAGGCGCGTCGGTACAACTGGCGCAGTGCTGCCGGCCGATCCCCGGTGACGGCCTGGTCGGCTACCTGGGCCGCGGCGAAGGCCTGGTGGTGCACACCAGCGACTGCCACGTCGGCCGCAAACTCTACGAGCGCGACAGCGAGCGCTGGATGCAGGTGGAATGGGCCGAGGAGCTGACCCGGCCCTTCGAGACCGCGATCCTGGTGCTGGTGCGCAACGGCAAGGGCGTGCTGGCGCAGGTGGCCGCGGCCATCAGCACCGCCGAGGCCGACATCACCCACCTGGACATGGGCCAGGAGAAGGCCACCGAATCGGCCGAGCTGAAGCTCCTGATCAGCGTGCGCGACCGGCTGCACCTGGCCGAGGTGCTGCGCACGCTGCGCCGTTCGCCGACGGTGCTGCGCGTGGCCCGCGTCAAGCCTTAGCGTTGTCGCCCGGCGCCGGGTAGCGCACGGCCAGCACCTCGATGTGCTGCGGTCCAGCTGGCGTCTGCAGCGTCAGCTCGTCGCCTTCGCGGGCCTTCAGCAGCGTGCGCGCGATCGGCGACACCCACGACACCTCGCCCTGCAGGCTGTCGGCCTCGTCGATGCCCTTGATGGTGATGGTGCGCTCCTCGCCCTGCGCGTTGGCATAGGTGACGGTGGCCCCGAAGAAGATCTGGTCGCTGCCGTGGTGGGCCGAGGGGTCGGCCACCTCGGCGATGTCCAGCCGGCGCGTCAGGAAGCGGATGCGCCTGTCGATCTCGCGCAGCCGCTTCTTACCGTACAGGTAGTCGCCGTTCTCCGAGCGGTCGCCGTTCTTCGCCGCCCAGGACACGGTCTCGACCATCTTCGGCCGCTCCACGTCCAGCAGCTCCATCAGCTCCTGCCGCAACCGGCGGTAGCCGGCCGGCGTCATGTAGTTGCGCGCACCGGCCGGCAGCGCCGGCAGGGCGGCGTCGCCGTCCTCGTCGTCCTCGGCGTCGCTCTCGCGGGTGAAGGCCTTGCTCATCGCCGCGCTGCTTCAGTCGCCGAAGCCGCGGAACACCGCCGCCTCGTCCACCGACTTGCGGGTGGAGACCACCGCATTGGCCGGAAAGCGGTCGTCGGGCCAGCCCATCGCGATGCAGGTCTGGATCACCTGGTCGTCGGGAATGCCGGCCTCGGCGCGCACCACCGGCGACTGCATGATCCCTTGGCTGTTGATCACGCAGCCCAGTCCGCGCGCCCAGGCGGTGTTGACGATGCAGTTGACCACGCCGCCGCAGTCGAAGGGCGCGATGTCGCTGCCGTGGATCGAGCGGTCGTAGGTGATCACGATGGACACCGGCGCGTCGAACTGGCGGAAGCCGCGCAGCACCCAGTCCTGGCGCGCTTCCTTGTCGTCGCGGGCGATGCCCATCGCCGCGAACAGCTGCTTGGCGATGCCGATCTGCCGCTCGCGGTGCACGCCGGTGTAGCCCGGCCCCATGCGGAACTCGCGCGAGTCGGGCACGCCGGCCAGGTTGCGCTCGACGTTGCCCTGGCGGATGCGGTCCAGCACCGCACCGCCCACCACGTAGAAGTTCCACGGCTGCGTGTTCAGCGAGGTCGGCGCGCGCATGGCGAGCTCCAGGATCTCGCGGATCAGTGCCTTGGGCACCGGCTTGTTCAGATAGCCCCGGATGCTTCTGCGCCCGCGGATCACCTCGTCGAATTCCATCCTTGCCTTTCCGATTCCCAAGCTTCGTTCAATGCGGCCGGGTCAGCACCTGGCCCGGCCGCGCACCGGTGCTGCGGCCCTGCGCCCACACCGGCACGCCGTTGACCAACACCGTGTCGATGCCGGCCGCCGCGCGCTGCGGGTCCTCGTAGGTGGCCGTGTCGGCCACCGTGCCGGCGTCGAAGACCACCAGGTCGGCGGCCAGGCCTTCGGCGATGCGGCCGCGGTCGGCCAGGCCGAAGTTGCGCGCCGTCAGCCCCGTCATCTTCCACACCGCGGTCTCCAGCGGGAACAGCCCCAGGTCGCGGCTGTAGTGCCCCAGCACGCGCGGGAAGCTGCCCCACAGCCGCGGGTGCGGCCGCTCGCCCAGCGGGATGCCGTCGGAGCCCACCATGGTGTGTTCCCAGGCCAGGATGCGCTGCACGTCGGCCTCGTCCATCATGAAATAGATGGCGCTGGCCGGCTGCAGGCGGCGCACCGCCTCCAGCTTGTCGACCGCCCACTCGCGCGCGATGTCGTCCAGGTCGCGGCCGGCCATCTGCGGGTGCGGTTCGCTGTGCGCGATCAGCACCCGGCCCTGCAGCCGCACCGGGTCGTTGTGCAGCATGGTGCTGCCGGCGGTGTAGGGGTAGCAGTCCAGCGCCACGCACTGGCACTGCATGGCCTGGCCGATGCGCGCCAGCGTCTCGGTGGAGCGGCCCCAGTTGGCCTGGCCGGTGACCTTGTGGTGCGACACCACCACCGGCACACCCAGCTCGCGGCCGATGCGGAAGGTCTCGTCCAGCGACTGCAGCACCCTGTCCTGCTCGTCGCGCATGTGCGTGGCATAGACACCGCCGCTGCCGCTCAACGGGCGGCAGACCTCGATGATCTCCTCGGTGCTGGCGGCCGCCGCCGGCGGGTAGTAGGTGCCGGTGGACACGCCCAGCGCGCCGGCGTCCAGCGCCTCCTGCACGTGCGCGCGCATCGCCGCGATCTCGGCCTCGGTGGCGCTGCGCTGCAGGTCGGCCACGCAGCGCGCGC
>JAFLDH010000282.1 GCA_017302505.1 Burkholderiales bacterium
CAGCCCGGTGGCCAGCAGCATGACCAGGCGGTCGCGCACGATGCAGGCCGCCACCGCGCCGAGCAGGATCAACGCGCAGGCGCCCGCCACGCCGGCCGAGGGCATGGCCGCGCCGGCCAGCCAGGGCAGGGTGCCGATGCCGGCCCACAGCGCTGCGCCCAGGCCCAGCATGACGGTGGCCGTGCTCCACACCAGATAGGCCGGCAGGCGCCCCGTCTGCAGCGTGCGGGTGCAGATTGCGGCCAGCCGCGGCAGGGCTTCCAGCGAGCGCTCGTAGAGCGTCACCATGCCCACGCCGCCGGTGCGCTGCACCGTGCGTTCGAACAGCCGGTGCAACGGGTCCCAAAGGGCGTAGACCAAGGCACCGATGGCCAGCGTGACCGCCAGCGAGCCCAGCGCCGGGCCCGGCGTCAGGGCCAGCTGCACGGCCAGTTCGCTGGCCTCGGGTGTCATCGCGGTGGCCGCACCGGAGATCAGGTCCTGCACGACGAAGGGCACGATGCCCAGCACGATGCCCAGCAGCGCCAGCACCAGCGGCGGCAGCACCAGCGCGGGCCCGCCTTCGTGCGCCTCGGCCGGCGCGACGCTGCCGGGGTGGCGCCAGAAGATGCGCACGGCCGCCACGCCGGCCACCGCCACGGCCACCGCGCCGAACACCGTGTTGGCATAGCGCGCGAAGGCAAACACCTCGTCGGCGCCCTTGGCCTCGACGATGATGTCCTTGACGATGTAGCCGAAGGACAGTGGCATACCGGCCATCGACGCACCGGCCAGCAGCGCCGCCGCGGCCGTCCAGGGCATGGCGTGACGCAGGTTGCCCAGCCGGTCGATGTGGCGGGTGCCGGTGCCGTGGTCGACGTTGCCGGCCACGAAGAACAGCGGTGCCTTGTACAGCGCATGGGCCAGCAGCAGCGCGCCCACGGCCACCGGCGCGCTTTCGCCACGCACGCCCACCAGCGTGACCAGCGTGCCCAGCGTGGCGACGGTGGACCAGGCCAGGATGCGCTTCAGGTCGCGCTCGCGCAGCGCCAGCAGCATGCCCCAGGCGGCGGTGACGGAGCCGGCGCCCTTCAGCGCCCATTCCCACATGGGCCAGTGGCCGAAGCCCGGGTCCAGCCGGGCCAGCAGGAACACGCCCAGCTTGACCATGGTGGCCGAATGCAGGTAGGCCGACACCGGCGTCGGCGCGGCCATCGCGTTGGGCAGCCAGAAGTGGAAGGGGAACTGTGCGCTCTTCGTGAAGGCGCCCACCAGGATCAGCGCCAGCGCGGCCTGCAGCGCGGGTGTGGGCGGCAGCGCCGGAAGCGCCTGCACGATGTCGCCGAGCCGGTAGCTGCCCACCGCCTGGCCCAGCAGGATGAAGCCGGCCAGCAGCGCCAGGCCGCCGCTGCCGGTGACCAGCAGCGACTGCTGTGCCGACTTGCGGCTGGCCGGGTTCTGGTGATCGAAGCCCACCAGCAGGAAGGACAGCAGGCTGGTGGCCTCCCAGAACAGGAAGAGCAGGATCAGGTGGTCGGCGGTGACGCAGCCGATCATCGCCACCATGAACAGGCTCAGCAGCAGGTACAGCCGGCCCTGCCCCGGCTGGCCGGCCATGTAGCCGCCGGCGTAGACGAAAACCGCCGTGCCCACGCCGGTGATCATCAACAGCATCAGCGCTGCCAAGCCGTCCACACGGAAGGCCAGCTCGATGCCCAGCCCGGGCACCCAGGGCACGGCGCCTTGCAGCGGCAGCGGCTGCGTGGCCAGCACCCACAGCACGACGGCCAGCGCCGCGGCCGGCAGCAGGCACACCAGCGCCCGAGCCACCGGGTGCAGGTCGGCCGCCGGCCCGGCGGCAACCGCGGCCATCGCTCAGCCGGCCACGCGCCACGGGAAGCGGGCGCGGAGCAGGATGGGGGGCGGGAGTACCCTGGCTGCGATCATCGAATTGGTTCTAGCTATGCGCGGTGGACGGCACCGCGTTGAACGTCGGCCAGCGGCTATGGAGTGCCCGCGCGCTGCGGAGTTCCGTCGCCGGAGCCTATTCCGTCGGCCGCTGCCAATCGCCCCGTGCTTGCGCCTGCTCGGCGCGCTCGGCCGCCCATTGCGCCTCGAGCTGCTCGCGGCCCTGCTTGGCCAGCGCGATCAGCTTCTTCTCGTCGCCGGAATGCGGTGCCATGCGCTGCATCAGCTCGATGCTGTGCCGCCGGAAACGCAAGGCCTGGTTGCGCGCGGCATGCCGCTCCCAGCCCATCAGCTCGAACACGCTGCGGCCGCTCATCAGCGCCGCATCCAGGGTCTCGCGCTCGATCAGCTCCACGCCCAGCTGCTGCAGCCGGTAGTAGTGCGTGACATTGCGCGCCCGCGCCACGATCTGCAGCTGCGGGAAATGCTCGCGCACCAGCCGGGCCACCGCCACGCTCTGGTCGATGTCGTCGATGGCCAGCACCAGCACCCGGGCCTGGGCCGCGCCGGCGGTGCGCAGCAGGTCCAGCCGGGTGGCGTCGCCGTAGAACACGCGCCAGCCGAAGCGGCGCACCGTCTCGACCTGGTCGGCATCGTGCTCCAGCACGGTGGCGCTCAGGCCGTTGGCGTTGAGCAGCCGGCCGACGATCTGCCCGTAGCGGCCGAAGCCGGCGATGATGATCGGCGCATGTTGCGGCTCGGCAATCTCCTGCGGCCGCTGCGTGCGCCCGGCGCTGGCCAGCCTGGGCGCGACCCAGCGGTCGATGCCGGCCAGCAGCAGCGGCGTCAGCAGCATCGACAGCGCCACCGCGGCCACCAGCAGCGACGCATCGGCCGCGCCGATGGCTCCGGCCAGCGTCGCGCCCTGCAGCACGACGAAGCCGAACTCGCCGCCTTGCGCCAGCAGCAGCACGAACACCGGGCGTTCGGCCAGCGGGATCGGCATCCAGTGCGCCATCGGCAGCAGCACCAGCGCCTTCAGCAGCAGGAAGCCCAGCACCAGCGCCAGCGTCAGCAGCGGCTGGGCCAGCACCACCGCGAAGTCGATGCTCATGCCCACGGCGATGAAGAACAGGCCGAGCAGCAGGCCCTTGAAGGGCTGCAGGTCGGTCTCCAGCTCGCGCCGGTACTCGCTTTCGGCCAGCAGCACACCAGCCAGGAAGGCGCCCAGCGCCATCGACAGGCCCACCGACTCCATCAGCGCGGCGGTGGCCACCACCAGCAGAAGCGACGCGGCGGTGAAGATCTCTGGCGTGTCGCTGCGCGCGATCCAGCGCAGCAGCGGGCGCAGCGCCAGCCGGCCGCCGAGCACGATCAGCCCGATCACGCCCACCGCCTTGGTGGCGGCGAGCCAACCGCCGTCCGCGGCAGCGGCCTGCGCCCCCGGCAAGGCCAGCAGCGGCAGCAGCGCCAGGATCGGTATGGCCGCCACGTCCTGCAGCAGCGACACGCTGAGCACGCTGCGCCCCGAGGTGGTGGCCATCAGGTTGCGCTCGTTGAGCACGCCCAGCCCGATGGCGGTGGACGACATCGAGAAGGCCAGCGCGGCCACCAGCGCCAGGCGCCAGTCGACGCCCAGCGCCACGCCTGCCAGCAGCATCAGCGCGGTCGAGCCGAGCAGCTGCACGCTGCCCCAGCCGAAGATCGGCCGGCGCAGCGCCCACAGCCGCCGGGGCTCCAGTTCCAGCCCCACCAGGAACAGCATCAGCACCACGCCGAACTGCGCGAACTGCAGGATCGCCGCCGCGTCGGTGACCAGCTGCAGCCCCCAGGGCCCAATGGCGATGCCGGCTGCCAGGTAGCCGATGATCGAGCCCAGCCCCAGCAGCCGCGCCAGCGGCACGGCCAGCACCGCGGCGCCCAGGTACACCAGGCTGGTCAGGAGCCAGGGCGTGCCCGCGTCCATCTCACCTGGCCGCGTCGGGGCGGGCGTCGCCCGGCACCGCGCAGGGCGCGCAGGCTTGCAGATCGCCCAGCTCCGGCCAGTCGGGGTAACGGGCCAGACGCTGCGAATAGACGGCCGCATGCGCGGCGATCTCGTCTTCGCTGGCACGGTGCGCGCCGTGCAGCAGCAGCGGGGGCAGGAAGCGCATGCCGGCCAGCGCGGCGGTTTGCTCGTAGGGCGGCAGGAAGGCGTCGAAGGCATAGCGGTTGTAGCCTTCGGGCCGGTAGGACTCTGCCGGCCCACCGGTGGAGGCCACCAGCCACAGGTCCTTGCCCCGCAGCGCATGGCCACCCGGGCCGTAGGCCCAGCCGAAGGCGAAGACCTCGTCCAGCCACAGCTTCATCAGCGGCGGCATGCCGTACCAGTGGATCGGGTGCTGCCAGACCACCAGGCGGGCGCCTTGCAGGCAGGCCTGCTCGGCCGGCACGTCGATCAGGTAGTCGGGGTACAGCGCATACAGGTCGCGCACCTCGACACGGGCCGGCGCCACCTGTGCGGCGGCCCGCATCAGCGCGCGGTGGACGCGTGAATGCTGCTGCTGCGGGTGGGCGACGAGGACGACGATGTCGGGCATGAGGGCCGCGGTGCCGATGCGCTTGGGTTTGCCCGGTGCAGGCTGCGCCGGCGGGCCGCTACCATAACCTGTTCGTTCTTCCGGAGTCGTGCATGCCCGTGATCGTGGTCGCCAACCCTAAGGGCGGGGTCGGCAAGAGCACGCTGGCCACCAACGTGGCGGGTGCACTGGCTCGCTCCGGTCATGCGGTGATGCTTGGCGACGTCGACCGGCAGCAGTCCTCGCGTCAATGGCTGGCGATGCGCCCGCCGCAGCTGCCGCCGATCCGCGGTTGGGAAGTCAGCCACAACGACATCGTGCGCCCGCCCAAGGGCACCAGCCACGTGGTGCTGGACACGCCGGCCGGCCTGCACGGCAAGCGGCTCGATGCCGTGCTGCGCATCGCGCACAAGATGCTGATCCCGCTGCAGCCCAGCCTGTTCGACATCCAGGCCACGCATGCCTTCCTGGCGCAGCTGCGCGAGCACCCGCGGGCGGGCGAGATCGCCATCGGCCTGGTGGGCATGCGGGTGCGGGAGCACACCCTTTCCAACGATCAGCTGCACCAGTACCTGGCCACGCTGAACGTGCCGGTGGTCGCCTGGCTGCGCGACACGCAGAACTACGTGCAGCTGGCCGCGCGCGGCCTGACGCTGTGGGACGTGGCGCCCAGCCGCGTCGAGCGCGACCTCGAACAATGGCAACCCCTGAAGGATTGGATCCAGCGATGAGACATTTCGAGCACCTGCACGATCTGCAGGCCCTGGTCGGCAAGGAAATCGGCATCAGCGAGTGGATCGCGGTGGAGCAGCAGCGCATCGACCAGTTTGCCGAGGCCACCGGCGACCACCAATGGATCCACGTCGATCCGGTGCGCGCGGCCGACGGGCCTTTCGGCAAGACCATCGCGCACGGCTTCCTGACGCTGAGCCTGGTGCCCGAGATGTTTGCCACCGCCTTCGACATCCGCGACGTGCGCATGGGCGTCAACTACGGCCTGAACCGGGTGCGCTTCACGGCGCCGGTGCCCAGTGGCAGCCGCGTGCGGGGGCACTTCGTGCTCAAGTCCTACGAACCCATCGATGGCGGGGCGCAGCTGGCGGTGGAGGTGCGCGTCGAGCTGGAGGGCTCCACCAAGCCGGCCTGCGTGGCCGAGACGCTGTCGCGCCGCTTCGTCTGAGCGATACCATAGAAGGTATACAAGGGGGAGCTCAGACAATATGAAGGTGCTGCTGGTCGATGACCACCCGCTGATCCTGTCGGCGCTGCAGACGGTGATCAAGGGCCTGGGCGACGACGTCTCGGTGCTGGGCGCGGCCAGTGCCGCCGAGGCCCGCGCGGCGCTGCAGAAGGATCCGGACTACGACCTGGTGCTGCTCGACCTGTCGCTGGGCGATGCCGATGGCTTCGAGGTGCTGACCGATCTGCGCGCTACCTATCCTTCGCTGCCGGTGGTGGTGGTGTCGGCCTCCGACCGCACCAGCGACGTCATCCGCGCCATCGACCTGGGCGCGATGGGTTTCGTGCCCAAGCGTTCGTCGAACGAGCAGCTTTTCGAGGCCCTGCGCATGGTCATGTCCGGCGGGCTGTACGTGCCGCCGATGATGCTGGGCCTGGAATCGCCGCCCGTCGAGGGCGACACCGTGCCCGATGTGATGCGGCCGGTGGGCACGCCCAGCAGCCAGTCGCCCTACCAGCGCGCGCCGCTGTCGCTGGAATCGGTGGGCCTGACGCCGCGGCAGAGCGACGTGCTGGCGTTGCTGCTGCAGGGCAAGCCCAACAAGCTGATCGCGCGCGAGCTGAACGTCTCGGTCGAGACGGTGAAGGACCATGTCGCCGCGGTGCTGCGTGCGCTGGGCGTCAGCTCGCGCACGCAGGCGGTGCTGGCCGTCAGCCAGATGCAGCAGCAGGCCGCGCAGCATGCGCGGCAGCCCCCCGACAAGCC
>JAFLDH010000283.1 GCA_017302505.1 Burkholderiales bacterium
CCGGGCACGTTGTCGACGCCCGCGCCGGCCCCGCCCGGGCGCGGCGCGCCACCAGGAGATTCTTCATGTCCACCCCTTCACCGGTCATGCGCCTGATGCGGTTCATGACCCATGTGAACATCGGCGCCATGCTCGGCATGGCCGCCTGGCTGGTCTGGTCCGGTTGGCAGGTGAGCACCGGTCAGATCCGTATCCCGCGCATCGACCCACCGAGCGCCAACGCTGCCGAGCCCATGCGTCTGGTGCCGGTCAGCGGCGCCACGAGGGCAGCCGGCCATTGCCTGGCGCCGGCCCCTGCCACGCGGCAGGCGCAGGCAGGCCCCCTGTCGGGAGCCGACCTGTGAACGCCACCCGGCGCCGGCTGCGCTGGTTCGTCGCACTGCACGTGGGTGCCGTGGCCCCGCTCTATGGCGTCGCGCATGCCATCGGTGGCGGCTGGGCTCAGGGCCTGCCGCCCGACTTGCAGGTGCCCGCCGCGCGCGCCATGCCGGCACGCGGGGCATCGACGGCCGCGGTCCCGCCGAGCACTACCGAGTTGCCGGCATGGGCAACTCGCGCGGAGTTGTCCGTGCCCTGGGAAGGCCACTGAGATGAAGCTCCGGCCCCACCGCCGCTCGGTCCTGGCCGTTCTGCTTGCCGCAGCGCTGGGCACGGCCTGCTCGCCGCGCGAGCAGCCCGTGGCCTTCGAGGCCCTGGACATCTCGGGCGCCGACTGGGGCCGCGACTTCGCGCTGCGCGATTCCGAAGGACACCCGCGCACGCTGGCCGATTACCGCGGCAAGGCCGTGCTCGTGTTCTTCGGTTTCACCCAATGCCCCGACATCTGCCCGACCGCACTGTCGCGGGCGGCCGAAGTGATGCAGCACCTGGGGCCCGAGGCCGCGCGGCTGCAGGTGATCTTCGTGACCATCGACCCCGAGCGCGACACGCCCGCGCTGCTGCGCGAGTACACGCGCGCCTTCCATCCCAGCTTCGTCGGCCTGCACGGCGACGAAGCCACCACCGCCGCCACTGCGGCGCAGTTCAAGGTCTTCTACCGCAAGGTACCCACGGGCAGCAGCTACACCATGGACCACTCCGCCATCAGCTACGTGTTCGATCCGCAGGGTCGGCTGCGGCTGGCCGTCAAGCACGAGCAGCCGGCCGCGTCGCTGGCCGCCGACATCGGCCAGCTACTGAAGGAGCCGCGCTCGTGAGCCCGGCCAATACGCGTCGCCACCTGCTGCTGAGCAGCCTGGCCCTGCTGGCGGGTTGGTGTGCGCCCGCCCTGGCGCACGATTTCAAGTTGGGCGCGCTGCGCATTGACCATCCCTACGCCACGCCCACACCGGCCGGGGCCCGCAGCGGCGCGGCCTACCTGCGCACGCTGCGCAACACCGGCGACGAGCCGGACCGCCTGATCGGCGCGCGCACGCCCGCTGCGGGCTCGGTGGAGATCCACCGCAGCGTCGTCGACGCAAACCAGGTGATGCGCATGCGCGCCGTCGACGGCATCGACCTGCCGCCCCGGTCCGAGCTGCAACTGCGCCACGGCGGCGAGTTCCACCTGATGCTGATCGACCTGAAGGCGCCGTTGCAGAACGGCGACCGTTTCCCGCTGACCTTGCGTTTCGAGAAAGCCGGCGAGCGCGAGGTGATGGTGTGGGTGCAGCAGCCGCGCGATGCGGCTGCGGCTTCCGCGCACCGCCACTGACCGGCCGCCCCACGCACAGGAGTCCACACCATGAACGTCCCCCATCGCATACCGTTGGCCGGCCTGGCCACGGCCACGCTGCTGGCCGCCTGCAGCACCGCCACGCCGCCGGCTGCGTCGAGCGCCGGGGCGCAAGCCGTCACGCTGCAGTTTGCCGCCCAGGTCAACGGCCAGGCCTTCGCCTGCGGCCAGAGCTACGGCGGCGTTGGCACCACCCGCTCGACCATCACGCCCAGCGACTACCGCTTCTACGTCAGCGAGGTGCAGCTGATCGACGCCAGCGGCCGCGCGGTGCCGGTGACGCTGGCCCAGGACGGCACCTGGCAGCGCGACGGCGTGGCGCTGCTCGATTTCGAGAACGGTAGTGGCCCCTGCCGCAACGGCACGGCGGCCATGAACAGCAGTGTGCGCGGCACGGTGCCGGCTGGCCGCTACACAGGGCTGCGTTTCACCGTCGGTGTGCCCTTCGCGGCCAACCACGGCGACCCGACCACCGCGCCGTCGCCGCTGAACCTGACGGCGATGTTCTGGAACTGGCAGGGCGGCTACAAGTTCATCAAGTTCGACACCGCCACCACAGGCCAGCCGGCCACCACCGCGGCGCCGCATCCGCAAGGCGGGGGCAATGCCTCGGGCTTCTCGGTGCACCTGGGCAGCACCTTGTGCGCCTCGCCGTCGCGCACGCAGGCGCCGCAGGCCGCGTGCGGCAACCCCAACCGCGTCACCGTGCAGTTCGACAACTTCGACGTGTCCACGCAGACGGTGGTGGCCGACATCGGCCGCGTGCTGGCCGGCGCCAACGTGGACGTCAACGCGGCGGGCAGCTCGCCGGGCTGCATGAGCTTCCCGAAGGACGCCGACTGCCCGCCGGTGATGGGTGCGCTGGGCCTGGCCTACGACGGCGTGCCAGCGCCGGGGCCGCAGCGCATGTTCAGCGTGCGCTGACGCCCGACGGATCCGCCGCGCCACCATGCCTCGCCTGCTGCGCCCCGCCGTCGTTGCCGCCCTGGCCGCGGCCGCCATGGCGCTGCTGGGGGCGGCGGGCGAGTCGTGGCGCTGGCCGCTGCCCGACTGGGTGCCGCCGCCGGCGGTGCCGGCCGACAACCCGATGTCGGCCGACAAGGTGCTGCTCGGCCGCCACCTGTTCTACGACAAGCGCCTGTCGCGCGACGGCAGCCTGGCATGCGCCAGCTGCCATGAGCAGGCGCGCGCCTTCACCGATGGCAAGGCGGTGTCCCAGGGCGTCACCGGCGAGTCCGGCACGCGCAGCGCGATGAGCCTGGCCAATGTGGCCTACCTGCCGGTGCTGACCTGGCAGAACCCGCAGCTCACGGCGCTGGAGGTGCAGGCGCTGATCCCGCTGTTCGGCGAGCACCCGGTGGAGATGGGCCTGGCTGGGCGCGAGCCACAGCTCTTTGCCATGCTGCAGGCCGACCCGGTGTACCGCGCGCTGTTCGCGCGGGCTTTCCCCGACGAGGCCCGGCAGGGCGATGCGGCGCTGTACTCGCTGGCCACGCTGACGCGGGCGCTGGCCAGCTTCCAGCGCACGCTGCTCAGCTTTGGCAGCCCCTACGACCGCTATCGCTACGGCGGCCAGCCCGAGGCCTTGAGCGCAGCCGCCCGGCGCGGCGAGGAGCTTTTCTTCGGCGAGAAGCTGGAGTGCTACCACTGCCACGGCGGCTTCAACTTCACCGACAACCTGAAGCACGCGCGCTCTGCCTTCGCCGAGACCGGCTTCCACAACACCGGCCTGTACAACGTCGATGGCCGGGGTGCCTACCCGGGCAGCTCGCCGGGCATCGTCGAGTTCACGGGGGAGCCGCGCGACGCCGGGCGCTTCCGCACGCCGACGCTGCGCAACGTGGCGGTGACGGCGCCGTACATGCACGACGGCTCGATCGCCACGCTGCCGCAGGTGCTGCGCGAGCACTATGCCCGGGCAGGCCGTGCCGTGGCGCTGGGGCAGGGCGTCAACCCGCTGCGCAGCGAACTGATTGCGGGCTTCCAGATCAGCGAGGCCGAGATCGCCGACGTGGTGGCCTTCCTGGAGTCGCTGACCGACGAAGCCTTCCTGCGCGACCCGCGGCTTGCCGACCCCTGGCCAGCGCGCACGCCGGCCGCCCGCTGACGCTGCGATGGACGCTTCCACCATCGAGGTCGGCACCCGACGCGCCCGTTGGCGATGGCCCCGACTCTTGGCTTTCACCGCCGCCCCTGAGTCCCCCGGCCGCCCGCCGGCCACCCCCTGGCGCCTTCCCGACAGCCTGCGCCGACGCCCTGTTCCAGACCCAACCCGAGGAGTTCCCATGACCACCGAATCTTCCGCCCTGCCGCGGGCCGCACGTTGTGGCACCGCCATCGGCGCCGCACTGTGCCTGTCGACCGCGTTCGCCCAGACGCAGACCACCACGACCCCCGAAGTGACCATCGTCGACACCCGCCTGCCCGGCCCGCCGGTCGAGCAAACCACCGCCGGCGCGGTGCAGGGCTATCGCGCTCTCACGGCCACCTCGGCCACGCGCACCCCCACGCCGCTGGAACAGATCCCGCAGTCGATCCAGGTCATCACCCGGCCGTTGATCAACGACCAGAATAACCAGACAGTGACTGAGGCGCTGCGCAACGTCAGCGGCGTGCAGGGCACCAACCCGCTGCAGACGCCGGCCTACAACTCCACCTACATCCGCGGCTTCGCGGCCGAGAACTGGGTCGATGGTCTGACCACCTACTACAACCCGGGCAACCGCGACGCACTGATCAACGCCGAGCGCATCGAAGTCCTGAAGGGGCCGAGCGCCATCCTCTACGGCGGCGGCGTGGGTTCGCCGGTGGGCGGCGTGGTCAACCTGGTGTCCAAGTTGCCCACCGACACTGCCTTCTACAGCGGCGGCATCGTGCTCGGCAGCGACAGCTACTACCAGCCGTACTTCGACGTCAACCAGCCGCTCGGCAGCGATGGCCAGGTGCTGTTTCGGATGACCGGCGCCTACACCGGCGCCAAGTCCTTCATCGACGTGCTGGACACCCAGGCCTGGTCGCTGTACCCGACGCTGATGCTGACCAACCGCAGCGACACGCGCCTGGTCATACAAGGCCAGTTCTCCGACTGGAAGCAGCAGGAATACCAGGGTCTGCCCGCCACCGGCACGCTGACCGGCGGCTTCCGCATCGCCAACAGCCTGTTCCCCGGACCGACCGACATCCCCAAGTCCTACTCGCGGCTGAACAGCGGCACCGTGCTGCTGGACCACAAGTTCGACCCCACCTGGTCCGGCAGCGTGCAGGCACGCTACAGCCAGACCGATTTCGCCGAGTACGCGCAGAACTACGTCGGCACCGACTTTGCGGCCAACGCGCCATCGGTGCCGCCGTCGAGCTGGAACCTGCTGAACCTGGACCTGAGCCAGCAGCAGACCGAGTTCACCATCGCCGCCAACGCGCTGGCGCAGTTCGACTACGGCGAGACGCGCAACAAGGCGGTCATCGGCCTGGACTACAGCCGCGTCACCGACAAGGGCGTGATGCTGGCCGACTTCAACGACCTGTTCACGCTGCCCACGGCGGACCTGGCCAGCCCGACCCCCGGCTTCCAGCCCTACGTGCCGCCGGCCAACATCGCCGCCAACACCGTCTCCGACGGCGACAACACCTACACCACGACGGGGCTGTACGTGCAACTGCAGACGGCCGTGTGGGAGCGCTTGTACCTGCTGGCCGGCCTGCGGCTGGCCAACCTGAAGATCGACAGCGTGTCGCCGGCCTTCGGGGTCACCAACACCACCGACACCACCAAGCTGCTGCCGCGCATTGGCGTGGCCTACGAGGCGACGCCCGGCGTATCGCTGTTCGCCGGCTACAGCCAGGGCATGAAGGGCAACCCCTTCGTGTTCTATGCCGGCACGCCCGAGCCCGAGGAATCCACGCAGATCGAGGCCGGCGTCAAGTTCAACACCGCCTTCGGGCTTTCGGGCTCGGCCGCGCTGTTCCAGATCGACCGCACCGGCGTGCCGGTGTCGATGGGCCTGCTCAGCGTGCCCGAAGGCGAACAGCGCTCGCGCGGCTTCGACATGGACCTGCTGTGGCAGCCCGATCGCCAGTGGCAGGTGCTGGCCAACTACGCCCACATCGACGCCACGCTGGTCAACGCCGTGCCTGGCGTGGCACCGGCCGGCAGCCAGCTGAACATCGTGCCGCCGAACTCCGGGCGGCTTTGGGTCAACTACCGCTTCGAGGGCGAGGCGCTGGCCGGCTGGCGCGTCGGCGCGGGCGTGTATGCGGCCTCGGGCGCCTATGTGGACCTGGCCAACACCTTCAAGACCAGCGGCTACTACACCGCGGATGCCACGGTGGGCTACGACAGCAAGCAGTTCAGCGCTTCGCTGACCGTGCGCAACCTGACCGGCCAGGACTACTACGTTCCCTTCGTCTACTACGGCGGCCGGGTGGCCCCCGGCAACGACCGCACGGTGATGGCCAACCTGGCCTTCAAGTTCTAGCCACGCATGACCGGGCCGGTGGTGGCACCCCAGGAAGGAATGTTCATGAGACCGAGATTGACGATGCTGCTGGCCGGGGCTGCGCTGGCGCTGGCCGCCTGCCAGCCCGCGCCACCGGCG
>JAFLDH010000284.1 GCA_017302505.1 Burkholderiales bacterium
AGCGCCACGCCCGCGCCGGCCTTGGCCAGCGTGCGCGCGAATTGCGCGCCCAGCCCACTGGAGGCGCCGGTGACCAGCGCCACGCGGCCGGACAGGTCGATGTTGTAGCTCATGGAATCTCCTTGCTCGCTCGCGTTCACGATAGCACGCAGGGTCTGCGGCGCTGCCCCCTGGGGGACGCTGCCGTGACCCGCAAATCGGTCCTTTCCAAAGAAAAGCACGATCGTTCTATTTTGTCTCCCGCACGGCTAGAATCGCCCGGCAAACCCTACACAGGAGCCCCCGCCCATGACCCCGCAGCAGATCATCGAGACCTACGGCCCGCGCGAGTCGATGGAGTACGACGTGGTCATCGTGGGCGCCGGTCCGGCCGGGCTGTCGGCGGCCATCAAGCTGAAGCAACTGGCCGCGGCGAAGAATGCCGAGGTCTCGGTGGTGGTGCTGGAGAAAGGTTCGGAGCCGGGCGCGCACATCCTCAGCGGCGCGGTGATGGACCCGCGCGCGATGGCCGAGCTGTTCCCCAACTGGAAGGACAAGGGCGCACCGCTGAACCAGCCCGTCAGCGGCGACGACGTGCTGATGCTCAAGCCCGACAGCAGCAGCCGCGTGCCGGACTTCTTCGTGCCCGAGTGCATGCACAACGAAGGCAACTACGTCATCAGCCTGGGCGCGGTGACCAAGTGGCTGGGCGAGCAGGCGGAAGCCCTGGGCGTGGAGATCTTCCCCGGCTTTGCCGCGGCCGAGGTGCTGTACGACGAGAAGGGCGCGGTGCGCGGCGTGGCCACCGGCAACATGGGCGTGGGCAAGGACGGCGAGCCGATGGAAAGCTTCCAGCTGGGCATGGAGCTGCTGGGCAAGTACACCCTCTTCGCCGAAGGCGCGCGCGGCCACCTGGGCAAGCAGCTGATCGCGAAGTTCCAGCTCGATGCCGGCCGCGATCCGCAGACCTATGCCATCGGCGTGAAAGAGCTGTGGGAGATCGACCCGGCCAAGGCCAAGCCTGGCCGCGTGGTGCACACCGCCGGCTGGCCGATGGACACGCACACCTATGGCGGCGGCTTCCTGTACCACCTGGAAGGCAACAAGGTCACGCTCGGCTTCGTGGTCGGGCTGGACTACAAGAACCCCTGGCTCAGCCCTTTCGAGGAGATGCAGCGCTGGAAGACGCACCCGGCCATCCGCGCACACATCGAAGGCGGCAAGCGCATCGGCTACGGCGCTCGCGCCATCACCGCCGGCGGCATCCTGAGCCTGCCGAAGCTGGTGTTTCCGGGCGGCGCGCTGATCGGCTGCGACGCCGGCTTCCTGAACGCCAGCCGCATCAAGGGCAGCCATGCCGCGATGAAGACCGGCATGCTCTGCGCCGAGGCGCTGTTCCCGGCGCTGCAGAGTGGCCGCAGCCACGACGAGCTGGCCGACTTCCCCGACCTGTTCCAGCGCAGCTGGCTGCACGAGGAACTGCAGCGATCGCGCAACTTCAAGCAGTGGTTCAAGAAGGGCTACACCGTCGGCACGCTGATGACCGGCATCGAGCAGTGGCTGCTGCCCAAGCTGGGCATCAAGGTGCCGCCGTGGACGATCCACCGCGACAAGCCCGACCATGCCTACCTGCTGCCGGCCGCCGAATGCAAGCCGATCGACTATCCCAAGCCCGACGGCAAGCTCACTTTCGACCGCCTGAGCAGCGTGTTCATCAGCAACACCAACCACGAAGAGCAGCAGCCGGCCCATCTGACGCTGAAGGACGCCGGCGTGCCGGTGGCCATCAACCTGGGCCGCTATGCGGGGCCGGAATCACGCTACTGCCCGGCCGGCGTCTACGAGTTCGTGAAGAACGACGACAACAGCGACCGGCTGGTCATCAACGCCCAGAACTGCGTGCACTGCAAGACCTGCGACATCAAGGACCCGACACAGAACATCGTCTGGGTCACGCCCGAGGGCGGCGGCGGGCCGAACTACGCGGGCATGTAGCCCCGAGGCCGGGGCCAGGCAGTCTTCAGCGCTCTGGCCTCGGCGGGCTCAAGCTGGCTCGTCGTTGGCTGCCGATGCCGGCCCGCGCTCGATGCGGTTGGACAGGCCGGCTCGCCCGACCGCCTCGCCCGCCGAGGCTTCGCCCAGCGCACGCCGCAGCAGCTCGTCGGCGCGCTTGCCATGTTCGGGGTACTGGCTGACGCCGGTGCTCACCGCCACGGCCAGCGGCTGTCCGGCCACACTGAACACCTTCTGCAGTGCCTGGGCCAGCTTGGCCGCTACGCGTTCACCGTCGCCAGGGGCGTCGATCCAGGCCAGCAGCACCGCGAATGCGTCGCGGCCGATGGCGGCCACCACATCGCTGGCCCGCAGCCCGGCGCGCAAGCGCACCGCCACCTTGCGGCGCAGCACGTTGGCCGCTTCGAGGCCCCATGCAGCCTCCGCCGTCGACAGGCCTTCGATGCGCAGCACCAGCAAGGCCATCGGCGCCGGCTCGCGCTCGCGCAAGGCCAGCAGGTGGGTCATGTGCTCCAGCAGTTGCGCATGGTTGGGCAGGCCGGTGGCCAGATCGGTGGCGTAGGCCTTGCGCGCCGTGCGCTCGATGCGCTTGCGCTCCACCGCCAGCCGCAAGGCCCGCGCCACGTCGGCGGCGTCGGTGCGGCGCAGCACGTCCTGCACACCGCGCGCCACCAGCGCCATGGCGGCCGGCGCAGAGCAGGCTTCGGCCAGGCACAGCACGGCCGTGTCCAGCACCGCATGGGACAGCGCCTGCCAATCGGGCAGGCTGCGCAGCGCCTCGGCGTCGTCGAGCCGAAGCAGCAGCGCATCGGGTGAAGCCTGGCGCAGCGCCTGGGCGGCCTGCTCCAGCGTGTCGCAGCACTGCAGCGCAAAGGGGCCGAAGGCATCGTCGGCCAGGCCCTCGATCGGCCGGCCCACCCAAAGCACCTGCAGCGGCGTGTTCATAGGCTTGGTGGCGGCAGTCGTTGGGGGCACGGCGGCCACAGGGGACGCTGGCGAATCTGGAGCGGGTGAGGGGAATCGAACCCCTGTCTAAAGCTTGGGAAGCTGCCGTTCTGCCATTGAACTACACCCGCGCGGCACCGATTTTAGCGGATGCCCTGCGGGCTACACTGCCGCCCTCGCCGACCCAACCGCCCTGCCCCGCCATGCGCCAGTTGCTGCTTTGGTTCACTGTTCTCCTGCTCGCCGGCTGCGCGTCGCTGGGCGGGCCCGATCCGCTGCGCGTCACGCTCGCCGGTGTCGAATCGCTGCCCGGCCAGGGCATGGAGGTGCGCATGGCCGTCAAGCTGCGGCTGCAGAACCCGAACGAGACGCCCGTGCAGTTCAATGGCGCCGCGGTGTCGCTCGAAGTACGTGGCATGGACTTCGCCAGCGGCGTCAGTGATGCCACCGGCACCGTGCCCCGCTTCGGCGAGACGGTGATCACCGTGCCGGTCACCGTCTCGGCCTTTGCGGTGCTGCGTCAGGTGCTGAGCCTGGCGGGCGGCAACGCGACGCCGACGCTGGATTTCGTGGCCCGCGGCAAGCTGGCCGATGGCAGCCTGGGGGGCTCGCGCTTCGAATCGCGCGGCTCCTTCGAGCTGCCCACGGGCGTGGCCGGCGCGGCGCGGCCTTGAGCGAAGCCAGCCACGACGGCCCGCCGCGGCGGCCGGTCCGCAGCTTCGTGCTGCGCGCCGGGCGCATGGGGCCGGGCCAGCAGCGCGCCTTGCAGACGCTGGGGCCACGCTACCTGTTGCCCTTCCAACCGCAGCCGCTGGATCTGCCGTCCACCTTCGGCCGTGAAGCCCCCACGGTGCTGGAGATCGGCTTCGGCATGGGCGATGCCACGGCGCAGATTGCCGCCGCCTTGCCGCAGACGGATTTCCTGGCGGTCGAAGTGCATGCGCCCGGGGTCGGCGCGCTGCTCAAGCGCATCGGCGAACAAGGGCTGACCAACCTGCGGCTGGTGCAGCACGATGCGGTGGAGGTGCTGCAGCACATGCTGGCGCCGGCCGCGTTGGCCGGTGTGCACATCTACTTTCCGGACCCTTGGCACAAGAAGCGCCACCACAAGCGCCGGTTGCTGCAACCCGCCTTCGTGGCGCTGCTGGCCAGCCGGCTGGCGCCCGGCGCGTACCTGCACTGCGCCACCGACTGGCAGCCCTATGCCGAGCAGATGTTGCAGGTGCTGTCGGCCGAGCCCTTGCTGCTGAACACGGCACAAGCCTACGCACCCCGGCCGCCCTGGCGCCCGCAGACCAAGTTCGAGACCCGCGGCCTGAAGCTCGGCCACGGCGTGTGGGACCTGCTGTTCCGCCGGCGCTGAGGATTCAGGCCGGCGCCCGCCGGTAGGGTTCTTCGAAATCGAGAAAGTCGCGCTCTGCCAGTGCATCGCTCACCCAGGCGGCCACCCCGGGCGAGGACCAGGCCTGGCCGGCATAGACCTGCAGCTCGTGTGGCAAGGGCAGCGCGTAGGTGCGCAGACGCGCCACCACCGGTGCGAAGTAGGCATCGGCCGCGCTGAAGCCACCGAACAGGAAGGGGCCTCCGCTGGCCTGCAGCGCGCTGCCCCACATGTCGACGATGCGCTGCAGATCGCGCTGCACCGCGGGCTGCCCGGCCAGCACGCGTGCACCCACATCGGGCAGTTGCGCCTCGATGTTCATCGGGCAGTGCTGGCGCAGCGCACCGAAGCCGGCATGCATCTCGGCGCACAGGCTGCGCGCCCGCGACCGCGCTCGGGCATCGGCCGGCCAGACGGCCTGCCCGGGCAGCAGTTCGGCCACGCGCTCGGTGATGGCCAGCGTGTCCCACACGGCATGGCCGTCTTCCACCAGCACCGGCACGCGCGCGGCTGGCGTGTAGCGCGCCAGCTCGCGGTAGAAGGCCGAGCCTTCGGTGAAATCGAAGCGCAGCTTGATCTCGTCGAAGGCCAAGCCGAAGTGCCGCATCAGCACCCAGGGCCGCATCGACCAGGATGAGTAGTTCTTGTTGCCGATCACCAGTTGCAGCATGTCCCCTCCCGTTGCTTCAGGCGCGCCAATCGACCCAGCCCGTCCATGCGGTCAGCAGCACCACCGCGCCGAACACGATGCGGTACCAGGCAAAGGGCACGAAGTTGTGCGTGGCGATGTAGCGCAGCAGCCAGCGCACACACAACCACGCGCTGAGGAAGGAGAACAGCAAGCCCACGGCGAACATCGGCAGGTCGGCCCAGCTGAGCAGCGCACGCTCCTTGATGAGGCTGTAGGCGCCGGCCCCGATCAGCGTGGGGATCGCCAGGAAGAAGCTGAAATCGGTGGCCGCCTTGCGGCTCAAGCCCAGCAGCATGGCGCCGATGATGGTGGCGCCCGAGCGGCTGGTGCCCGGCACCATCGCGACGCATTGCACCAGGCCCACCTTCAGCGCGTCCCAGGGCGTCATCTCGTCCACCGAATGGATGCGCACCGCGCTGGCCGGGCGCCGCTCGGCCCACAGGATGATGAAGCCGCCGACGATGAAGGCGGTGGCCACCACCGTCGGATTGAACAGGTGCTCCTTGATGGCCTTGCCGAACAGCAGGCCGAGCAGCACTGCCGGAAAGAAGGCGATCAGCACGTTCAGCGTGAAGCGCCGCGCCTGCGGGTCCGAGCCGAGCCCGGCCGCGGTATCGCGCAGCCGCTGCCAGTACACCAGGATGACCGCGAAGATGGCACCGGTCTGGATGGCGATGTCGAAGACCTTGACCTTGTCGCCGGTGAAGTTCAGCAGCGAGGCCGCCAGGATCAGGTGGCCCGTGGACGAGATCGGCAGGAACTCGGTGAGCCCCTCCACCACGCCCATGATGGCGGCCTTGGTCAGCAGCAGGATGTCCAAATGCGCAGCGCCCTTCGGCAGCGCCGGCTGCCGTGCAAAGCCTTCGATGATAAGTGGCTAGGGTTGCGCGGAGCTTGAGCCCGCCACCCGCTCGATCGTGATTTCCACCCCATCCGGCGTGATCTGCAACCCCCCGGGCTGGAAGCCTGCGCTGCGCCAGGCCTGCAGCCGCGCCTCGGGCACGCGGTACAGCGCCAGGTCGTCCAGCAGCCGTGCGACCAGCGCCGAGCCCATGCGCTGCAGCAGCTCCGCGCGGCGCGGTGACAGTCCCGACTCCGGCGCGATCTGCAGGCTGTCGACGCGCGGTTGCACCAGCCGGATGCTGGCATCCGAGGCCTCCCAGCGCAGCCCGTAGTCCAGCGCCAGCCGGCCCTGCAGCATGCGGCCGCTGCGCTTGTCGCTGGCCTGCAGCGCCAGCTCGGTGGCCAGCCGGCCGGCCGCACCGTCGATGCGCAGCCGCGGGTCGGACAGCTGCAACTCGTAGACATCGAGCAGGCTGCGCTGCAGCGGAAAGCGCCGCGCCAGCTGGGCCTGCAGTTCGCCCTCG
>JAFLDH010000285.1 GCA_017302505.1 Burkholderiales bacterium
CCGGCCACGGCGACGGTGCTGCGACGAAAGGCCGCCGGCCGCCGCCAAGCGACGCCGCCACGGCGCGAAGTGCGGGCTTCAGCCGGCAGCCAGGGCCTGGCGGATGGCGTCGATGCGCGCGCGGTTCACGCCGAAATCCTTGCGGCCCACGCGCGAGGCCGAACGCACCTGCACCACGCCAGCGCCCGGGTCGAACCAGAACTCGGCATCGTCGACGAACTTCATCCAGCGGGTGGTGAACTGCACGTAGAGGTAGTCGTCACGCGACTGCACCACCTTGGCACCGGGCATGGCCTCGACGATCTGGCGGATGCGCGCCAGCGTCGCCGGCCCGCTGCCGCGCACCGGCAGCGGCTCGATGCGCGCGTAGTCCTGCATCGGATGCTGCGGCCACAGGTCGGCCTGGCTGCTGACACTGTTGGGTGTCTTCGACGGCGCGCGCAGTTTGCCGTCGCGCGGGCCCAGGTGGTCCGGCGGCTTGCCGCTGAAGGCGCCCAGCTGGGCGGCCAGCAGCACGCCCAGCGCCAGCGCCGCCACGACGATCAGCAACCATTTCAGGATCTGCACGGCCAAGCCTTCTGGCGCCCGCAGGCGCCGGGTGGAGACGGCGGATTGTGGGCCCTGGGCGGGCCCGGCCAATGCGGTCTGGCGCGGCCTCAGCGCCGCTTCGACCCGCCCAGCAGCCCGCCCAGCACGCCGCGGAAGATCTCGCGGCCCAGCGCCGAGCCCATGCTGCGCACGGCCGAGGCAGCGGCCTTCTCGACCAGGCCCTCGCGCTTGCCGCCGCGCGGCCCGGTGCTGCCGAAGAGCACGTCCTTCAGTTCGCCGACCATGCCGCCGTCGGCCTGGCCGGCCGCCGCGCCCTTGCCGGCGTTGATCTGCTGCGCGGCCTCGCCGGTGGTCTCGGCGCGGCCCTTCAGCTTCTCGTAGGCCGATTCGCGGTCCACCGTCTTCTCGTAGGTGCCGGCCACCAGTGAATCGCGGATCAGCGCGGCCCGCTGCTCGGGCGTGATCGGGCCGATCTGGCTGCCCGGCGGCAGCACGTAGACGCGCTGCGTCACGCTGGGCCGGCCCTTCTCGTCGAGGAAGCTGACCAGCGCCTCGCCCACCGCCAGCTCGGTGATCGCGGTCTCGATGTTCAGCCCCGGGTTGGCGCGCATGGTGCTGGCCGCTGCCTTGACCGCCTTCTGGTCGCGCGGGGTGAAGGCGCGCAGCGCGTGCTGCACCCGGTTGCCCAGCTGCGCCAGCACGGTGTCGGGAATGTCCAGCGGGTTCTGCGTCACGAAGTACACGCCCACGCCCTTGCTGCGCACCAGCCGCACCACCAGCTCGATGCGCTCGACCAGCGCGGCCGGCGCGTCCTTGAACAGCAGGTGCGCCTCGTCGAAGAAGAACACCAGCTTCGGCTTGTCCAGGTCGCCCACCTCGGGCAGTTGCTCGAACAGCTCGCTCAGCATCCACAGCAGGAAGGTGGCATAGAGCCGCGGGCTGTTCATCAGCTGGTCGGCCGCCAGGATGTTGACCACGCCCTTGCCGTCCGTCGTCTGCATGAAGTCGGCGATGTCCAGCATCGGCTCGCCGAAGAAGCGGTCGCCGCCCTGTTCGCCGATCTGCAGCAGCCCGCGCTGGATGGCTCCGATGCTGGCCGCGCTGACATTGCCGTACTCGGTCTTGAACTGCGCGGCGTTGTCGCCCACGTGCTGCAGCATCGCGCGCAGGTCCTTCAGGTCCAGCAGCAGCAGGCCCTGGTCGTCGGCGATCTTGAAGACCAAGTTCAGCACGCCGGCCTGCGTCTCGTTCAGGCCCAGCATACGGCCCAGCAGCAGCGGGCCCATGTCGGAGATGGTGGCGCGCACCGGATGGCCCTGTGCCTTGGCGCCGTCGGCAAACACGTCCCACAGCGTGCAGGGGCAGGCCACCGATTGCGGCGGCTCGATGCCGCGTTCCTTCAGCACCGCCGCCATCTTGGGCGCCACGCTGCCCACCTGGCTGATGCCGGTCAGGTCGCCCTTGACGTCGGCCATGAACACCGGCACGCCCAGGCGGCTGAAGTTCTCGGCCAGCGTCTGCAGGGTGATGGTCTTGCCGGTTCCGGTGGCACCGGTGATCAGCCCGTGGCGGTTGGCCAGCGCGGGCAGCAAGAAGCACTCGGTGTCGCCATGGCGGGCGACGAGGATCGGATCGGCCATTGGCGCGGCTCCCTGGGGTGGCCAAAAAGTAGAATGCCAGTCTATCCAACAACCGCAGATTGCCCGTGAAGTGGCCGGGCCGCAGGAGAGCCATTGCATGGCCGGACATTCCAAATGGGCCAACATCCAGCACCGCAAGGGCCGCCAGGACGAAAAGCGCGGCAAGATCTGGACGCGCGTCATCCGTGAGATCACCGTGGCCGCGCGCCAGGGCGGCGGCGACCTCAGCGCCAACCCGCGCCTGCGGCTGGCGGTGGACAAGGCCAAGGCCGCCAACATGCCGGCCGACCGCATCAAGTACAACATCGACAAGGCCTCGGGCACGCTGGAAGGCCTGAACTACGAGGAAATCCGCTACGAGGGCTACGGCATCGGCGGCGCGGCGATCATCGTCGACTGCATGACCGACAACCGCGTCCGCACCGTGGCCGAGGTGCGCCATGCCTTCAGCAAGTACGGCGGCAACATGGGCACCGAAGGCTCGGTGGCCTTCCAGTTCAAGCACTGCGGCCAGTTCGTCTTTGCCCCCGGCACCAGCGAGGACAAGGTGATGGAGGTGGCGCTGGAAGCCGGCGCCGACGACGTGGTCAGCGACGACGACGGCGCAGTGGAAGTGCTGTGCGCGGTGCCCGCCTTCGAGGCGGTGAAGGCCGCCTTCGAGGCCGCCGGCCTGCAGCCCGAGGTGGCCGAGGTGACGATGCGCCCCGAGAACGAGATCGAGCTGCAGGGCGAGGACGCGCAGCGCATGCGCAAGCTGCTCGACGTGCTGGAAGACCTGGACGACACGCAGAACGTGTTCCACAACGCCGTGCTCGACGAGGCATGAAGGTCCTGGTCATCGGCGGCGGCGGCCGCGAGCATGCGCTGGGCTGGAAGCTGGCCGCCTCGCCCCGGGTGCAGAAGGTCTATGTGGCGCCGGGCAACGGCGGCACCGCAGCCGACCCGGCGCTGGTCAACGTGGCGATCACCGACCCGGCGGCGCTGGCCGACTTTGCCGCGGCCGAGAAGATCGGCCTGACCGTCGTCGGCCCCGAGGCGCCGCTGGCCGCCGGCGTGGTGGACCTGTTCCGCCAGCGCGGGCTGCGCATCTTCGGCCCCACGCGGGCGGCGGCGCAGCTGGAAAGCTCCAAGGCCTTTGCCAAGGACTTCATGCAGCGCCACGGCATCCCCACCGCGGCCTTTGCCACCTTCGGCGATGCCGCCGCGGCGCATGCCTTCGTCGACGCGCAGGGCGCGCCGATCGTCATCAAGGCCGACGGCCTGGCGGCCGGCAAGGGCGTGGTGGTGGCCACCACGCTGGCGCAGGCGCACGAGGCCATCGACTGGATGCTGGTCGACAACAAGCTGGGTGTCACGCACAACGCCGGCGGCGCCCGGGTGGTGATCGAGCAGTTCCTCGAAGGCGAGGAGGCCAGCTTCATCGTCATGTGCGATGGCAGGAACGTGTTGCCGCTGGCCACCAGCCAGGACCACAAGCGGCTGCTCGACGGCGACGCCGGCCCCAACACCGGCGGCATGGGCGCGTACTCGCCGGCGCCGGTGGTCACGCCGAACGTGCATGCGCGGGCGATGCAGGAGATCATCCTGCCCACGGTGGCCGGCATGGCCAAGGACGGCACGCCCTTCACCGGCTTCCTGTATGCGGGGCTGATGATCGACGCGCAGGGCCAGCCGCGCACGGTGGAATTCAACGCCCGGCTGGGCGACCCCGAGACGCAGCCGATCCTGATGCGCCTGAAGAGCGACCTGCTGGACGCGCTGCTGCATGCCACCGACGGCACGCTGGACCAGGTGCAGCTCGACTGGGACCGCCGCGTCGCGCTGGGCGTGGTGGTGGCCGCCGCCGGCTACCCGATGCAGCCGCGCAAGGGCGACGCCATCGGCTGCCTGCCGGCGCCGGCCGAGGACCTGATGGTCTTCCATGCCGGCACCGCCGAGCAGGACGGCCGGCTGGTGACCAGCGGCGGCCGCGTGCTCTGCGTCACCGCGCTGGGCGAGAAGGTCAAGGCCGCGCAGCAGCGCGCCTACGAGGCGCTGCGCGGCATCCACATCGACGGTGCGATGTACCGCACCGACATCGGCCACCGCGCGGTGCGCCGCTGAACCGGGAACCTGTCATGGCCGAACACTTCGCCAGCGCGCCGGTGCGCGACTACCTGCTCGGGCTGCAGCAGCAGATCGTTGGCGCCTTCGAGGCCGAGGACGGCAAGCCCTTCGTGCGCGATGCCTGGACGCGGCCGGCCGGCGGCGCGCTGGAAGGCGACGGCATCTCGCGGCTGGTGGAGCAGGGCCATGTCTTCGAGCGCGCCGGCTGCAACTTCAGCCATGTGAAGGGCCGCGCGCTGCCGCCGTCGGCGACGCAGCACCGGCCCGAGCTGGCCGGCGCGCCCTTCGAGGCGATGGGCGTGTCGCTGGTGATGCACCCGCGCAACCCCTACGTGCCCACCGTGCACATGAACGTGCGCGCCTTTGCCGCGCTGCCGGCGGGCCAGGCGCCGGTGGTCTGGTTCGGCGGCGGCATGGACCTGACGCCGTACTACGGCTTCGTCGAGGATGCGGCGCATTTCCACCGCTGCTGCCACGACGCGCTGGCGCCCTTTGGTGACGACAAGTACCCGCGCTTCAAGCAGTGGTGCGACGAGTACTTCTATCTGAAGCACCGCGGCGAGGCGCGCGGCATCGGCGGCGTGTTCTTCGACGACTTCAGCGAGCTGGGCTTCGAACAGAGCTTCGCGATGATGCGGGCGGTGGGCGATGCCTTCGTGCCGGCCTACCGGCCGATCGTGCAGCGCCGCCGCGCGCTGCCGCACGGCGAGCGCGAGCGCGAGTTCCAGCTGTACCGGCGCGGCCGCTACGTGGAGTTCAACCTGGTCTTCGACCGCGGCACGCACTTCGGGCTGCAGAGCGGTGGGCGCACCGAGAGCATTCTGATGAGCATGCCGCCGCTGGTGACCTGGCGCTACGACTGGGCACCCGAGCCGCGCTCGGCCGAGGCGCGGCTGTACAGCGACTTCCTGCCGCCGCGGGACTGGCTGGCTTGACCACGCGCATCGGCCTGTTCGGCGGCAGCTTCGACCCGGTGCACAACGCGCACCTGGGGCTGGCACGGCAGGCATTGCACGATCTGCAGCTGGACGCACTGCGCTGGGTGCCGGCCGGCAACCCCTGGCAGAAGGCGCGTGCGATCACGCCGGCGGCCGACCGGGTAGCCATGCTGGAACGTGCGATCGCCGCCGAGCCGCGCTTCGTACTCGAGCGCTGCGAACTGCAGCGCAGCGGCCCCAGCTACACGCTGGACACGGTCCGCGAGTTGCAGGCCGCCATGCCGGGCGCCACCTGGTACCTGCTGATCGGCCAGGACCAGTACCGCAACCTGCACACCTGGCATGGTTTCGAGGAACTGCTGCAGCGCGTGACGCTGGCCGTGGCGCAGCGGCCGGGTAGCGCCGATGCACCGGCCGACCCGCGCGTGCAGGCCGCGACGCGGGTGGCGCTGCAGATGCCGCCGATGGACATCAGCGCCACCGACATCCGCGCCCGCGTGGCTGCGGGCCAGGCCATCGACACGCTGGTGCCACCCGCGGTGGCGCAATATATTCACCAACACCGCCTCTACCGGGGCGCCGCCGGGAGCTGAATGGACATCCGCAAACTGCAACGCGCCATCGTCGATGGCCTGGAAGACGTCAAGGCCCAGGGCATCGAGGTCTACAACACCGAGGCGCTGTCGCCGCTGTTCGAGCGGGTGATCATCGCCACCGGGGCCAGCAACCGCCAGACCAAGGCGCTGGCCGCCAGCGTGCGCGACGCGGTGCGCGAGCGCGGCCTGCCGGTGATGCGCGTCGAGGGCGAAGAGAACGGCGAGTGGATCATCGTCGACTGCGGCGCCGCGGTGGTGCACATCATGCAGCCGGCGATCCGCGAGTACTACCACCTGGAGGAGATCTGGGGCGGCAAGCCGGTGCGCATGAAGCTGGGCGCGCAGACCGGCGGGCTGGTCAAGGCCTCCGAAGGGCCGGACGATGAACCCGAGGCACCGCCGAGGGCGCGCACGGCGCCGGCCAAGACCGCCAAGGCCGCCAAGACGACCGCGGCGGCGCCGCGCAAGACCGGCGGTGCCAAGACCGCGCCGCGCCGGCCGTCCA
>JAFLDH010000286.1 GCA_017302505.1 Burkholderiales bacterium
GGGCGCGGCGGCCAACCAATCGCCGGCGATGCCTTGCAGTGCGGCCGCGAAGCCGCCTTCGGGCAAGTGCAGCAGGCCCCAGGGCCGGTGCCGGCTGTCGAGCAGCCGGCCGCCGGCTCCCAGCAGGCTGGCGCGCAGCGAGGAGGTGCCCCAGTCCAGCGCCAGCAGCGCAGGCTGCTGCGCCACGTTCAGCCCTTCGGTGCCTTGCTGGCGGCGAGTGCCTGGCACTCGGGCACCGGGGTCATGGCGCCCTTGCCGCCGAACCAGGACACCAGGTTGTCCACCACCAACTGGCCCATCGCATTGCGCGTGTGCACCGAGGCCGAACCCACGTGCGGCAGCAGCACCACATGCTCCATCGCGATCAGCTCGGCCGGCACCCTCGGCTCGTCCTCGAACACGTCGAGCCCCGCAGACAGGATCTTCTTGTCGCGCAGCGCAGCCACCAGGGCCTGCTCGTCGATCACCGTGCCGCGGCCGACGTTGATGACGATGCCGTCCGGCCCCAAGGCCTCGAGCACTTCCTGGTTGACGATATGGCGGGTCTCGGCGCCGCCTGAGGCCACCACCATCAGCACGTCGCAGCTCTGTGCCAGGCCGAGCAGCGTGGGGTGGTAGCGGTAGGCCACCTCGGGCTGCGGCTTGCGGCCGTGGTATTCGATCTCCAGGTCGCAGGCCTCCAGCCGCCGCGCGATGGCCTTGCCGATGCGGCCCAGGCCGAGGATGCCCACCTTGCGGCCGCGCAGCGTGGTGGTCAGTGGATACGGGCGCTCGAGCCACTTGCCGGCACGCAGGTAGCGGTCCACCTGCGGCAACTGGCGCACGGTGGCAATCAGCAGGCCCAGGGCCAGGTCGGCCACCTCGCCAGTCAGCACGTCGGGCGTGTGCGTCACGACGATGCCGCGCTTGGCCAGCGAGACTGCATCGATGTGGTCATAGCCCACGCCAAAGCTGGAAACGATCTCCAGCCGCGGGAACAGCTCGACGAAGGGTGCGTCGATGCGCGTGTGGCCACCGCACACCGCCAGACCGCGCACCTCCAGGCTGGCCTCGCCCACCACGTCGAACTGCGCCGCCAGGCCCTGCGCCACCAGCGGCGGCGCGGTGCCCACGGTGCAGATGCTGACCTTCTTGTTCATGCGGCTGTCCTCTTCAATGGTTGTCGCGCGGCAGGCCGCGCCGCGCGTGGATGCGCTGGTACTTGACGGCCGGCTTCAGCACCATGCCCTGCGCCAGCTCGTCGACGATGCCGCGCTGGATCTCCTGCCACGGCGTCTGGCTGGGCGGGTACGGATAGCCGCCGGCGGCGGCCAGCGCCTCGCGGCGGCGGGCCAGCTCGGCCTCGTCCACCAGCATGTCGGCGCGGCGCTTCTTCAGGTCGATGCGCACGCGGTCGCCGGTCTTCAGCAGCGCCAGGCCACCGGTGGTGGCGGCCTCGGGCGAGGCGTTCAGGATCGAAGGCGAGCCGCTGGTGCCGCTTTGCCGGCCGTCGCCGATGCAGGGCAGCGCGGTGATGCCCTTCTTCAGCAGGTAGGCCGGCGCGCGCATGTTCACCACCTCGGCCGCGCCGGGGTAGCCCACCGGCCCCACGCCGCGGATCACCAGCACGCTGCTGGCGCTGATCTTCATCTTCGGGTCGTCGATGCGCGCGTGGTAGTCCTCGGGGCCGTCGAAAACCACCGCGGTGCCTTCGAAGGCCATCGGGTCGTCGGCGTTTTCCAGGTAGCGGCCGCGGAATTCGTCGGTGATGACGCTGGTCTTCATGATCGCCGAATCGAACAGGTTGCCCTTCAGGTTCAGGAAGCCGGCCTTCTTCTTCATCGGCTTGTCGTAGGGCAGGATCACCTTGCGGTCGGTGCTGAACCTGCCTTCACAGTTCTGCGCCAGCGTCTTGCCGTTGACGGTGATCGCGTCCTTGATCTTGCCCTTCTTCACCAGTTCCGCCACCACCGCCGGCAGGCCGCCGGCGCGGTAGTACTCCTCGGCCAGGTACTCGCCGGCCGGCTGCAGGTTCACCAGCAGCGGCAGCTCGTAGCCGATCTTCTCCCAGTCGTCGTTGCTCAGCTCCACGCCGATGTGCCGCGCGATGGCATTGATGTGCACCGGCGCGTTGGTCGAGCCGCCGATGGCCGAGCAGGCGGCGATGCAGTTCTCGAAGGCATTGCGCGTCAGGATGTCGCTGGGCTTCAGGTCCTCGCGCACCATCTCGACGATGCGCTTGCCCGTCAGGTAGGCGGCCTCCTGCCGGTCGCGGTACGGCGCGGGGATGGCCGCCGTGCCGGGCAGCATCAGGCCCAGTGCCTCGGCCAGCGAGTTCATCGTGCTGGCCGTGCCCATGGTGTTGCAGTGGCCGGTGGACGGCGCCGACGAGGCCACCAGCTTCAGGAACTGCGGATAGTCGATCTTGCCTTCGGCCATCAGCTCGCGGGCCTTCCATACGATGGTGCCCGAGCCTGTCCGCTGGCCCTCGTGCCAGCCGTTCAGCATCGGCCCGGCGTTCAGCGCGATGGCCGGGATGTCCACCGTGCAGGCGGCCATGATCTGCGCCGGCGTGGTCTTGTCGCAGCCGGTGGTCAGGATCACGCCGTCGATCGGATAACCGTACAGCACCTCCACCAGGCTCAGGTACTGCAGGTTGCGGTCGAGCATCGCGGTAGGCCGCTTGCAGGTCTCCTGGATCGGGTGGATCGGGAACTCGAAGGCCACGCCGCCGGCATCGCGGATGCCATCGCGCATGCGTTGCGCCAGCACCAGGTGGTGGCGGTTGCAAGGCGCGATGTCCGAGCCGCTCTGCGCGATGCCGATCATCGGCCGGCCGGACTGCAGCTCTTCCAGGCTGATGCCGAAGTTCATCGTGCGCTCGAGGTACAGCGCGGTCATGTCGGCATTGGCCGGGTTGTCGAACCAGGCGCGCGAGCGCAGCGTGCGGGCAGCGGCGGATTTCTTGCGGGGCTTGCTCATCGGGCAGCGGGTTTTGCAGGCGGGGAGCAACGGTTGTACTACAGCCCCGGTGGCATCATCGGAAGCACAAACCCGGCCCCGGAGACCCACCATGAGCACCCCCACCGAAGACTGCCTGCCGCTGGGCGCCAGCGGCCTGAAGGTGTCGCGCCTGTGGCTGGGCACGATGATGTTCGGCGACCGCACCGACGAGGCCGAGGCCGCACGCATCGTCGCCGCCACGCGCGAGGCCGGGCTGAACGCCATCGACACCGCCGACATCTACGCCGGCGGCGAGTCCGAGCGCATCACCGGCCGGCTGGTCGCCGCGGAGCGCGCGCACTGGGTGCTGGCCACCAAGCTGGCCAACCCCACCGGCCCCTACCCCAACGACCGCGGTCTGTCGCGCCGCCACATGCTGCGCGCGGTGGAAGCCAGCCTGCAGCGCCTGGGCACCGACTGGATCGACCTGCTGTACATGCACCGCGACGACGAGAGCACGCCGATGGAGGAAGCCGTGGCCACCATGGCCCGGCTGATCGCCGACGGCAAGGTGCGCTACTTCGGCGTGTCCAACTTCCGCGCCTGGCGGGTGGCGAAGATGGTCGAACTGTGCCGGGCGATGGGCCTGCCGCAGCCCATCGCCTGCCAGCCGCCGTACAACGCGATGTCGCGGCAGATCGAGCTGGAACTGCTGCCGGCCTGCGCGCACTACGGCGTCGGCGTGGTGGCCTACAGCCCGCTGGCGCGCGGCGTGCTCAGCGGCAAGTACCGGCCCGATGCGGCGCCACCGGCCGATTCGCGCGCGGCGCGCAACGACCGCCGTCTGATGCAGACCGAGTTCCGGCCCGAATCGATGGCGCTGGCCCAGCAGGTGCTGGCCCATGCGCAGGCCCGGGGCCGCACGCCCACCGCGCTGGCACTGGGCTGGGCCTGGAACAACCGCCTGGTGCACGGCCTGATCGGCGGGCCGCGCTCGCTGGCCCAGTGGCAGGACTACCTGGATGCCCTGAACCAGCCCTTCGACGCCGAGGACGAAGCCTTTATCTCCGGCCTGGTGGCTGCCGGCCATGCCTCCACGCCGGGCTACACCGACGCGCAGTATCCCGTCACCGGGCGGCAACCGCGCACGGCGCAGTAAAGTGGGACCGCCGCGAGGGGCGGCCTAAACGAGGAGCAAGTGATGAAGAGCAGCATGGGGTGGCTGGCGGCGGCGGTGGTGCTGGCCGGCTGCGCACCCGACCAGTTCAGCAACTACCAGGCCACCGGCTTCAACGCCTTCGTGGACAAGGCGGCGGTGGAATGCGCACCGCTGTACGTGGGGCCGATGATCATCACCAAGAATTTCGACCCGCCGAACTACGCCACCGCGCAGTACGGCGTGTGGCTGGACCAGACCTCCAACCTGTACTACAAGCGCCAGTCGCCCGAGGCCTACCTGCAAAACATCAGCAACCTGTTCCCCGGCGACCGCAACACCGCGTCGGCCCAGTGCCTGGTGTCGAAGCTGCCACCGCCCGAGCAGCGGCCCAGCGCGCCGCGCTGAATCAGCGCACGCCCAGCTTGAAGGCGATCATCGCCCGCAGCTTGTTGGGCAGCACCGGTTTGATCAGCAGGTGAAAGTCGTGCTCGGCCGCCTCGGTCTCGTGGCCGCCGATGGTGCTGCCGGTGATGACGATGGCGGGCAGCTTGCGCCCGGGCCAGTGCGCCCGGGCGGCCGCGAGCGCGTCCAGCCCGGTGCAGCCCTGTGGCAGACGGTAGTCGACCAGCAGCAGGTCGGGCGCCGCAGCGGGGCTGCCAGCCAGCCACTGCTGCAGCGCGGCCACCGAATCGAAGTCCAGCACGCTTGCGCCCCAGGCCTTCAGCAGCACCACCAGGCCTTCGCGCACCGCAGGCTCGTCCTCCACCAGCAGCATCAGGCGGCCTTGCAGCGTCAGGCCCAGCGGTGCCTGCGGCCGCACGGCCACCGGCTCCAGGGCCCGCACGACCTTGCCGCGCGGCACCTCGAACGAAAACACGGTGCCGCGGCCGACGCGTGAGCGCACGGTGATCGGTGCTTCCATCAGCGCGGCCAGGCGGGCCACGATGGCCAGCCCCAGGCCCAGGCCCTTGCGCTGGTGGGCCTGCAGCGGCCGCTGGCTCTGCACCTGGTAGAACTCGTCGAAGATGCGCGGCAGGCTGGTTTCGCTGATGCCGATGCCGCTGTCCCACACCTGCATCAGCAGCCGCTCGCCGTCGGCGCGGCGGCGCAGCCGGCAGCTGACCAGCACGCCACCGTCGTCGGTGTAACGGATCGCGTTGCTGACCAGATTGCGCAGGATGCGCTCCAACAGCACCGGGTCGGCATGGGCGATGTGGCGCTCGCCGTGGAAGCTGAGCGCCAGGCCCTTCTCGAAGGCGGTGGGCTCGAAATGCAGCTTCAACCGCGCGAACAGCTCGCGCAGGCCCACTGGCGCGGGGTTGACATCGACGCCACCGGTGTCGATGCGGGTGATGTCCAGCAGCTCGCCGAACAGGCCTTCCAGCGCATCCACCGATTCATTGATGCTGTTCACCAGCGAGGCCACCTCGGGATCGTGGCTGCGCTGGCGCAGCGCCTCGGCGAACAGGCCCATCGCATGCAGCGGCTGGCGCAGGTCGTGGCTGGCGGCGGCGAAGAACTGCGTCTTGGCGCGGCTGGCGGCCTCGGCGGCACGGCGGGCCTGATCGGCCTCGCCTTTCTCCACCTGCAGCTGCGCCGCCAGCTTGTCGGTGTGCGATTTCAGGCGGATCACCTGATCGAGCGCGCTGCGCTGTGCACGGCCCATCACCAGCACGATGGCGAACAGCAGGCAGAGGATGCCGGCCAGCTGCCAGTGCCAGGGCTGCGCGGTGTCGGTGGCGATGCGCAGGATGGCCGGCGCCAGCACCAGCCCGGTGAAGACGATGAACAGCCGCTGCTGCGTGGCCAGTAGCTGCACCGAGCCCAGGCAGTAGCTCACCGCGATCAGCAGCAGCGCGGTCATGTGGTACGGCGTGCCCAGGCCCCAGAACAGCCACACCGCCAGCCCCCACATCGAGGCCTGCCCCAGGACCAGCAGCTTCCAGCTCTGGCGCCAGCGCAGCATCAACGCATCGTCGGGCTCGGCGGTGCGGCGGAAGCGCAGGTAGTGCCCCAGCCGCAGCGCCATCAGCACCGCCGCTGCAGCCATCCAGGCCAGCAGCGGCGTGCGCTGCGCCATCGGCCAGTACATCAGCACGATCAGGCACCAGCCCACCGCGTTGCCGATCAGCGTGGCCGGCGTCTGCACGAACAGCGCCCGCACATGGTCGAAGCGCCGACTGGCTGGCGGCGCGGCCTCGCCCGCCGCGGCCGGCGGGGCGGCCTGCGCGGGCA
>JAFLDH010000287.1 GCA_017302505.1 Burkholderiales bacterium
GGGCTACGGCGACGTCCTCCAGGAACGCATCCTCCGCCCCCTCGGCATGTCCCGAACCCGCGTCGTCAGCCTGTCCGGTGGAGCAGCGCCCGGTGCTGGCCGCCATCGAGCCGCTGGGCGTGCTGCAGGAATCCGCGCAGCGCATCGGCTTCGCGCGCCAGCTCTTCAACGATGCGGTGCACGCCTACAACGAGGCGGTGCGCCAGTTCCCCACCCGCCTGCTGACGAGGCTGTTCGGCTTCGGTGCGGCCGGCACCTTGTAGGAGCCCCCATGACGGCCGAAGCCCCCTGCCTGCTGGAAGGTCAGCGCCTGACGGCCCATGCCCGCGACGGCTTGGCCCGCGTGCAGCTGTTCAACCCGCCGATGGGCTGCATGGACGCGCAGACCGAGCTCGAGCTGCAGCAGGTGCTGGACCTGCTGGACGGCCGGCCCGAGCTGCGCGTAGTGCTGTTCACCGGCCGCGATGCCGGCGTGTTCGTGCGCCATTACGACGTCGGCGTGCTGGAGCAGCGCGGTCGTGCGATGGCCGCCCGCGGCCTGCGCTTCGCACTCGACCGGCCGGTGCCCGAGGCGCCGTTCCACAAGCTGCTGGCGCGCATCGAGGCCAGCCCGCGCATCTTCATCGCCGCGATCAACGGCAACTGCATGGGCGGCGGCTACGAGCTGGCGCTGGCCTGCGACCTGCGCTATGCGCAGTCCGGCCCCTATCGCATCGGCCTGCCCGAGGTGAACATCGGCCTGCTGCCGGGTGCGGGCGGCACGCAGAAGCTGCAGCGCGTGATGGGCGCCGCGGCGGCGCTGGAGGCGTTGCTGCTGGGCCGCACCTATGCGCCGGCCGAAGCGGCCGCGGCCGGCCTGGTGCATGCCTGCGTGGACGACGTGCAGGCCCATGCGCAGGCGGTGGCCGAAGAACTGGCCGCCAAGCCGCAGCCGGCCCTCGGCCACATCAAGTTCCTGGCGCATCGCGCCGGGCAGGGCGATGCGGCGGCCGGCCTGGCCGACGAGCGCACGCTGTTCTGCGACACCATGGTCAGCACCGAGGCCCTGCAGCGCATGGCCGAGATGAACGCCGGTCGGCGCGACATCAGCGACCGCTGAGGCGCCGGTGTTCGGCCCGCTAAGCTGAACTTAAGGAGGCATCCGCATCATCGACGGATGACTCTTGCGAAGGGCGCCGGCCGGGCTGCGCGCAACCCCTTGCTGCCGGCGCTGCTGACGAGCCTGTGGCTGGCCACCGCCGCCAACTGGCCGCTTTGGCGCTCGGTATTCGACGCATCCGGGCTGCACGGTTGGCCGGCGGCCCGCTTCGTGGCCGGCCTGGGCGTGATGATCGCGGGCCTGTACCTGGCCGCGTTGGCGCTGGGCGCATGGCGCGGGCTGATCCGCCCGCTGTGTACGCTGGCCGTGCTGGTGGCGGCGGCCGGCGCCCACTACATCGGGCGCTACGGCATCGTCATCGACCGCACGATGGTGGTCAATCTGCTGCAGACCCACCCTGGCGAAGCCGCCGACCTGATCGACCCGGCGCTGCTGGCCAGTCTGCTGCTGCTGGCCGGTCCGCCGCTGTGGTGGATCTGGCGCACGCCGCTGCAGCGCCTGAGCCTGCCTTCGCAGGCGCTGTGCAACGGTGCGGTACTGCTGGGCGCGCTGGGGGTGGCCGGCGTTGCGCTGCTGCTGAACTTCGGTGCCCTGTCGGCCACGCTCCGCCACCACCGCGCCATGCGCTACATGATCAACCCGGCGAACACCTTCGTGGCGCTGGGGCGAATTGCTGTCGGGGCCCGGGCGCGCGACCTGGGGCCGCCGCAGCCGATCGGCGCCGACGCCACGCTGCTGCCGGCCGTGCCGGGCGCCAAGCCGCCGCTGTTGCTGTTGGTGGTGGGCGAGACGGCTCGCGCCGATCGTTTCTCGCTCAATGGCTATGCGCGCAACACCAACCCGATGCTGTCCGAGCGCGGCGCCATCAGCTTAAGCCAGGTCAGTTCCTGCGGCACCAGCACGGCGGTGTCGGTGCCCTGCATGTTCTCGGCACTGGGCCAGGCGCGCTTCCTGGACCGTGAGCGCGAGCAGGAGAACCTGCTCGATCTGCTGCAGCGCGCCGGCCTGGCCGTGCTGTGGATCGACAACCAGGCAGGCTGCAAGGGCGTGTGCGACCGGGTGCCCCACGCGCACACGGACGACCTGCCCGAGGCGGTACGCGCCCGGCTTTGCCAGGACGGCGAGTGCCTGGACGAGGCACTGCTGGCGGGCCTCGACGAGCGGCTGGCCGCGCTGCCCGCAGAGCGCCGCGCGCGCGGGGTGGTGCTGGTGATGCACCAGATGGGCAGCCATGGCCCGGCCTACGACCGGCGTTCGCCGGCCGCGCACAAGCCCTTCGAGCCCGAATGCCACAGCCGCGCACTGCAGGACTGCACACAGCAGGCGCTGGACAACGTCTACGACAACTCGATTGCCTCCACCGACCGCATGCTGGCACACGCGATCGACTGGCTGGGCACACAAAGCGGGCGCTATGACCCGAGGCTGCTGTACCTCTCGGACCATGGCGAATCGCTGGGCGAGGGGCACATCTACCTACACGGCATGCCGCTGGCGTTGGCGCCGCGAGAGCAGATGCACGTGCCGCTGCTGCTGTGGCTGCCGCCGGACGCGGCCACGCAGGCCGGTTGCCTGCGCGCGCAGCGTGATTGGCCGCTGAGCCACGACCACCTGTTCCACACCGTGCTCGGGATGGTGGGGGTGCGCAGTGCCGAATACCGGCCGGCACTGGACCTGAGCGGCACTTGTCGCGGCAAGGCGCTGGCCGCCTCGGGCTGAGGCTGCGGCGCTAGCGCCCGTCCAGCCAGTCGATCACCGCGGCGTTGAATTCCTGCGGCCGCTGCACCATCACCCAGTGGCCGGTGGGCAGGCCCATCACCCGGCTGCCGGGCCGTGCAGCCAGCGCCTCGACCCAGGCCGGCGAATGGAACATGAAGGGCTTGCGCTGGCCGTACAGGTAGAGCATCGGCACCTGCGGCACGAAGGGCCGCACGCCACGGAAGCCGCCCTTCACACCGAACCACTGCACCGCGTACGGGTAGCCCATCGACGCGACGATCTCCTCGGCCGGCGTGGGGCAGCGCATCGACTTGGCCATCCAGCGCGCCATGCGGTCGCCCAGGTTGCCGCCCAGCCGCCAGGCCAGCGCCAGCCACAGCTGGTAGCCCAGCGCCATCAGCTTCGCCTTCGTGCCCAGCGTGGCCCGGTGCGCCGCCGAGCCGGCGTCGCCGATGTCCACGCCGACGATGCGTGCCACCGTCTCCGGATGGCGCAGCGCGTACTGGTAGCCGTACAGGCAGCCCCAGTCATGCAGCAGCAGCGTCACGCGCTCGCCCGGGCAGGTGGTGCTGACGATGCGGTGGATGACCGCTACCACCTCGTCCAGCGAGCTGGGCCGCGGCGCGCGGTGCCGGTCGAAGCCGGGCAGCGTGAAGCGCACGCAGCGCCGGCGCGGCGCCAGCGCCGCCACCTGCGCATCCCACAGCGCCAGCGTGTCGGGCCAGCCGTGGATCAGCACCACCGCCTCGTCGCCCTGGCCTTCGCAGCGCACCTCGATGTCGTCGATCTGCATCGGCGCATGCTAAGGCCCGCCCCGGCATCGGGCACACTGCAGCCATGGCCTCCACCGCCGCCACTCTGGAATCGCCGCAGCCGGCCGAGCGCGCGCGCCGCGTCGCGCTGCTGCTGAACCTGGCGCATGCCATCGACCACATGTTCCTGCTGATCTTCGCGACGGCGGTGGGCTCGATCGCGGCCGAGTTCGGCTTCAGCCGCTGGGAGGACCTGATGCCCTACGGCGTCGGCGCCTTCGTGCTCTTCGGCCTGGGCTCGCTGCCCTCGGGCCGGCTGGGCGACCTGTGGGGCCGGCGACGCATGATGCTGCTGTTCTTCTTCGGCATCGGCGCGTCGGCGCTGCTGGCCGCGGCCACGCGCAACGCCTGGCAGCTGGCCGCGGCGCTGACGCTGCTGGGCGCCTTTGCCTCGATATACCACCCGGTGGGCATCCCGATGCTGCTGCAGCGCGCAAAGAACCCGGGCGCGGTGATCGGCGTCAATGGCCTGGCCGGCAACCTGGGCATCGCGGTAGCGGCGCTGAGCACCGGCTTCATGGTGCAGTGGCTGGGCTGGCGGGCGGCCTTTGCGCTGCCCGGGCTGCTGGCCATCGCCTGCGGGCTGGTGTTCGCCTGGCAGTGCCCGCAGGAGACCGAGGCGCCGCACAAGCGCACCACCAAGGCCCGCGTGTCGCTGGCCCCGCGCGCCATGGCGCGGGTGTTCGCGGTGATGACCGCGGCCTCGGTCACCGGCGGGCTGCTCTTCAACTTCACGACCAATGGCAACGCGCAGCTGCTGGCCGAGCGCTTCCGCGGCATCGTCGAAGACCCGGCGCTGCTGGGGGCGATGCTGGCCGGCGTCTACGCGCTGGCCTCGCTGGCGCAGGTGGTGGTCGGCCGGCTGATCGACCGCGTGCCGCTGAAGCCGCTGTACCTGGGCATCGTCGCGCTGCAGATTCCGCTGCTGGCGCTGGCCGCGGTGGCCGAAGGCTGGTGGATGCTGGCGCTGCTGCTGGCGGTGATGGTGGTGATCTTCGGCTCCATCCCCTTCACCGACGCGATGATCGTGCGCTACGTGGACGACCGCATCCGCTCGCGCGTGGCCGGCGCGCGGCTGACGCTGTCCATCGGCATCAGTTCGCTGGCCGTGTGGCTGCTGGGGCCGCTGGTCAAGGCCTCGAGCTTCGGCGCGCTGTTCGGTGGCATGGCGGCTATCGCCGCCTGCACGCTGGGCGTGGTGCTGTGGCTGCCGCGCGAGGACGCGCCAGCCTGAAGCTCAGGGCTGGCCGACGATCGAGGCCGTGGCCACCAGCTCGTCCAGCAGCGCCAGCGCCATGGCGCCGGACATGGCGTACGGGTCCAGCTGGGCGGTGGCCGAGTACTTCAGCAGCAGCGACGGGTTCAGCCGCGCCACGTTGACCTGGCCCATCGACCAGCCGGCGAAATGCCTTTCGCCGATCTGCTGGTAGCTCAGCAACTCCACGTCGGTGTGCCGCGGGTCGGCGACGATGCGGTTGTACAGCCGGTTGACGGCGGTACGGCCGCCCTCCAGCACCTGCAGGTACATGTTGTCCGAGCAGCACAGCACGCCGGTGATGCCGTGTGCGGGGTTGTTGGCCTTGGACTGGCGCAGGATCGCCATCAGTGCGTCGGGCGCAATGGGCGTCGCGGCGCGGCTGGCGTAGAGGAGTCTGACGAGCATCGGTGGGGTGCTTTCGAGGGGGCCTTCAATCGGTCTTGCGCGGCAGCAGCGACAGGAACTCGCGGCGCAGGTTGGCGTCCTTCAGGAACGCGCCGCGCATCACGCTGTTGACCATCGCCGAATCGGTGTCCTTGACGCCGCGCCAGTGCATGCAGAAGTGGTCGGCCTCCATCACGATGGCCAGGCCGTCGGGGCGCACGCGGTCCATCAGTTCGTCGGCCAGCATCGTCACGGCCTCTTCCTGGATCTGCGGCCGGCTCATCACCCAGTCGCAGATGCGGGCGTACTTGCTCAGGCCGATCAGGTTGGAATGCTCGTTCGGCAGGATGCCGATCCACACCTTGCCGAAGATCGGGCAGAAGTGGTGGCTGCAGGCGCTGCGCACGGTGATCGGGCCGACGATCATCAGTTCGTTCAGCCGCTCGGCGTTGGGGAACTCGGTCACCGAGGGCATCGGCACGTAGCGGCCGCGGAACACCTCCTCGACGAACATCTTGGCCACGCGCTTGGCGGTGTCCTGCGTGTTGTGGTCGTTGTCGGTGTCGATGACCAGGGCGCGCAGCACCTCGTGCATCTTGGCCTGCACCTCGGCCTTCAATTCGGCGATCTCACCGTCGCGGATGTGGTCTGCAATGTTGTCGTTGGCATGGTGGCGGCAGTTGGCGGCCACCAGCCGGTAGCGGATGCGTTCGGAGGCCGGCAGCTGCGCCAGTTCGGTCTCGCTGCGCGCGCCGCGCGCCGGCGCGGGCGGGACGGCGGTCAAGGGGGAGTTGGACATGGCATCGGGTACGTCTTGGGGCGCTCATTGTGCGCGCCCTGGCGGCGTCGCACACGGACGGTGCGTGCAGAGCCCCTAGACTGCCGCCGTGAGCGACGCGCCGAAGGCCCCACCCCTAGCCCGCCAGCTGGAGCACGGTGCCGCCGCGCTGCAGGCCGTGCGCGCCGGCCGCTCGCTGACCGAGGCGCTGGCCGCCACCCCGGCTGCCTTCCGGCCAGGT
>JAFLDH010000288.1 GCA_017302505.1 Burkholderiales bacterium
AGCAGCCGCGCGACCGCACGCAGCTGCTCGCCGCGCCGCTGCAGCGTGCCGTCGACCACCCAGTCGGCCGCCAGCACACGGGCCGCCTGCAGCGGATCCTGATCGGGCCCGGCAAAGCGGCGCACCGAACCCACCGACAGCACCGCCAGGCCAGGCAGCGTGGACAGCCGGGCGATCAGGCTGTCGGCCATGCCGACCTCGAGCAACTCGTCGCGGCCGTCGGACACCAAGGGCTTGAACGGCAGCACCGCCAGCCGCGGCAGCGGCGGTGACGCGCCGGCCGCGGCGGCACGCACCGGGCCGACTTCGGCCACGAAGCGGAAGCCGCGGCGTGGCACGGTCTGGATGTAGCGGCTGCCCTTGGTGCTGTCGCCGAGCAGCTGACGCAGGCTGGACACCACCTGGTTGAGGTTGTTCTCCTCGACCACTGCGCCGGGCCACAGCGCGGCCATCAGCGTCTCCTTGTCGAGCAGATCGCCGGGGCGCTGCACGAAGTACTGCAGCGCGTCGAACAGCCGTGGCGGCAGCGCCACCGGCCGGCCGTCGCGGCGCACGAGGCGGCGGCGCACGCCGTCGAGCACGAACTCGTCGAAGGCCAGCTGCGTGTCGGGCATCTGCGTCCGCTCGGTGTTCAGAACTTTTCAGGATTCTCTCAAGACTGGGACGCATCCCGTTTGGCATCGTGGACCGCGCGGGACCCGATTCCGCAGGCCGTCATCAACCAAGAGGAGCCGACCATGCGCCATATGCTTTCCGCGTCCAGGCTGGCTGTCGCCGCCGGGCTGGTGTTTGCCGCCACTGCCGTGCAGGCAGTACCGACGTTCCAGATCGATACGGTGATGACCGGACTGGTCACGCCGCGTGGACTGGCCTTCGGGCCGGATGGCGCGCTGTATGTCACCGAGGCCGGCAACGGCAGCGGCGGCGCCAGCGGCCCCAGCCTGACCACGGCCAACAACAGGCCGATGTACATGGGCTACAGCGGTGCCGTGAGCCGGCTCGACGCCGCGGGGCAGACACGCGTCCTCAGCGGGCTGCCCTCGCTAGGGACCGCCACCGGGACTGACGTCAGCGGCCTGCAGGACATCGTGTTCGGCAACGGTCAGGCCTATGGCGTGTTCGGCCTGGGCTCGTCGCCCGCCAAGCGCGACGCGCTGGGCGCCTTCGGTGCACCGCTGTTCGGCAGCGTGGTGGGCCTGAAGCTCGACGGCAGCGGCAGCGTGACGAAGATCGCCGACATCGCCGCGCACGAGGCCGCGTACGACCCGGGCGGCGGTGGCATCGACGCCAACCCCTACGGCCTGGCGCGCACGGCCGGCGGCGACTTCATCGTCGCCGATGCCGGGGCCAACACCTTCCTGAAAGCCACGCTGGGCGGCGTGGTGGCCACGCTGGGCGTGCTGCCGCCCAAGCCGAACCCGCTGCCCTTCGGGCCGCCGGTGTTCCAGTCGGTACCGACTGCGGCGGCCATCGGCCCTGCCGGCAACGCCGTCATCGGCACGCTGACCGGCTTTCCGTTCCCGGTGGGCAAGGCCGGCGTCTTCAGCCACGACTTCGCCAGTGGTGCGACGACCGAGGCCTACGCCGGCTTCACGACCATCATCGACCTGGACTTCGATGCGGTGGGCAACCTGTATGTGCTGCAGATCAGCGCCAACGGCCTGGCCGCACCGGGCGGGCCGGGCAGCGGGGTGCTGATCAAGTTGGCGCCGGACGGGACGCGCACCACGCTGCTCGACGCTGGATTGGTGTCTCCGGGCGGGATCGCGATCGAGGAGACGGGCAGCCACTGGGGCCCGACGCTCTACGTGTCCACGCATACCTCGATGCCGGCCGGCGGCACGGTGCTGCGCATCACGCCGGTGCCTGAGCCGGCGACCTACGCGATGCTGCTGGCCGGCATCGCTGCGCTGACGTTGGTCGCGCGCCGCCGCCGCGCCTGAGCGCGGCCGTCAGCGCCGTCCGAGCGCTGCGTCTCCGACAAAGGGGTTGCTGCGGCGCTCGGCGCCGAAGGTCGACATCGGCCCGTGACCGGGCACGAACTGCATCTCGTCGCCCAGCGGCCACAGCTGCGTCGTGATCGAGCGGATCAGCGTGGCGTGGTCGCCGCGCGGAAAGTCGGTGCGGCCGATCGAGCCCTGGAACAGCACGTCGCCGACGAAGGCCACGCCGAATTGCGTGCTCGCGAAGATCACATGCCCGGGCGTGTGGCCCGGGCAGTGGCGCACCTCGAAGCGCATCTCGCCCACCGTGACCTCATCGCCGCCCTGCAGCCAGCGGTCGGGCGTGAAGCGTCGCGCGCCGGGCACGCCGAACATCTGCCCCTGGTGGTCCAGCTGGTCGATCCAGAAGCTCTCGTCCGGGTGCGGCCCTTCGATGGGCACGCCGGCGCGCTCGGCCACCTCGGCCACCGCGCCGCAATGGTCGATGTGGCCGTGGGTGACCAGCACCTTCTCCAGCGTGGCGCCGCGCTTGTCCAGCTGATCGAACAGCCGATCGACCTCGCCGCCGGGGTCGACGAAGGCGGCCCGGTTCGTCTTCGGGCAGATGACCAGCGAGCAGTTCTGCTGGAAGGCGGTGACGGGGATGATGGCGAGTTTCACGGCGCGGGATCGAGTGCGGAGGGTTCTTGGAGCGTAGCGAGCGCCTGGGCCGGGCGCATCGAAGTCCGTATTTTCGCCGTGCTGTGCAGGTCGGGCGGCGCCGACCGATTCAGCTCGCGCCCTGGCTGCGCTGGTAGATCGTCTTGCCGCGCTTGATCGTCTCGACGACCTTGATGTTGCGGATCTTGTCGGCAGGGACGGTGAGCGGGTTGCCGTCCAGGATCACAAGATCGGCGATCTTGCCCACGCTCAGGGTGCCCTTGAGGGCCTCTTCCCTGTAGGTGTAGGCGACGTTCCGGGTGGCGCTGAGCAGCGCGGCATAGGGGCTGATGCGCTCGTCCGGCCCCAGCACCTGGCCGGAGAGGGTCTTCCGGGTCACGGCGGTCCAGATGGCTTCCATCATGTTCGGCGAGGCTGACGGGCAGTCACAGTGCATCGTGGTGCGCAGGCCCTGCTGGATGGCGGACGCCAGTGGCGACTCCATGCTCGCCCGCTCCGGCCCGAGCAGCTTCATCTGCAGGTCGCCATAGACCATGAAGTGCGGCGGCATCATCGACACACCGATGTGGTGTTTCTTGTAGGTCGGCAGCTGGTCCGGCCGCACGAAGTAGGAATGGGCGATGACGGTGCGGCGGTCGCCCGTCTTGCCTGTCGCGGCGATCGCCTTCTCGATGGCCGCGAGGCTCAGGTCGATGCCGGCGTCGCCATTGCTGTACGCGAAGACCTGGATGTCGTTCTGGTAGGCATAGCCGACCCAATGCTCGACCAAGTCCCGTGGCACCAGCAGCCCCTTCCAGCCGTCCGGAAACCCGGTCGTGTCGAGATAGGGCTTCGTGAACGCGGCCAGGCGCAGCTGGGGCGCTGCGTCGGTGGCGATCTGGAATCCGGGTATCTTCAGGCCGCGGTCGCCGTGACTGTAGGCACCCCACTTCCAGTCGGCCTCCTGCACCATCTTCCCGGTGGCGGCATCGGATACCGACGGCATGCCGATGACGTCCAGCGAGATCACCCCCTGGTCGAAGGCGGCGCGCAGGTTGCCTATCTCGTCGCGCTGCAGCTGGTAGCTCTGGACGGTCGTGTAGCCTTGCCCGGCCAGCAGCGCTTCAGCCGCCTTGAAGGTCTTCAGCGCCTGCGCCTGCGAATAGCCGCCGACGGCCGCCGCATGCGCCGCCAGGAAGGGTGAGAACATCAGTTCTCCGCTCAGCCTGCCGGTCTTCGGATCCTTGACGATCTGACCGGGCTGGTCGACCTTCGTGTCCGGCGTCAGGCCCAGCTTGGCGATGCCGGCACTGTTCACCTGGCCGGTCAGCGTGGACAGGGTGCAGACCATCACTGGCGTGGTGGGGAAGGCCGCGTCAAGGTCCGCAAGGCTCAGCGAGCCATCCGCCAGCCGGGCGGCGTCATAGCCATAGCCGATGATCCAGCCATTGAACGGCGGGGTGTCCTTCAGCAGCTTGATGACATCGGCCTTCGCCTTCGGAGGCTTGTCGCTGAAGTAGGCAACGTTGACGCCTAGCGTCTGCTGCGCAAAGAGCGTGAAATGGCCCCAGGAATCGATGAAGCCCGGCAGCAGGGTGCGCCCCTGCAGATCGACCTGCCGTGCGGTGCCGATGGCCTGGTTGGCAGCTTCCCGGCTTCCGACGAAGACGATCCTGCCGTCCTGGACGGCGAGCGCCTCCGCATACTCGGGCGTATCGCGCTCCATCGTCAGGATGTGGCCGTTGTAGTAGATGGCCGGCCCGTCCGAAGGCGTGGGCGCGCTCTGCGCCACCACGGGGCCCACGTCCAGCGCAGCCAGGACGCCGGCGGCCACACCGGCCTTCATGAAGTCCCGACGGTCGATCTGTTGGGTCATTTCGAATCACCTCACGGTGCGGGGGTCGTGCGGAGGCACTGGTTTTCATCGTCCCGCCGAGGCATTGTCGAAGGGGCGGCATGTTCGCGCGCGGCAAGAGTTTGCGATTCAAACAATCACGCAAGCCGCCCCGGCTGGCCCACCTGCCGCCACCAGCGCCCGGCCTGGGTGGGCGGGCCATGAGCAGCATCTCCCGGCATCGCGCGTGGAGACACGCTGCTTGACGGTGCGAGGCGCGTGCGCTTGCAGCGCAGCCTGGCGCACGCACGGCCCTGTCTGGTTGCCGCCGCGCCGCGGGGCTATAAAGCCGGGCGTACCCGTCCAGCCCGCCGCCTGCCCATGGAGAAGCGCCGATGAACACCCGTACGCCCGCCAAGTCCCCGCCGCGTGTCGCCCGACGTGCCACGCCCATCAAGGCCATGAGCGCCAGCGCCAAGCTGAAGATCGCCAATGCGTGGGCGCTCAAGGCCGGGCTGGCGCACAGGTTCAAGCTGGCGGACCCCGCCATCACCTGGGGCTTCAATGCCGTCAACGACCCTGCCATGGGCACGCTGAAGCTGCAGTCCAGCGTGGCCAGCGTGGACTTCAATGCGCGGCGCGCCGAGATCCTGGCCCTGACGCCGCAGGCCTCGCCGCGCCCGCTGAAGCTGGACCTCAAGGTGCGCAAGGGGCACTTCTACGTGGTCGATGTGTACTGCAAGCCCAGCACGAACGCCAACTTCTTCGCGACCAGCAACCGCACCACCAGCGGAGGCAACTTCACCACGCAATACGCCGTGACGCTGGAGTCGGGCTCGCAGCATTTCGTGTTCGTGCTGCAGGCCGTCGGCAGCGCCGACGGCGGCAGCGAGTGGTATCGCCTGGACATCGGCGCCGACCAGCCCTGGTCCTTCGAGAAGATCGAGCTGACGAAGGTGGAGTGAGCGGCCGAGCCAAGGCGCGCCCGTTAGAACACCGCGTGCTCGCCGCGCTCGTGCTGCGCCTCGCCGCGCAGCAGCGCGGCATAGTGATCGGCCAGCGTGCGCGTGCCGATGGAAGGCGTGGCCTCGGCGTCGTAGCGGCCGGCGGCGGCGTCCCACACCAGCATCGATTCGCTGGCGTAGTAGCGGCCGATGCGCGCGAACTCGGCCTTGGCGCGCAAGCCTGGCACGATACGCGCCGCCGCCCCCAGGCCGCCGCAGATCGCGCCCATCAGCGCCGGCGGTACGCTGCGGATGTGCAGCGGCCGGCCCAGCAGCCCGAACAGCATCTCGGCCTGGTCGCGCGGCGTGATCGCAGGGCCCGGCCCGCCGATCGGCAGCACGCGGCCGGTGCTGGCCGGCGCCACCAGCTGAGTGGCCAGGTAGTCGGCCAGGTCCTCGTCGGCGATCGGCTTGCAGGCGGTGAGCCGACCGTCGCCGAAGACCAGGAAGGGCTTGCCGTCCTTCACCCGCTGCACCTGGCCCGACAGTGACTTGAAGAAGGCCGTGGGCCGCACGATCGTCCACTGCAGGCCCGAGGCCTGCAGCTCGGCCTCGAAGGCCAGCTTGGCATGCTGGAAGGCCAGCAGCGGCTTTTGCACGCAGATGGCCGACAGCTGCAGCCAGCGCGAGATGCCGGCCTGCTGCGCCGCCCGCAGCACCCGCTGGTGCGCGCGGTGATCGATGGCCCAGGCATCGTCGGGCGCGCCGTTGCGCGAAGCCAGGCAGGACACCACCGCATCGAAGCGCTGCGCGGCCAGGTCCAGCCCGTCCAGCGCCGCGGGGGTGGCCAGGTCGGCCTGCCGCCAGCTGCAGCCGGCGATGGCGGGCAGCT
>JAFLDH010000289.1 GCA_017302505.1 Burkholderiales bacterium
CACCGCCGCGCTGGCGCGGATGGCCTTGCGCGCCGCCGGCTCCAGGCTCAGCGGCTGCAGCCCGGCGTGGATGGCCTGCAGCTGATCGAGCGTGAAGTGTCCGGGTCGGATCAGCAAGATCAGCCCCCGATCATCGGCAACTTCAGGCCCTGCTCCTTGGCGCAGGCCACCGCGATGTCGTAGCCGGCATCGGCATGGCGCATCACCCCCGTGCCGGGGTCGTTCCACAGCACGCGTTCGATGCGCTTGGCCGCGGCATCGGTGCCGTCGCAGACGATGACCACGCCGCTGTGCTGGCTGTAGCCCATGCCGACGCCACCGCCGTGGTGCAGGCTGACCCAGGTGGCACCGCCTGCGGTGTTGAGCAGCGCGTTCAGCAGCGGCCAGTCGCTGACGGCGTCGCTGCCGTCCTTCATGCTTTCGGTCTCGCGGTTGGGCGAGGCCACCGAGCCGCTGTCCAGGTGGTCGCGGCCGATGACGATCGGGCCCTTGAGTTCGCCGCTCTTCACCATCTCGTTGAATGCCAGCCCGGCGCGGTGCCGCTCGCCCAGGCCGATCCAGCAGATGCGCGCCGGCAGGCCCTGGAAGGCGATGCGTTCGCCGGCCATGTCCAGCCAGCGGTGCAGGTGCGCGTCCTCGGGGAACAGCTCCTTCATCTTGGCGTCGGTCTTGCGGATGTCCTCCGGGTCGCCACTCAGCGCCACCCAGCGGAACGGGCCCTTGCCGCGGCAGAACAGCGGCCGCACGTAGGCCGGCACGAAGCCGGGGAAGTCGAAAGCGTTCTTCACGCCGGCATCGAAGGCCACCTGGCGGATGTTGTTACCGTAGTCCACGGTGGGGATGCCCATCGCCTGGAAGTCGAGCATCGCCTGCACGTGCACCGCGCAGCTCCTGGCCGCCGCATTGCGTAGCGCGGCATGCTGGCCGGCGTCCAGCTGCGCGGCTTTCCAGCTGTCCACGCTCCAGCCCGCCGGCAGGTAGCCGTTGACCAGGTCGTGCGCGCTGGTCTGGTCGGTCACCAGGTCGGGGCGCACGCCGCGCCGGACGAGTTCCGGCAGCACCTCGGCCGCGTTGCCCAGCAGGCCGATCGAGATGGCCTTGCCTTCGGCGGTGTACTTCTGGATGCGGGCCAGCGCGTCGTCCAGGTCGCGGGCCTGCTCGTCCAGGTACTTCGAGCGCAGCCGGAAATCGATGCGCGACTGCTGGCATTCGATGTTCAGGCTGCAGGCGCCGGCGAAGGTGGCGGCCAGCGGCTGCGCGCCACCCATGCCGCCCAGGCCGGCGGTGAGGATCCATTTGCCCTTCAGGCTGCCACCATAGTGCTGGCGGCCGGCCTCGACGAAGGTCTCGTAGGTGCCCTGCACGATGCCCTGGCTGCCGATGTAGATCCAGCTGCCCGCGGTCATCTGGCCGTACATCATCAGGCCCTTGCGGTCCAGCTCGTGGAAGTGCTCCCACGTCGCCCACTTCGGCACGAGATTGCTGTTCGCAATCAAGACCCGCGGCGCATCCGCATGCGTGCGGAACACGCCCACCGGCTTGCCGCTCTGCACCAGCAGCGTCTCGTCCTCGTTCAGTTCGCGCAGGGACTTCAGCATGGCGTCGAAGCAGTCCCAGTTGCGCGCGGCCTTGCCGATGCCGCCGTAGACCACCAGCGCGTCGGGGTTCTCGGCCACCTCGGGGTCGACGTTGTTCTGCAGCATGCGGTAGGCGGCTTCGATCAGCCAGTTCTTGCACGACAGCTGGCTGCCGCGCGGCGAGCGCACCACGCGCGCTTGCGACAGTTGCTGGACGGTGGACAGGTCGGACATGGTGGGCACCTCTTCGGTCGTGGCAGCGTTCTGGAATGGGCGAGACTGTACTTGCCTAGACAAGTCTATGCAAGTAGACTTTGAAGCCATGAATGCTCGGGTTTACCCCAACCCCTCCACCGCCCAGGCACTGGCGCCCTATGCGCGCATCAAGCAGTGGTTGAAGGACGAGCTGTCGCGCGGCCGCTGGCCGCCCGGCGCGCCGATGCCGTCGGACGCCGAGCTGGTGGCGCAGTTCGGCGTCAGCCGCATGACAGTGACGCGCGCACTGAACGAGCTGCGCGCCGAAGGGCTGGTGGAGCGCGTGCAGGGCGTCGGCACCTTCGCCGCGCACCTGTTCCGCGTGGCCAGCACGCTGCGCATCCGCGACCTGCACGAAGAGATCACCCAGCGCGGCCACCAGCACCATGCCGAGGTGCACCTGGTGCGCCAGGAGCCGGCCGCCGAGGGCCTGGCGCAGAAGCTGGGGCTGGCGGTGGGCGCGCCGGTGTTCCACACCCTCATCGTGCACTTCGAGGACGGCCTGGCGCTGCAGTGCGAAGACCGCTACGTCAACCCGGCCGCGGCGCCCGGCTACCTGGGCAACGACTTCACGCAGATCACGCCCACCCAATACCTGCTGCAGGTGGCGCCGCTGTGGGAGGCGCAGTATGCGATCGAGGCCGCGCTGCCCACCGCGCAAGAGGCCAAGCTGCTGGGCATCCGCCGCGACGAACCCTGCCTGGTGGTCGTGCGCCGCACCGTCAGCCAGGACATGCCGATCACGATGGCCCGGCTGGTGCACCCGGGCTCGCGCTACCTGCTGCAAGGAGAGTTCAAGCCATGAGTGCCGAAGACCGGGCGCGACAGGCCGTCACGCCGGAGCTGATCGACGCCTTTGCGCGCGACGGCGCGGTGTGCCTGCGCCAGCTGCTGACGCCAGCCGAGGTGCAGCGCCTGCGCGAGGGCATCGACGCCAACCTGGCCCGACCCAGCCCGCGCGCCAAGGTGGCCAGCCGGCCGGACGACCCGGGCTTCTTCATCGAGGACTTCTGCTGCTGGCCCGAGAACCCGGCCTATCGCGACGTGATCTTCGGCTCCGCACTGGCCGCCGCGGCCGGCCGGCTGACCGGCAGTAGCCGCATCCGGCTGTACCACGACCACATGCTGATCAAGGAGCCGGGCACGCGCGCGCCCACGCCGTGGCACCAGGACCAGCCCTACTACAACGTCGAGGGCACGCAGAACGTCAGCTTCTGGATCCCGGTGGACCCGGTGCGCCGGCATTCGACGCTGGAGTTCGTGGCCGGCTCGCACCGCGGGCCGTGGTTGATGCCGCGCAGCTTCATGGACCACCAGGCGAAGTGGTTCCCCGAAGGCAGCCTGCAGGAGATGCCCGACATCGAGGCCACGCGCGACCAGCGCACGATCCTGGGCTGGGCGCTGGAGCCGGGCGACGTGGTCGCCTTCCACATGCTGGCGCTACACGCCTCCGGCGGCGTCGACAGCGACCGGCGGCGGCGCGTGTTCTCGCTGCGCGTGCTGGGCGACGACATGGAGCATGCGCCGCGCGCGTGGGTGACCTCCCCGCCCTTCCCCGGCCTGGCCGATCGGCTGCCCGCCGGCGCGCCGATGGACGACCCGCTGTTCCCGGTGCTGTGGGAGCGAGCCGGATGACGCTCCACGTCGTGCGTTGCGATGCGGTCGAGCCGCAGCCGTGGAAGAACGGCGGCGGGCTGACGCGCGAGCTGCTGGCGTGGCCGGCGCGTGACGCGTGGGCGCTGCGCCTCAGCGTGGCCGACATCCGCGCGGACGGGCCCTTCTCGGCCTTCCCCGGCGTGGACCGCTGGTTCGCGGTGCTGGATGGGGCCGGCGTGTTGCTGAGCCTGCCGGACGGCAAGCACACGGTCGGGATCGAGGACGCGCCGCTGCACTTCCGCGGTGAGGCCGCGCCGCCCTGCGAGTTGCTGGATGGCCCGACGCGCGACCTGAATCTCATGGTCCGTCGCGACGCCGGTCGCGGCGGCATGCAGCGTGCACGGCCCGGCGAAGACTTCGGTTCGCGCGATTCCTTCCGCGCCCTCTTCACCGCCGATGCGCTGACGCTGCAGATCGACGGCGCCGACGCGGCTCGCGTGCCGGCGATGGCGCTGCTGTGGGCCGACGGCGGCGCGCACGGTACCTGGCGCATAGCGGCGGACACGCCGCCACGCGCCTGGTGGATCCACTTTCAGCCGAGGTCCGCATGATCATGACCCTCTGGCGCAATGCCCGCCTGGCGACGATGGCCGGCCCGGAGCCCTGGGGCTGGATCGAGCATGGCGCGCTGCTGACCGAAGGCGACACGATCCGCTGGGTAGGCGACGACGCCGCATTGCCGGCCGGCCTGCAGCCCGAGCGCGAAGTCGACCTCGGCGGTGCGCTGCTGACACCGGGCCTGATCGACTGCCACACCCACCTGGTCTATGGCGGCCAGCGCGCCCGCGAGTTCGAACTGCGGCTGCAGGGCGCAAGCTACGAGCAAATCGCGCGCGCGGGCGGCGGCATCCGCTCCACCGTCGCCGCCACCCGCGCGGCCAGCGACGACGAGCTCTTCGCCTCGGCCCGCGAACGCGCGCGCACGCTGATGCGTGAAGGCGTGACCACGCTGGAGATCAAGTCCGGCTACGGCCTGAGCGCCGAGCACGAGGCGCGCTGCCTGCGCATCGCGCGCCGGCTGGGCCGCGAGCTGCCACTGAGCGTGCGCAGCACCTGCCTCTCGGCGCATGCGCTGCCGCCGGAATTCGACGGCCGTGCCGACGACTACATCGCCGCCGTCTGCGCCTGGCTGCCGCAGCTGCAGGCCGAAGGGCTGGTCGATGCGGTGGACGTGTTCTGCGAGAACATCGCCTTCAGCCCGGCGCAGACGCGGCGCGTGTTCGACGCCGCCAAGGCATTGGGCCTGCCGGTCAAGCTGCATGCCGAGCAGCTAAGCGACCAGGGCGGCGCTGCGCTGGCGGCGAGCTATGGCGCGCTGTCCTGCGACCATCTGGAATGGCTGTCGGACGAGGGCGTGCGCGCGATGGCCACGGCCGGCACGGTAGCGGTGCTGCTGCCGGGCGCCTTCTACTTCCTGCGCGAGACCCGGCTGCCGCCGATCGCCGCGCTGCGCGAGGCCGGCGTGCCGATCGCGCTGGCCAGCGACCACAACCCGGGCTCCTCGCCGGGGCTGTCGCTGCTGCTGATGCTGAACATGGGCTGCACCTTCTTCCGCCTGACGCCCGAAGAAGCGCTGCGCGGCGTGACGGTGCACGCGGCGCGCGCGCTGGGACTGCATGACCGCGGCACGCTCGCGGCCGGGCAGCGCGCCGACTTCGTCGCATGGGACCTGCAGCATCCGAACGAGCTGGCCTACTGGTTCGGCCGAAACCCTTGCCGACGGCGCATCGTGGCCGGCGTGGAGGCCACTACATGAACGAGATCTACACGCTGCAACGCGGCCGCACGCCGCTGCTGCTGAGCCTGCCGCATGCCGGCACCGTGATCCCGCCATCCATCGCGCAGAAGCTGCAGCCGCGCGCGCTGCAGACCGAGGACACCGACTGGCACTTGGACAAGCTCTACGGCTTCGCCGCCGAGCTGGGCGCCAGCGTCATCGTGCCGCGGCACAGCCGCTACGTGGTGGACCTAAACCGGCCCAGCGACAACCAGCCGATGTACGCCGGCGCCAACAACACCGAGCTGTGCCCGACGCGCTTCTTCAGCGGCGATGCGCTGTACCGTGACGGCCAGGCGCCCGACGAGGCCGAGGTACGGCAACGCGTGGCCACCTACTGGCAGCCGTACCACGACGCGCTGCGCGCCGAGCTGGACCGTCTGCGCGACGCGCACGGCCATGCGCTCCTGTGGGACGGCCACAGCATCCAATCCGAACTGCCGTGGCTGTTCGAAGGCAAGCTGCCCGACCTGAACCTGGGCACGGCCAGCGGCAATGCCTGTGCGCCCACACTGCGCGCGGCGCTGGCCGAGGTGCTGCAATCGCAGACCGACTTCACCGTGGCCATCGACGGCCGCTTCAAGGGCGGACACATCACGCGGCACTACGGACGGCCGGCCGAGCGCATCCATGCGGTGCAGCTGGAGCAATGCTGGAGCAGCTACATGCGCGAGGCGCCGCCCTACGCCTGGGACGCCACCCTGGCCGCGCGCGTGCAGCCGCTGCTGCGCCGGCTGCTGCAGACGATGCTGGCATGGCGGCCATGAAGACCTTCTGGGCGCCGCAGGCGTGGATCGGCGGCCGCTGGGCCGAGCGCGTGCTGCTGCAAGCCGGCGCCGACGGCTGCTGGGCCGTGATCACGCCCGACGTGCCCGCGCCGCCGCCGATCGAGGAGCCCAAGCTGGTGGCGCTCGAGCCGCAGGTCGTGCTGCAGGCCATGCCGATCTACCTCGAGGAGTCCGACGTGGAGGCGGCCCTCGCGTCCGC
>JAFLDH010000029.1 GCA_017302505.1 Burkholderiales bacterium
CGCCAGCCGCACCTTCGCGCGGTGCGCCACCGCGTGGCCGCGGCGGCCGCTGAGCGGCCGGCCGGCAGGGGTGGCGTCCCTACAATCCGCCGCCATGGCAACCAGCAAGCAAGCGACCTACGGCGAAGCCTCGATCCGCGTGCTGAAGGGCCTCGAGCCCGTCAAGCAGCGTCCGGGCATGTACACCCGCACCGACAACCCGCTGCACATCGTGCAGGAGGTGATCGACAACGCCGCCGACGAGGCGCTGGCCGGCTTCGGCAAGCGCATCGCGCTGACGCTGCACAGCGATGGCTCGGTCAGCGTCGACGACGACGGCCGCGGCATTCCCTTCGGCCTGCACCCTGAAGAGCAGGTGCCGGTGGTGGAGATCGTCTTCACCCGGCTGCACGCCGGCGGCAAGTTCGACAAGGGTGCTGGCGGCGCCTACAGCTTCAGCGGCGGCCTGCACGGCGTGGGCGTCAGCGTCACCAACGCATTGGCCAAGCGGCTGCAGGTGACGGTGTGGCGCGACGGCCAGGTGGCCACGCTGGCCTTTGCCGGCGGCGATGTGGTCGAGAAGCTGAGGCTGCGCCCGGCCGCGGCCGGCGAGCGCAAGCATGGCACCCGCGTGCAGGTCTGGCCCGACCCCAAGTACTTCGACAGCGCCGAACTGCCGCGCGCCGAGCTGCTGCATCTGTTGCGCAGCAAGGCCGTGCTGATGCCGGGCGTGAGCGTCACGCTGACGCACGAGAAGACCCAGGAGACGCAGACCTGGCTCTACAAGGGCGGCCTGCGCGACTACCTGAACCAGCACCTGACGGCCGAACCGCTGATCCCGCTGTTCGAAGGCGAGCAGTACGCCACCGGCCAGGAGGCCGAGAACGTGGCCGAAGGCGAGGGCGCCGCGTGGTGCGTGGCCTTCACCGAAGAAGGCGGCACGCTGCGCGAAAGCTACGTGAACCTGATCCCCACCGTGGCCGGCGGCACGCACGAAAGCGGGCTGAAGGACGGCCTGTTCGGCGCGATCAAGGGCTTCATCGAACTGCATGCCTTGCTGCCCAAGGGCGTGAAGCTGATGCCCGAGGACGTGTTCTCGCGTGCCAGCTTCGTGCTGTCGGCCAAGGTGCTGGACCCGCAGTTCCAGGGCCAGATCAAGGAGCGGCTGAACAGCCGCGACGCGCTGCGGCTGGTGTCGTCCTACGTGAAGCCGGCGCTGGAGCTGTGGCTGAACCAGCATGTGGACATGGGCAAGAAGCTGGCCGAGCTGGTGATCCGCCAGGCGCAGACGCGCCAGCGTGCCAGCCAGAAGGTGGAGAAGCGCAAGGGCTCTGGCGTGGCCGTGCTGCCCGGCAAGCTGACCGATTGCGAAAGCCGCGACCTGAACCTGAACGAGGTCTTCCTGGTCGAAGGCGACAGTGCCGGCGGCAGCGCCAAGATGGGCCGGGACAAGGAGACGCAGGCGATCCTGCCGCTGCGCGGCAAGGTGCTGAACAGCTGGGAGGTCGAGCGCGACCGCCTCTTCGCCAACAACGAGATCCACGACATCGCGGTGGCCATCGGCGTGGACCCGCACGGGCCGAAGGACGAGCCCGATTTCAGCGGCCTGCGCTACGGCAAGGTGTGCATCCTCAGCGATGCCGACGTCGACGGCTCGCACATCCAGGTGCTGCTGCTCACACTCTTCCTGCGCCACTTCCCGAAGCTGATCGAGCGCGGCCATGTGTTCGTGGCCAAGCCGCCGCTGTTCCGCGTGGACGCGCCAGCCCGCGGCAAGAAGCCGGCCGCCAAGATCTATGCGCTGGACGAAGGCGAGCTGGAAGCCACGCTGGACAAGCTGCGCAAGGAAGGCGCGCGCGACGGCAGCTGGAGCATCAGCCGCTTCAAGGGCCTGGGCGAGATGAACGCCGAGCAGCTGTGGGAGACCACGCTGAACCCCGACACGCGGCGCATGCTGCCGGTGCGCTACGGCCTGGCCGGCTTCGACGCGACAGTGCAGTCGTTGACCAAGCTGATGGGCAAGGGCGAAGCCGCGGCGCGCCGCGAGCTGATGGAACTGCACGGCGACGCGATCGAAGTGGACGTGTAGCGGCCGGCGCGTCGCGCTACAGTCGGGCGGTCATCGTCCACCGGGAGCCCCGCCATGGCCGCCATCCTCGAAGCCACCCCCGACACCCAGGCCATCCGCAATGCGGTGGCGGCACTGCGCCAGCCGGCGGTGGACCTGCTGCTGCAACTGGTGGCCGAGCCTTCGCTGCTGGGCGACGAGGCCTCGGCGCAGGCGCTGATGGCGCGGCACTTTGCCAGCCTGGGCCTGCGCGTCGACGAGTTCGAGATCGACGAGGACAAGATCCGCGACCACCCGGGCTACTCGCCGTCGATCGTGCCCTATGCCGGTCGGCGCAACGTGGTCGGCGTGCACCAGCCGAAGGGGCCGGTGCGCGGCAAGTCGCTGATCATGAACGGCCACATCGACGTGGTGCCGGTGGGCGCGCAGCGGTTGTGGACGAAGCCGCCCTTCGCGCCGTGGATCGACGGCGACAAGCTCTACGGCCGCGGCGCCGGCGACATGAAGGCCGGCATCGTCGCCTACTGCATGGCCTTCGAGGCGCTACGCCGCATGGGCCTGGAGCCGGCAGCGCCGGTGTACTTCCAGTCGGTGATCGAGGAAGAGTGCACCGGCAACGGCGCGCTGTCCTGCCTGGTGCAGGGCTACAAGGGCGAGGCGGCGCTGATCCCCGAGCCGATCCCCGGCATCATGACCGGGCAGATGGGCGTGATGTGGGTCGGCATCGAGGTGCTGGGCCTGCCGGTGCATGCGGCGGTGGCGCAGACCGGCGTGGCGGCCATCGAGTTCGCGCAGTACCTGTGCGCCAAGCTGAAGGAGATCGAGGCGCAGTGGAACCAGCCGGCCAACCGGCATCCGCACTACGCCGACCATGACCATCCGATCAACTTCAACATCGGCAAGCTGTCGGGTGGCGAATGGGCTTCGTCGGTGGCCACGCAATGCCGCGCCGACGTGCGCATCGGCTTCTATCCGGGCATGAAGCCCGCCGCCGTTCGCGCGCTGATCGAGGCGGCGCTGAAGGCCGCCTACGAAGCCCACCCCAAGAAGGCCAGCGTGCGCTACGAGGTGCTGTACGAAGGCTTCCAGGCCGAAGGCATGCTGGTCGACATGAACCAGCCGATGATCGACACCCTGAAGGCATGCCACCGGGAGGTGGCCGGCTCAGAGGTGGCGCTGATCGCCAGCACCGCCACCACCGACGCGCGCTTCTTCCAGCTCTACGGCGGCATCCCCGCCACCTGCTACGGCCCGCAGTCGGGCAACACCCACGGCATCGACGAATGGGTGTCGATCGACAGCATGATGGAAGTGACGCAGGTACTGGCGCTGTTCATGGCGCGCTGGTGCGAGGTGAACGAGCGCTGATCCGGGACCTCGGGCGGGTTTCGCCGCCTAGCGGCCAAGTTCCTTCAGGCCGCCGGAAGCTGCAGCAGCTTGTTGATCTGCGCCGGCGTCGGAGCAGGCCAGCCGGCTTCCTTGGCCACGCGCAGGATCGCTTCGTTGGTGTCGAAGTAGACCTGCCAGTAGTGATCGGTGTGGCAATAGGGCCGCACCGAGATCACGGGACCGACGAGGTTGATGTCCAGCACGTTGACTTCCGGCGCAGGCACCTGCACCACGTTCGGAATGGCGGCCACCGCCGCGCTGAAGCGGGCGATCGCATCCTGCACGTCCACGCCGCCCGCCAGTTGCGCGGTGCGCTCCACGCGGCGTGACGGGTTGGCGGAGAAGTTCTGGATGTTGTCGGCAAAGATCTTGCCGTTGCCGACGATGCTGACCACGTTGTCCGGCGTGACGATGGTCGTGGCGAACAGACCCAGTTCCTTGACCGTGCCCACCAGGCCGCCGGCAGCGATGAAATCGCCCACCTTGAAGGGCCGCAGCACCAGCATGAAGGCGCCGGCGGCGAAATTGCCGAGCATGCCGCTCCAGGCGGCGCCGATGGCCACGCCGGCACCGGCCAGCAGCGCCGCAAAGCTGGTGGTCTGGATACCGAAGTAGCCCAGGATGCCAAGCACCAGGGCGATGTTCAGCATCACCGCGACGATGGAGCCCAGGTACTTGGTCAGCGTCGGGTCGACATGGTTGCGGGCCATGGCCGCCTGCATCATCTCGACCACCTTGCCGATCAGCCAGCGGCCGATGATCCAGAAGGCGATGGCGGCCAGGACCTTCATCCCCAGCTCGTAGGCCGTCGTACCGAGAAAGTTCTGGATGCCCTGCATGTCCATCGTGCGCTGCCTCTGCGGTTGTCTGACGCCCACCCCCCGGCGGGGCGGGCGGGCGCGATTATGGAGGCAGTTTCAGCCGACGCGGTGCAGCAGGTTCAGCGTGGGGCCCTCGCCCAGGTTCAGCAGCTCCGCCACGTCGCGCACATCGTCGGGCAGCGCGGCGTTGTCCCAGCCTCGCGCGCTGTGGCGTGCCACCCGCACGGCCAGCAACACGTTGCGCACGGCCGCCGTGTCGGCGTGGCGGTCGTCGCTCAGGCGCACCAGCAGCGCCGGCAGATGCCAGGCCTGCATCAGCGCCTGCTGCAGGTCGGCCAGCTCGATGTGCAGCAACTCGCGCTGCACAGCGGCCGAGCGCAGGGTCGGGTCCTGGCGCTGCCGTTCGGCGATCTGCAGCGCCAGCGCCGGTGCATGCAGCCACAGCAGCATCTCGGCAAAGTCGTGCAGCAGCGCCGCGGCATGGATCTGCGGCGCATCGGTGTCCATGCGGTGGACGGCAAAGGCCAGCGCCAGCGCTGCGGCACGGCGGGCGCGTGCCAGCACCTCCTCCAGGCCTTGCAGCGCCTCGGGCTGGCCGGCCAGCTGCTGCTCCACCGTGGACTGCGGCCCGAAGGCGCGAAAGAAGGGGGCCACACCCAGCAGCACCAGCGCGGCGGTCACCGTCTCCGGGTCGGCCGTGCTGCGCCCGCTGCGCACACGGGCCACGTGCGACATCAGCTTCAGCGTCATCAGCGGGTCGGCCGAGACGCCTTCGGCCAGCAGGTGCGCATCCATCGCGTCTTCCCGCTCGCGGCAAGCCTCCAGCCAGTCGGCCGTGCGCGACAGCACCGGCAGCGGTGCGGCGACGAAATGCGCCGTCCAGGCCCTCAGGTCAGGCAAGGCGCGGTGGATCTGCGTTGGGGCACTGCACATCGGCCCTCCTATGTGCGGTGGACGTCCCCCGATATCGGCCTGCGGCGCGCAGGCTTGAGCCGGGAGCTCTGGCTACATCGACAGCATCAGGCCTTCGCGGGCATCCACCCGGCCGTCCAGCAGCGCCAGGCAGGCCTCGGCCACCGCCGGCCCGCCGCGGGCTTCGCGCACCCGCAGCCAGGGCGCGGCCGGGTCGTTGACCGGCTTCATGAAGGCCGTCCAGGCGGCGGCAATGCGCTGCTGCAGTTCCGCCGCGCCCCAGCCTTCCGGGGGTGCCGCGCTGCGCTTGGCAATCTGCGCCGGCGCGAAGAACAGCGTGGGCCGCGGCCCCGGCAGGTCGCGCCCGCCGCCCAGCTCGTCCCAATGCGTGCCGCCGACCGAGCAGCTGTAGCGCAGCGCATCGCCGAAGTGCTCGTGAACGCTGCGGCGCAGCCCGGCATTGCCGGCGAAGTCGACGTACACCGAGGGCACGCTGCGGTCCATCGCGGCGACGGCATCGTAGGGGCACAGTTCGTCGTAGCAGCCCAGCGAGTGGCAGAAATCCAGGTTGCCCGGCGAGGTCAGCCCGACGATGCGCGCGGCGCCGGCCTGGCCGCGGCGCAACGCCAGGCAGAACGCGGTGCCGAAGGCGGTCTTGCTGGAGGCGCTGGACAGCAGCACCTGCCGTGCGCCGAAGAAGCCGCTGTCGGCCAGGAAGTCGTCGATCAGGAACGAGGTGATGAACAGCGGCTTCAGCAGCGCCTGCTGCGCCTCCTGCGCGGCCACGTAGGCCGGGTCGGCCGCGCAGCGCTGGATCTGGTTGTAGACCGCCGGCAGGCCGGCGCGGTGCGCGGCCCCGTCGCTGAAGCCGTGCCGGCCTACGCGCGCCGGCTGCACCACCAGATAGCGGCCCATCGGCCAGTAGCCGTACAGCCGCTCGCCCACCGCCACGCCCTCGGCGCGCGATTCCACCACCTCGGCAAAGCCCCACACCGGAATGCAGCCCCAGGCGGCATCGCCCGTGGGGAAGAAGTCCCAGTACTTCATCGCCTCGCCGAAGGCGGCGTAGGTGATGTTGTTCGAGGTCAGCGCGAAGCGGTCGATGCGCAGCCGCGCCTGACCGTCGGCCAGCGGCCGCGCGGCCGGCGCGTCGGGGTCGGGCACCAGGCGCGACTGGCGCAGGTTGCTGCGCGAAACCTCGAATCGCTGGGCATCGTCTTCCGTCATGGGGAACCTCGTCGGAGCCGTGGGCCGGGCAGTATGCAGCAGCCTCGTGCCACGCGGCCTAAGATGCCGGCATGACGCTTGCCGCGCCCGTGCCCACGCTGAATCTGCCCGATGGCAGCCCGATGCCGCGCTTCGGCCTGGGCACCTGGCGCATGGGCGAAAGCCGCCGCACGCAGGCGGGCGAACTGGCCGCGCTACGGCTGGCGCTGGAGCTGGGCTACCGGCTCTTCGACACCGCAGAGATGTACGGCGAGGGCGGCGCCGAAACGCTGCTGGGCGAAGCCTTCGCCGCGGCGCTGCGCGGGCCGCTGCGGCGCGACGATCTGTTCGTCGTCAGCAAGGTCTACCCGCACCATGCCAGCGCCATGGGCGTGGTGGCCGCCTGCGAGCGCAGCCTGCAGCGACTGCGCCTGGAACAGCTGGACCTGTACCTGCTGCACTGGCGTGGCGCCGAGCCTCTGGCCGAGACGGTGCGCGGGTTCCAGCAGCTGCAGCAGCGCGGGCTGATCCGCCACTGGGGCGTCAGCAACTTCGACCTCGCCGACATGGTCGAACTGCAGGCCGTGCCCGGCGGCGCGGCCTGCGCCAGCAACCAGGTCTGGTACTCGCTGGGCCGGCGCGGCGTGGAGTTCGACCTGCTGCCGTGGCAGCAGGCGCGGCAGATGCCGCTGATGGCCTATTCGCCAATCGACCAGGGCGCGCTGGCCGAGCATGCCGGCCTGGCTACGCTGGCCGCGCGCCACGGCCTGACGCCGGGGCAGCTGGCACTGGCCTGGACGCTGGCCCGGCCGGGCGTGGTGGCCATCCCGAAAAGCAGCGACCCCCTGCGCCTGCGCCAGAACCTGCAAGCCGCGCAACAGCCGTTGCCGGCCGAGGCGCTGGACGCGCTGGACCGGCTGTTTCCGCCGCCGCGGCGCAAGCAGGCGCTGGCCGTCGGCTAGAGCCGGCGGCCGCCCTGCGGCACGCTCAGTCCGAGCGGCCCGAGGACTCGGTGGCTGCCGACGACTTCGGCGCGACGTGCAGGCTCAGCCACATCGTCACCGCCAGCACCGAGACCACCACGCCCAGCGACACCGCCACCGGAATCTTGTAGAGGTCGATCAGCATCATCTTCGTGCCGATGAACACCAGGATCACCGCCAGGCCATAGCTCAGCAGGTGGAACTTGGCGGCCACCGCGGCCAGCAGGAAGTACATCGCGCGCAGGCCCAGGATCGCGAAGACGTTGCTGGTCAGCACGATGAAGGGGTCGGTGGTGATGGCGAAGATGGCCGGGATCGAATCCACCGCGAAGATCACGTCGGTCAGGCCGACCAGTGCGATCACCAGCAGCAGCGGCGTGGCGATGCGCTTGCCGTTCTCGACGGTGAAGAACTTCTCGCCGTCGAAATGCTTGCTCACCGGCATCACGCGGCGCAGCAGCTTCAGCGCCGGGTTGCTCTCCAGGTCGGGCTCCTGCCCGGCGGCCCACCACATCTTGATGCCGGTGATCAGAAGGAAGGCGCCGAAGACGTACAGCACCCAGTGGAACTCGGCGATCAGCCAGCTGCCGATCAGGATCATCACCGTGCGCAGCACGATCGCGCCGATGATGCCGATCATCAGCACCCGCTTCTGGAAGGCCGGCGGCACCGCGAAGTAGGTGAAGATCAGCAGGAAGACGAAGATGTTGTCCACCGCCAGGCTCTTCTCGATGAGGTAGCCGGTCAGGAACTCCATGCTCTTCTCGTTGGCCACGGCCGTGCCGTGGTCTTGCGCGACGGCCCACCAGAACAACCCGTTGAAGGCGAAGCTCAGCGCCACCCAGACGAGCGACCAGTTCAGCGCTTCCTTGACGCCGACCTCGTGCGCGCCCTGCTTCTTCAGCACGACGAAGTCGACGAACAGAGCGGCCAGCACGGCCCCGATGAAAAACAGCCAAAGCCATGTCGGCGCGATGGTGTCCATGGACACTCCCGTGAAAAGGGGTTGAAGGTCGCGCCGAAAGGTCTTGCTGAAGGAGCGGTACTCCTTCTGCGGGCCCGGGTGGCGGGCGGGCGCCTGCCACCGTATTGACGGGGTCCGCGGCGGTGGGGAACCGCCCGCTACTCCCCTTTCGACGACGCGGATTCTTCGCGAAGCCGCTTTTCCCCAGACCCTAAAGGGGCTTTGCGGTGGCCGGCATCAGCCCGGCCGCCAGCTGCACCAGGCCGGCTTCCACCTCGCGCAGCACCGCCATGAAGGACTGCGCCGCCGGCGACAGCTGCCGCTCGCGCAGGTAGGCAAAGCCGTAGCGCGTGTGCAGCCAGTCCGCCTGCAGCGGCAAGGGGCAGAGCCGCCGCGCCTTCATCTCCCCCGCCAGCAGGGCCAGGGGCGCGGCGCCAACCGCATCGCTGTGCAGCACCACCTCCTTGGCCAGCTGCAGCGAATCGACCTTGACCGGCGGCAGGTAGTCGCCAGTGTCGGCATCGATGCGGCCCGCGCGGGCCACCTGCAGGAAGCCGGGGTTGACGCGTGGCGGCAGCCGGGTGCCGACGAAGGGATAGGCCAGCACCTGGTCCAGGGTGGGTGCCGCCAGCGCCGCCAGCGGATGGCCGGCACGGCAGAAGAAGGCCGCCGCATGCAGGGGCAGCGCTTCGGTGGCGATGGCGGTCTCGTCCTCCACCAGCGAGAGTTCGACCACCGCCAGATCCAGCTTGCGCTGCAGCAGTTGCTCGATCAGCGTGCGCAGGTCGTCGGTGACGACATCCACGCTCAGCTGCGGATGCCGGGCCAGCAGCCGGCCGGCTGCCCGGCCCACCGACAGCTCGGCCGCGTAGGGCCCGGCGCCCACGCGCAACTGCCCGATCTGCAGACCGCGCATCAGCAGGAAATCGCGCTCCAGATCCGCCGCGCCGTCCAGCAGCGGCCGCGCGCGGGCCAGCAGCATCTGGCCAAAGGCAGTGGGTTCCACGCCGTGGCGGGTGCGGTCGAACAGCCGCTCGCCCAGCGCCGCCTCGAGGTTGGCGACGCTGCGCGACAGCGCCGGCTGCGTCAGTTCCAGGGCTTCGGCCGCCCTCGCGAAACTGCGGTGGCGCGCCAGCGTCAGGACCTGTTGCAGCAGTTTCAGCTCCAGCATGATGCGCCGACCTTATCAGACCATGTGCCGCCGGCATTGGACGGGCGTCACCTTGGCGACTATTCTGCGGCCCCGTCGTCACCCACCAAGGAACCTTCCATGCATGCCTTGCCCGCCTGGCTGAAGCGTCTGCTGCTGTTGCTGCTGGCTGGTCTGCTGGCCGCGCCAGCGCTGGCGCAAAGCGCCAAAAAGCCGAACATCCTGGTCATCTGGGGCGACGACATCGGCCAGTTCAACGTCGGCGCCTACAACATGGGCATGATGGGCTACAAGACGCCCAACATCGACCGCATCGGCAAGGAAGGCGCGGTGTTCACCGACTGGTACGGCCAGCAGAGCTGCACCGCCGGCCGTGCCGCCTTCATCACCGGGCAGTCGCCGATCCGCACCGGGCTGACCAAGGTGGGCCTGCCCGGCACACCCGAGGGCATGCGCCCCGAAGACCCGACCATCGCCACGCTGCTGCGGGCACAGGGCTACATGACCGGCCAGTTCGGCAAGAACCACCTTGGCGACCGCGACGAGATGCTGCCCACCAAGCACGGCTTCGACGAGTTCTTCGGCAACCTGTACCACCTGAACGCCGAGGAGGAGCCCGAGAACCCCGACTACCCGCAGAACCCCGAGTTCAAGAAGCGCTTCGGTCCGCGCGGCGTGATCCACAGCTTTGCCGACGGCCGCATCACCGACACCGGCCCGCTGACGCGCAAGCGCATGGAGACCATCGACGAAGAGGTCAACGCCAAGGCGCTGGACTTCATGGAGCGCGCGAAGAAGGCCGACAAGCCCTTCTTCATGTGGTGGAACTCCACCCGCATGCACGTCTTCACGCACCTGAAGGCGGCCTCGCAGGGCAAGACCGGGCTGGGCATCTATGCCGACGGCATGGTCGAGCACGACGGCCACGTGGGCCTGCTGCTGGCCAAGCTGAAGGAGCTGGGCCTGGAGGAGAACACGATCATCATGTACTCGTCGGACAACGGTGCCGAGACCTTCACCTGGCCCGACGGCGGCACCACGATGTTCCGCGGCGAGAAGAACACCAACTGGGAAGGCGGCTACCGCGTGCCCACGCTGATCAAGTGGCCCGGCGTCATCAAGCCCGGCACCATCGTCAACGACATCGGCGCGCACGAGGACATGCTGCCCACGCTGCTGGCCGCCGCTGGCGACCCCAACGCCAAAGCCGAGCTGAAGCAGGGCCGCAGCATCGGCGGGCGCAGCTACAAGGTGCACATCGACGGCTACGACCTGGGTCCGGCGCTGCGCGGCCAGGGCGCCTGGCCGCGGCGCGACTTCATCTACTGGACCGACGACGGCAGCGTGGCCGCGCTACGCTACGACAACTGGAAGGTCACCTTCCTGGAGCAGAAGGCGCACGGCCTGCGCGTCTGGCAGGAACCGTTCACCGTGCTGCGCGCGCCGCTGCTGACCAACCTGCGCATGGACCCCTTCGAACGCGCCGAGCACGAGCACGCGATGGGCTACCAGCGCTGGTACATGGAGCGCATGTTCGCCATCGCGCCGGCCGGTGCCTACGTGGCGCAGTGGCTGCAGAGCTTCAAGGACTTTCCGCCGCGGCAGAAGCCCGGCAGCTTCAACCTCGACCGGGTGATGGAAGCGGTGATGCGCACCAACCAGTAGCCGCCGGCACGGCGAGGGGGCCTACTCCTCGTCGTGCACCTGGTGCGCCGCCACCAGCTGGGCCTGCACGCCGGGCGGCACCGCCTCGTAGTGCGACAGCGCGATGGTGTAGCGGCCCTGGCCGGCCGTCATCGCATTCAGCCGCGACTGGTAGCCGGCCAACTCGGACATCGGCGCCTGGCCGCGCACCACCATCGTGCCGGCCGCGCTGCCCTGCGTGCCGTTGACCTGGCCGCGGCGTGACGCCAGGTCGCCAGTAATGTCGCCCATCGCCGATTCGGGCGCCTGGATCTCGATGTGCACGATCGGCTCCAGCACGATCGGCCGGGCAGCACGGATGGCCTCGACGAAGGCCTTGCGGCCGGCGGTGACAAAGGCGATCTCCTTGCTGTCCACGCTGTGGTGCTTGCCGTCGTAGACCACCACCTTGACGTCGACCACCGGGTAGCCGGCGATCGCACCACTGGCCAGCACCTCGCGCACGCCCTTCTCGACGGCCGGCATGAACTGGCCGGGGATGGTGCCGCCCTTCACCGCGTCGACGAACTCGAAGCCACCGCCGCGCGGCAGCGCTTCGATGCGCAGGAACACTTCGCCGAACTGCCCGGCGCCGCCGCTCTGCTTCTTGTGGCGGTGGTGGCCCTCGGCCGGCGCGGTGATGCTCTCGCGGTAGGCGATGCGCGGCGGCCGCGTCTCGACCTCGAACTTGTAGACCTCGCGCAGCCGCTCCAGCAGCACGCGCAGGTGCAACTCGCCCAGGCCATAGAGCACGGTCTCGTTGGTGGTGGCCAGGTGCTCCACTTTCAGGCACGGATCCTCGGCCACCAGCTTGCCCAGGATCTCCCACATGCGCTGTTCGTCGCCATGGCGCTTCGGTGCGATGGCCACGCCATGCACCGGCACCGGAAAGGGCAGCGGCTTCAGATGGATGTGCTCGTCCTCGGCCGCGTCGTGCAGCACCGCGTCGAAGTGCAGCTCGTCGACCTTGGCCACCGCGACGATGTCGCCCGGCAGCGCGCGCGGCACTTCCACATGCTCCTTGCCCTGCAGCATGAACAGGTGCGCCACCTTGAAAGGCTTGCGGCCGTGGCCGACATAGAGCTGGCTGCCCTGCGATACCGTGCCCTGGTGCACGCGGAACACGCCGAGCTTGCCGACGAACGGATCGGCGGTGATCTTGAAGACATGCGCCAGCACATGCCTGGCCGGGTCGGGCTCGGCGTGCATCAGCTGCGCGTCCGCGCCCTCGCCATTGAGGAAATCGGGCGGGTTGCCTTCGGCGGGGTTGGGCAGCAGCTTGACGATCACGTCCAGCAACTCGGCCACGCCGGCGCCGCTCTTGGCCGAGACGAAGCACACCGGGATCAGGTGGCCTTCGCGCAGCGCCTGCTCCAGCGGCGCGTGCAGCTCGCTGGCGTCGATGTCGCCGTCGTTCAGGTAGCGGTCGACGAAATCGGCGTCCACCTCCACCACCTGCTCCACCAGCGCGCGGTGCGCGGCATCCACCGCGCCGAAGTCGCTGTGGCCTTCGCGGTTGTAGAAGCAGTCCACCACCTTCGTGCCACCGGCGTCCGGCAGGTTCAGCGGCAGGCACTCCTTGCCGAAGGTGGCCTGGATCTGCGCCAGCAGCCCGGGCAGGTCCACGCCCGGGGCGTCGATCTTGTTAACGATGATCAGCCGGTCCAGCTGGCGCTGCGCGGCGTACTCCATCATGCGCACGGCCATCGGCTCGATGCCGTTGACCGCGCTGATCACCACCGCCGCGGTCTCCACCGCCTCCAGCGCCGGCAGCGACTGGCCGACGAAATCCGGCGCGCCAGGCGTGTCGATGAAGTGCACACGCGTGCCGGCATGCTGCAGGTGCATCACCGCCGCATTCAGCGAATGCTGCATGCGCCGCTCCAGCGGATCGAAATCGCTGACCGTGCTGCCGCGCTCCAGCGAGCCCGGCGCGGCGATCATGCCGGCGCGGTGCAGCAAGGCTTCGGCCAGGCTGGTCTTGCCGGCCGCGGCCGGGCCGACCCATGCCAGCGTGCGAATCTGGGCGACGGCATCGGCGCCCGCGGGGGCGCCGTTCGGTGCAGGGCTGGGCATCGCGATCTCCTCGGGCATCTGGGCACCCGTGGGGCGAATGTACTAGGGCCTCGCCGGGTGTCGCGGCCCGCCTGCTCTGCTAGGCTGGATGTCTTTGCGATGGAGCAAGCGGCATGCAGATTCACGAGCTGGACGCCAGCGAGCTGAGCGCGGCGATCCACCGGCGCGAGCTCTCGTCGCGCGAGGTGATGCAGGCCTACCTCGCGCGCATCGACGCGCTGAACCCGAAGGTCAACGCGCTGGTCGGCCTGCTGCCGCATGACGGCCTGCTGGCCCAGGCCGACGAGCGCGACGCGATGCTGGCGCGCGGCGAGGACATGGGCTGGATGCACGGTTTCCCGATGGCCACCAAGGAGCTGTCGCCGGTGGCCGGGCTGCCGCTGAGCATGGGCTCGCCGCTGCTGGCCGGGCAGATCGCGCCGCACGATTCGCTGATGGTGGCGCGCATGAAGGCGGCCGGCGGCATCGTCATCGGCAAGAGCAACGTGCCCGAGTTCGGCCTGGGCTCGCACAGCTACAACCCGGTGTTCGGCACCACGCTGAACCCGTGGGACCCCACGCGCAGCGCCGGCGGCTCCAGCGGCGGCGCTGCGGTGTCGCTGGCGCTGCAACTGCAGCCGGTGGCCGACGGTAGCGACATGATGGGCTCGCTGCGCAACCCGGCCGCGTGGAACAACGTCTTCGGCCTGCGGCCGAGCCAGGGCCGCGTGCCCTACAACCCGCATGCCGGCGATGGCTACGTGGCGCTGCTCGGCACCGAAGGCCCGATGGGCCGCACGGTGCGTGACGTGGCGAGGCTTCTGGCCATACAGGCGGGTTACGACGCGCGCCAGCCGCTGTCCATCGCCCAGGACGGCCGCGCCTTCGCGCAGCCGCTGGTGCCCGAGGCGCGCGGCCTGCGCATCGGCTGGCTGGCCGACCTGGGCGGCTACCTGCCCATCGAGCGCGGCATCCTGCCGCTGTGCGAGGCGGCGCTGAAGCGCTTCGAGTCGCTGGGCGCGGTGGTCGAGCCCGCGAAGCTGGGCTACTCCTGCGAGGAGGTCTGGCAGACCTGGTTGACCTGGCGGCGCTTCCTGGTGGCCGGCACGCTCGGCCCGCTGGGCGCCGACCCGAAGAAGCACGCCCAGCTGAAGCCCGAGGCGCAGTGGGAATACGACCAGGGCCAGGGCCTGACCGGCCCGCAGGTCTATGCCGCGAGCAGCAACCGCACGCGCTTCTACCGCCACATGGTCAGCCTGTTCGAACACTACGACCTGCTGGTGCTACCCACCGCGCAGTGCTGGCCCTTCCCGGCCGAATGGACCTGGCCGCGCGAGGTGGCCGGCCGCACGATGGACACCTACCACCGCTGGATGGAAGTGGTGATCTACGCCACGCTGGCCGGCCTGCCGGCAATGAGCGTGCCGGTGGGCTTTGGCGAGCGCGGCCTGCCGATGGGCATGCAGCTGATCGGCCCGCCGCTGGGCGATCTGTCGGTGCTGAACGCCGCCGCGGCCTACGAGAGCTCAATTGGCGAGGGGCTGGCGCGGCGCCCGGGCCTGGCTTGAACCCGGCCCCACCCGCCCGCGTGCTGCCGGTGCTGGTGCTGGCCCAGCTGGCCGGCGTCTCGCCGTGGTTCGCGGTGAATGCGGTAATGCCCGCGCTGCAGCGCGACTACGGCTGGAACGCCGCCGCCGTGGGCACGCTGACTTCGGCGGTGCAACTGGGCTTCATCGCCGGCACGCTGCTGTTCGCGCTTCTGGCGGTGGCCGATCGCTTCAGCCCGCGGCGCGTGTTCCTGCTGTGCTCGCTGGCCGGCGCCGCCTGCACGCTGGCCGGGGCCTTCAGCGCCGGCAGCTTCCAGCAGCTGCTGCTGTGGCGCAGCGCCACCGGCTTCTTCATGGCCGGCATCTATCCGGTGGGCATGAAGATCGCGTCGCAGTGGTTCCCGCAGGGCCTGGGCGGTGCCTTGGGCTGGCTGATCGGCGCGCTGGTGCTGGGCAGCGCCAGCGCGCATGCCGTGCGCGCCATTGGCGCGGCGCTGCCGTGGACCATGGTCTTCCATACCGTGGCCGCGGCCGCAGCGCTGAGCGGGGTGCTGCTGTACCTGGCATTGCCCGACCGGCCGCGCCCGGCGGGCCAGGGCCCGGGGCTGCGCTGGCAGGCGCTGGGCAGCATCTGGACCGACCGCAAGGTGCGCGCGTCGGTCTTCGGCTACTTCGGTCACATGTGGGAGCTGTACACCATGTGGGTGCTGGTGCCGGCGATCTTGGCCACCCGCCTGGCCGGCGCCAGCTTGTCTTGGGCCGCCTTCGCGGTGCTGGGTGTCGGCGCGTTGGGCTGCATCGTGGGCGGGCGCTGGGCGCGGCGCATCGGCAGTGCGCGCGTGGCGGCCTGGCAGTTGAGCCTGAGCGGCCTGTGCTGCGTGCTGGCGCCCTGGCTGCTGCAGGCCGGCGACGCGCTCTTCGCGGCCTGGTTGCTGGTGTGGGGCATCACCGTGGCAGGCGATTCGCCGCAGTTCAGCGCGCTGACTGCACAGAACGCGCCGCCGCAGGCCGTGGGCAGCGTGCTGACGCTGGTCAACAGCATCGGCTTCGGCATCTCGATCCTGAGCATCCAGCTGTTCGTGACACTGGCCGAGCGCCACGAGTTGGGCACGTTGCTGCCCTGGCTGGGCCTGGGGCCGCTGCTGGGGGTATGGGCGCTGCGGCCGCTGTGGCGGCCGCGATAGGGCCTGTTCACACTACCGCAAGGGGTCGCGTTGTGGATCAGAAATGCCGCAGGCAAGGCGCAAACCGCAGCCGGGTCGGACACCCGGCGAGGATTTGCAACGCCGCATGCGGCATTTCTGGCCACAACCCTTCGGGAAGGCCCGCCGCCACGGGCCACTCGTCGTTGCAGCGCTTGCCCGCACGTCAGTGCGGGCGGCGCGCTGCGCCTAGATTGGCCCGTGGCGGCGGGCCTTCGCGACCCCTTGCGGTAGTGTGAACAGGCCCTAGGCCCGTTCAGGTCCGCCAGGGCAGTTCCAGCGGCTGGCCGTCGGGCAGGTGCGTGGCCACCGGCGTCGCGGCGAAGGCGGCGATCAACTCCATCGGCATTGCGCCGGTGTTGAAGATCTGGTGGTCGATGCCGGCCGGCAGCGCCACCGTGGTGTCGGCACCGAAGCGGCGCACCTGGCCTTCGCTGTGCACCTCACCATGGCCCTGCAGGCACAGCACGACCTCGTCGCAGTCGTGGCGGTGCGGCGGCGTGGCGGCGCCAGGCGCCAGCGTCTGGCGCCACACCGACAGCTGGCTCAGGCCATCGGCGGCGCCGGCCCAGGTGGCGTGCGACACGCCGGGGATCGGGGTGGTTTGCGGGCGGGCTTGTTCGAGGATGTTCATGGCAGTGTCCTTGAGGTGGGGCATGGGTCGAAGGGGTTCTGAAGGTCCGGGGCGCCTCGGATGAATGGCAGTGTCGCGAGCATGCGGTGATTCCGGAAGAGCCTTCAACGCATTAACATTGCCGACAAGATGTCGTCAATCGAAATCCCGCCCCGATGAGCGGCTTGCAGCAGTTCCTGGCCTTCGCGCAGACCGCGCGCTGCGGCAGCTTTGCCGCAGCGGCGCGCGATCTGGGCCAGGCGCCTTCCACGCTGGCCAAGAGCGTGGCCCGGCTCGAGGTGCAGCTCGGCGTCAAGCTTTTCCATCGCACCACCCGCCAGGTGAGCCTGACGCCGGACGGTGAACGGCTGTACCGCCGCTGCGAGCGCGTGCTGGCCGAGGTGGACGATCTGCAAGCCGAGGCCGCCGGCAGCCGGGCACTGCCCAGTGGCACGATCCGCATCGACGCGCCGATCGCCTACGGACGGCGCACCCTGATGCCGCTGCTGGCGCGGCTTCTGCACCAGCACCCTCAGCTGCAGCTGGACCTGCGGCTGCAGGATGCCTATGCCGACCTGGTGCGCGATGGGCTGGACGTGGCCATCCGCATCGGCGTGCTGCAGGATTCCCGGCTGGTGGCGCGGCGCTTCGACTGGCAGCAACTGGTCTTCGTCGCCAGCCCGGGCTACCTGCAGGCGCACGGCACGCCGCAGCGCATCGAAGACCTGTCCGGCCACGCCACGGTGGTCTTCCGCATGCCCAGCAGCGGCCGGCTGCGGCCCTGGCAGCTGCGCGAAGGCCGCCGCGTGGTGGAGCTGCACCCCGCGCATCGCGTGCAGGTGAACGATGGCGACGGCATGGTCGCCGCGGCGCTGCAGGGCCTGGGGCTGATACAGATCCCCGACTACATGGTGGCCGACGCACTGGCCGCCGGCCAGCTGGTGGAGGTGCTGGCCGACAAGCGGCCGCCGCCGATGCCGATCAGCGCCGTGCTGCCTTCGGCCCGGATGGTGCCGCCCCGGGTGCGGCTGCTGCTCGAGAGTCTGCAGCGCCTGCGCGAGGGACGCGACGCTTGACCGACAGCGGCGGGCGAGCCATGGCCGCTTCCATCCGGAATCAGGGCGCTGACGGCGTACGGAAGTGGTCCAGCACCTCGACCAGGCGCTGCAGCGAGAAGGGCTTGGTCACGTAGTCCTGGAAGCCGGCCTGCAGCGCCGACGCCACCTCCGGCGCCAACGCATTCGCCGACACCGCCACGCAGGGCACCTGCGCCAATGCCGGGTCGTCGCGCAGGCGCCGCAGCAGCTCGCGCCCGTCCATGTCGGGCAAGGACAGGTCGAGCAGGATCAACCCGGGGCGCAGCCGCTGTGCAGCGGCCAGCCCGCTCTGTCCGTCGGTGGCCGTGTGCAGCGTGACGCCGTCGCACTCGGGGCGCTCCAGCATGGCCTGCATCAGCAAGAGGTTGGTCGGGTTGTCTTCGACATACAGCGCGCTCAGGGGCCGGCGCTTTGCCTCGGCCTGCGGCGCGTGCCGATCGACCGCCACCCCCTCGGCCGCGGCGGCGCATGCGGGCAGGCGCACGGTGAAGCAGCTGCCTTGCCCGGGCGCGCTTTCGACCTGCAGCTGGCCGTCCATCAGCAGCACCAGCTGGCGCGTGATGGCCAGGCCCAGCCCGGTTCCTTCGGTGCCGCTGCGCTCGGCGCCCAGCCGGTTGAAGGGCTCGAACAGGCCGGCGCGCTGCGCGGCCGAGAGCCCCACACCGGTATCGCGCACCGAGAAGGCGACGCGTGACCCGCCAGGCTCGATGTCCAGCCGCACCTGCCCGCCGGCGCGGTTGTACTTGACGGCGTTGGACAGCAGGTTCATCAGCACCTGGCGCAGCCGGGTGCGGTCGGCCCGGACCCACGGGCCGGTGGCAGCCGGCGGCCCCTGCAACTGGACACCCTGCTGCTGCGCCAGCGGCTGGGCCAGCGCCAGCGCCTCGGCCAGCATGGCACCCAGGTCCACTGCCTCCGGCTGCAGCTGCAGCCGGCCGGACTCGGCCCGCGCCAGGTCCAGCACCTCGTCGACCATGCGCAGCAGGTGATCGCCGGCCTGCCGGATCTGGGCCACGCGCGCGCCGGCCGCCCGCGATGCGCGCAGCGCCGGGTCCAGCTCCAGCAGCTGCGCAAAGCCCAGCACCGCATTCAGCGGGGTGCGCAGCTCGTGGCTGACGCGCGCCATCAACGCCGACTTGGCATGGTCGGCGGCCTCGGCGCGCTCCTTGGCCACCGCCAGTTCGCGCGTGCGCTCGGCGACGCGCGCCTCCAGCAGCGCGTTGGCCTCGGCCAGCGCGGCCTCGGCCCGGCCGCGCTGGCCCACGTTGACCAGCATCTGTGCGAACAGCTTCAGCAGATCGACCTCTTCGTCGCCCAGGCGGCGCGCCGCGCGGACGAAATCGAAGCCGACGAACCCGGCGCAGCCGTGTTCGCCCAGCAGCGGCAGGGCGATGGTGGTCTGCACGCCCTGGGCGTCGAGCATGTCGCGCAGGTGGCACGGCGGCAGCGCCCGCGCATCGGGCACGTGCACGGCGTCGCCGCGCAGATGCGCCTGCAGCCAGTCGGGCACCGCCTCGAAGGGCACGGCCAGCAGCGACTCGCGATGTGGCTCGATGCCCTGGGTGCACCACTCATGGGTGTTGCGGCCGACCCGGGCTTCGAAGTCATAGTGGAACAGGTAGGCACGGTCGGCACCGACGAAGCCACCGGTATCGGCCAGCGCCTGGTCGATCGCGGCATCGACGCGCGGCAACGGCAGGTTGATGAACTGTCCGGCCAGGCGCAACAGCAGCGCGACGAAATCATGCAGCCGGGCGGCTTCTGCCGCGGCCGAAAGGCGCAAGGGCTGGTTCATGGTCTGGCCCGCATCACCACGCGATCGACGAAGCTCTAGCGCAGGGTCCTGCTGGTTCGCGCAGCATAGCCGTGCGGCGCGGCCCGTGCCGCGGACCGCCCGGTCAGACCTGACCTATTGCACGCTTGGTATCTGCACACTTTGTGGGCGGCGCACCACGGTGCCGCAGACGCTTTAAAGGCTCGTTGACGGACATCAAGAAGGCCGCGCGGCAGCTGCCTACCGTGGCGACTGCCGGTGCGCATGTCGCGTTGCCGCGCATGCCAAGAAGAAGGATTCGAAGATGTTTCGCAAGACCCTGCTCAGCCTGGCGCTGGCCGCCAGCTTCGTCCCCACCCTCGCCCAGGCGCAAAGCGCACTGGCCACCGAAGGCCCCTGGCTGGTGCGCGTGCGCGCCACCTACGTGCAGACCGACAATGCCAACAGCCCCGTCCTCGGGCTGGGCCAGGTCGAGGTGCAGAGCCGCTGGATTCCCGAGTTCGACATCAGCTATTTCTTCACCGACAACATCGCGGCCGAGCTGGTGCTGACCTGGCCGCAGAAGATGGACGTGACGCTGGGCGGCGCCGACATCGGCAGCGTCAAGGCACTGCCGCCGACGCTGATGCTGCAGTACCACTTCATGCCCGATGCGGCCTTCCGGCCCTATGCCGGCGTGGGCCTGAACTACACCCGCTACAGCTCGCAGAGCTTCTCGATCGCCGGCCTGGACACCTCGAACTCCAGCTTCGGTGCGGCGCTGCAAGGCGGCATCGACATCCAGCTGGCGCCGCGCTGGTACCTGAACGCCGACGTGAAGTACGTCTGGATGAATACCGATGTCACGCTGAACGGCGCGCAACTGACCAAGGTGGACATCAACCCCTGGCTGTTCTCGATCGGCATCGGCTACCGGTTCTAGGCGCCCACCTACTGGAACGCCACCTCGGCGAAGCTGCGCAGCTTGCGGCTGTGCAGCTGGCCGGGGCGTTCCTGGCGCAGCAGCTCCACCGCGCGGATGCCGATGCGCAGGTGCTGGTCCACCCGCTCGCGGTAGAAGGTGTTGGCCATGCCCGGCAGCTTGATCTCGCCGTGCAGCGGCTTGTCGCTGACGCACAGCAGCGTGCCGTAGGGCACACGGAAGCGGAAGCCGTTGGCGGCAATGGTGGCGCTTTCCATGTCCAGCGCCACCGCGCGGCTCTGGCTGAACCGCCGCTCCGGCGTGCTGGGCATGTTGCGCTTGGGTAGCAGCTCCCAGTTGCGGTTGTCGGTGCTGGCCACCGTGCCGGTGCGCATGATCTTCTTCAGCTCGTAGCCCTGCAGCTGCGTCACCTCGGCCACCGCCTGCTCCAGCGCCAGCTGCACCTCGGCCAGCGCCGGAATGGGCACCCACAGCGGCAGCTCCTCGTCGAGCACGTGGTCCTCGCGCACGTAGCCGTGGGCCAGCACGTAGTCGCCCAGCTGCTGCGAATTGCGCAGCCCGGCACAGTGACCCAGCATCAGCCAGGCATGCGGGCGCAGCACGGCGATGTGGTCGGTGATGGTCTTGGCGTTGGCCGGGCCGACGCCGATGTTGACCATGGTGATGCCGCTGTGGTCGCCACGGCGCAGGTGGTAGGCCGGCATCTGCGGCAGCCGCGGCGGCGCGCTGCCGGCGTCGTCACCGGCCTGCGTGCGGCTGCCGGCGCGGCGCGTGACCACGTTGCCCGGCTCGACGAAGCAGTCGTAGTCGGCGCCGGGGTCGGCCATCATCTGGTGGCCGAGCTTGATGAACTCGTCGATGTAGAACTGGTAGTTGGTGAACAGCACGAAGTTCTGGAAATGCTCGGGCGAGGTGCCGGTGTAGTGGCGCAGTCGCTGCAGCGAGTAGTCCACCCGCGGCGCGGTGAACAGCGCCAGCGGCTGCGGCTCGCCGGGGCCCGGCTCGTGCGTGCCGTTGGCAATGCCGTCGTCCATGGCCCCCAGGTCGGGCAGGTCGAACAGGTCGCGCAGGCGCATGCGCCGCTCGGCCGACAGCGAGCCGTCCACGTGCATGTCCTCGGCGAAGGAGAAGTGCACCGGGATCGGCTGGCCGCTGGTGCCGATCTCCAGCGCCACGTTGTGGTTGCGCAGCAGCAGGCTGAACTGCTCCAGGTAGTAGCGGCCGAACAGCTCGGGCCGCGTCAGCGTGGTCTCGTAGGTGCCGGGGCCGTGCACGAAGCCATAGCTCAGCCGCGAATCGGCACGCGCCACGGTGCTGCTGTGCACCCGCACGAAGGGGTAGCAGGCACGCACGCGCTGCTCGAACTCCTCGCCGGCCACATAGCGCTGGAAGGTGTCGCGCAGGTGCTCGATGCCGTTGCGGTAGATGTCGCGCACCTGCTCGAGCGCCTGCGCCGGGTCGTCGAAGCGCGCGGGGGCGATGTACATGGGCTCGATGGGCATGGCGGTTTCCGGGCGGTGGCAGGCTTGGCGCATGATTGTGGATCTCCACCATGACAGCCACGCAACCGACAGGGGCCTTGCCATGAAATACCTCAACGATGCCGGCGGCCGCTACAAGCTGCCGCTGAAGAGCGACGAAGGCAAGACCTTGTGCACGCTGCTGTGGGGCGATCCGCTGCAGGAGATCGCGCGCGAGGGCAGCGGTGCGGCCGAGCGGGTGAAGGTGCGCGCCCGCAAGCGCACCGGCTGGGTGCCGGCCAGCACGGTGTCGGACAGCGGGCTGCTGGAGATCTACGTCATCGACGTCGGCCAGGGCGACGGCGTGCTGATGCGCACGCCGCAGGACGACGCCTGGCACATGATCGACGCCGGAATCCGCGCCAGCGCACAGATGACGCGCAAGGGTGCGGCCAACTTCGTGCGCTGGAAGTTCATCGACGACCTGCGGCGCGACAAGGTGACGCTGAAGAACATGGTCGTCACCCACCCCGACGCCGACCATTACGGCGGCATGATCGACCTGCTGTCCGGCGCGCTGCCCGACGGCCGCAGCTTCGGCATCGAGGTGCAGAACTTCTGGCATTGCGGCATCGGTCGCTTCAAGGATGGCGACAAGCTCGGCGCGCTGCGCAGCGACACCAGCATCACGCCGTTGCCGCACGCCAGCCCGCCGCTGAAGGCCGAGGCGCGCTTCATCGTCGAGCTGCTGGACGGCAAGACGCACTTCGGCCGGCCGAAGCGGCCTTTCGCAGGCGACTTCGCCGCGCTGGCCAAGCTGGTGGGCAAGCTGCCCAAGAAGGTGAACAACCTGTCGCAGGCCGACAACTGGCTGCCCGGCTATGCACCGGCCCCCGGCGCGGCGGCGATCCGCGTGCTGGGCCCGGTGCAGGAGAAGCTGGCCGGCGGCGGCAAGGGCATGCGCTGGCTGTCCAGCGAAAGCGTCACCCGCAACGGCCATTCGGTGGTGCTGCGGGTGGACTATGGCCAGGCCCGGCTGCTGCTGACCGGCGACCTGAACACCGCCTCGCAGCGGCTGCTGCTGGGCTGCCATCCGGCCGCCGAGTTCAATGCCGACGTGGCCAAGGGCTGCCACCACGGCAGCGACGACATCGACCTGGGTTTCGTGCGCGCGATGGCGGCACGCGCCACGGTCATTTCCTCTGGCGACAACGAGGACTACGCCCACCCGCGGCCGCGGGTGATGGGCGCCAGCGCACGCTACGGCCGCGAATCGCTGGACGCCGACGGCACGGCCATGCCGCCGCTGCTGTACAGCACCGAGCTGGCGCGCTCGGTGGGCCTGGACTTCGCCAGCCACGCGCGCACCGTGGCCGAGCCGAAGCAGGCATTCCCGCCGGCCGCGCTGGAGGTGGATTTCGACGCCTCGCCCGAAGGCCGCTACCGCCGGCTGGCCTGGATGCCGATGGCCACCGATCTGGTGTACGGGCTGGTCAACGTGCGCACCGACGGCCGCCACATCCTGTGCGCGACGATGAAGGAAGGTTCGTCGGACTTCGACCTGCAGGTGTTCCAGGCCGGCATCGACCCGGCCTGAAGCTGCACCGGCCCCGGCATTAACCGGGGCTTAAGCTTTGTCTGGCCTGATGCCGGGTCGGCCGCCGGCCGCTCACGTAGCATCGCGCCCGCCCCGCGTCGTTGGGATGCGGTCGAATCACCCATCGCATGAAGCACACCCATTACATCCGCCAGAGCCGCCTTTTCTGCATGTACCGCAACCACGTGCTGGACATCGGCCCGTACCTGGTGGGTCGCAAGTCGCTGGAACTGGGCCCGAACAAGGGCTTCCTGTTCGAGAAGTTCTATCCGCAGGTGCCGTCGTACACCCTGGTGGAACCGAACCCGCACTTCGAGAAGTTCTACGTCAAGCTGCAGCGCCGGCACCGCAACCTGCACTACAAGATCAGCGGCTTCGAGAACTTCCAAACCGACGAGACCTTCGACACCATCGTGATGATGGCGGTGATCTCGCACATCCCGATGGAGCCCTCGGCGATGGTCGACAAGATCGACGGCATGCTCAACCCCGGCGGCTACCTGATCGTGGAGACCAACAACTCCAAGCGCAACCTGGCCGTCTTCGACCTGTGCGAGCAGCGCTACGAGAAGCTGGTGGTCAAGCCCTCGTACTCGGGCCTGATGCGCCGGCTGAAGATCGACTACCGCGACGTGCTGATCTACAAGAAGCCGGCCTAGAAGCCATACAGCCTGGACAGCACCAGGATGATCGTCCAGACCAGGAACATGGTGACGATAGTGTGGCTGAGGTAGTGCACGCCCTTCAGCATCTGGTAGATGCCGACGATCCAGCCGGTGGCCATGCCGAAGGCCAGGCCGGCCCACTGCAGGTGCGGCGGCATCACGAAATAAAGTGACATCAGCGCGAAGGCGCCACTGCAGTGCGCCGCCGGGAAGCCGCGGCCGCGCACGCGGCCCGGCACGCGCGGGATGGATTCGAACAGCGTGCGGTAGGGCTCGGTGCCGCCGTAGCGGTCGACATAGCAGGGATAGAGCACGCCGGTCTGGCGCTTGATGAACCAGGCGGTGATCGGCGCGACGACGATGCAGGTGATCAGAAAGCCGGCCTGCCGGGCATCGAGCGGCAGGCCCGGCACCAGCATGCAGGCCACCAGCGCCAGCACGAAGGCCACCAGCACCCACTTGGGGCCCTGGTAGAAGATCAGCCGCGGCATCGGGGCCTGCGCGTCGATGCGCCAGCCGCGCACGGGGTGGTAGAAGCGGTCCTGCACGCGAAGATCGATCGGGGTCTTCTCGAAGATCACGATCGTCAGCACGACGCACAGGAAGCTCGCCAGGATGCTCAGGTTGCTGTTGATGGGCATGGCGCAACGATAGCGCGGCCACGCCCCCTACACTGGGCGACATGCCGATGAAATGCAGGCGCCCGGGGGTGCGAACGATGAAGGTGCTGAACATGGCGCGGCTCGCCGCCCCGCTGCTGCTGGCCGGCTGCGCGGCGCTGCCACCTTCGCCGCCTGTCGACGTCAAGCTGATCGGCTTCAACGACTATCACGGCAACCTGCAGTCGCCGGGCAGCTTCGCGCCCAACCTGGCGGTGCCGGCGGCGCAGCGCGTGCCGGTGGGCGGGGCGGCGCACATTGCCGCGCACGTCAACCGGCTGAAGGCCCAGAACCCGAACCATGTGGTGGTGGGCGCCGGCGACATGATCGGCGCCACGCCGCTGATCAGCTCGCTGTTCCATGACGAGCCTTCGGTGGAGACGCTGAACCGCATCGGCCTGGAGTTCAACGCCGTGGGCAACCACGAGTTCGACAAGGGCTCGGCCGAGCTGCTGCGCCTGCAGCGCGGCGGCTGCAAGCTCGACGCGCAGGGCCGGGTGGACCTGAACAGCTGCCAGGGCGCCAAGGTGGGCACGCCGGTGCCCTTCGAGGGCGCGAAGTTCCAGTGGCTGTCGGCCAACGTCATCGTCAGCGCCACCGGGCAGACGTTGCTGCCGGCCTATGGCGTCAAGCGCTTCCAGGGCGTGCCGGTGGCCTTCATCGGCATGACGCTGAAGGACACGCCGGGCATCGTCATCCCCACCGGCGTGGCCGGGCTGGAGTTCCGCGACGAGGCGGCCACCGTCAACGCGCTGGTGCCGAAGCTTCGCGCCGAAGGCATCGAGGCCATCGTCGTGCTGGTGCACGAGGGCGGCGTGCAGACCGGCAGCCTGCAGGACATCAACGAATGCGCCGGCAACCTGCAGGGCACGCCGATCGCGCGCATCGTGGCGCAGCTGGACGATGCGGTGGACCTGGTGCTCAGCGGCCATACCCATGCGGCCTACAACTGCCGGCTGCCCAATGCCAAGGGCCGCGCCATCCCGGTGAGCAGCGCCAATGCCTTCGGCCGCGTGCTCAGCGACATCGACCTGAAGCTGGACCCGGCCACGCGCGACGTGCTGTCGGCGCAGGTGACCAACCGGCTGGTGGACCACGGCATTCCGCCTGACGCCACGGTGGCCGGCGTGGTGCGCGGCTACGAGGCGCTGGTGGCGCCGCGCGCGGCGGTGGTCATCGGCAGCATCACCACCGAGCTGCCCAACAATGCGGCGGACGCAGCCTGCAACATGCCGGCCGGCGAGCTGATCGCCGATGCACAGCTGGCCGCCACCGCGGCGCCGGCCTTCGGCGGCGCGGCGATCGCGCTGATGAACCGCGGCGGCGTGCGCACGCCGGGCTTCACCTTCAAGCAGCGCGCCAACGAGGGCGACGGCAACGTCACCTACGGCGAGGCCTTCACCACGCAGCCCTTCGGCAACAGCCTGGTGACGATGACCTTGACGGCGCAGCAGCTCAAGGACGTGCTGGAGCAGCAGTTCGCCGGCTGCCGCGGCCAGCTGCCCACGGCCACGCGGCTGATGATTCCGTCGGCCGGCTTCAAGTACCGCTGGAACGGCGCCAAGGCCTGCGGCGAGCGGGTGCATTCGGTGACGCTGACGCGCGACGGCCGCACCGAGACGCTGGTGGACGCCAGTGGCCGCCTGCCCGAGCCGGCGCGCGAGTACCGCGTCACGGTGAACAGCTTCATGGCCAGCGGCGGCGACAGCTTCGGCACCTTCACCGGCGGCAAGGCGCCGCTGGGCGGTGCGCTGGACATCGACGCGCTGGTCGACTACATGGCGCGCTTCAAGGCCCCGAACGCGCCCTATGCGCCGGGCAAGCGGCCCGAGGACGGCGGCACGCCGCGCATCCAGCGCGACGGCGGCACGGCCTGCCCCACGGGGGCAGACACCAATCCCTGATGCCCATTCGAGCCGGGCTGCCGCTCGAAGGCGGCCCTTGAGGTGCACGCTGGCCGGCAGCGGGGTGGCCAACTCCGTTCAGCCAAATTCTTATTCACTCCGTTGGCCACCCCGCTGCCGGCCAGGGCCTGCGGTGTTCGAAGGCTGTGTTCATGCCTCCGCAGCGCGCTGCGGGTGCCGGCAAAGCCGGCGAGGGGGTGGCCGGCGGAGTGAATAAGCATTTCCTGAACGGAGCCGGCCACCCCCTCGCCGGCTTTGCCTCAGCGGCGCCGAACCGCATCGAGCACAACGAACGTCAGCAAAGCGACGGTCACCGACACTGAAGGCCGATACGATTGATTGCAGTGCGGCATGAACCGCCAGGACCGAACCCTGTGGAGACCCGAATGAGCATCCCCTTCCGCGCCGACCAGGTCGGCAGCCTGCTGCGGCCCGACTGGCTGGCCGCCGAACGTGCCCGCTTCAAGCGCGGCGAGAGCGACGCCGCTACGCTGCGTGCCGCCGAGGACCGCGCCGTCACCGAGGCGGTGCGCCGGCAGGAGGCGATCGGTCTGCAGGGCATCACCGACGGCGAGTTCCGTCGCGATTGGTGGCACCTGGATTTCCTGGCGCAACTGGATGGCGTCACGCTGAAGGAGAACCCCGGGCCGAAGTTCCAGACCGGTGACCACGGTGGCGAGCAGCCGCCGATCGCCACCGTCACCGGCAAGATCGGCTGCAGCAAGCCCATCATGGCGGCCGACTTCGCCTACCTGGCGTCGCAGACCACGCGCACGCCGAAGATGACCATTCCCAGCCCGTCGATGCTGCACCTGCGCGGCGGCCGGGCGGCCATCTCACGCGAGGCCTATCCGGAGATGGACGCCTTCTGGGCCGACGTGGCCGGGGCCTACCGCAGCGCGATCCGGCACCTGTACGACGCCGGCTGCCGCTACCTGCAACTGGACGACATCACCTTCGCCTACCTATGCGACCCGAAGATCCAGGCCAACTGCCGGGCCAACGGCGACGACCCGGAAGCGCTGCCACAGACCTATGCCGACACCATCAATGCCGCCCTGACCGACAAGCCGGCCGACCTGCACGTGACCATCCACACCTGCCGCGGCAACTTCAAGAGCGCCTGGGTGGCCGAGGGCGGCTACGACCCTGTCGTGCAGGCCATGTTCTCGACGGCCGTGGACGGCTACTTCATGGAATTCGACAGCGTGCGCGCCGGCGGCTTCGAGCCGCTGCGCGCGCTGCCGCGCGGCAAGAAGGTGGTGCTGGGCCTGGTCACCACCAAGCTGGGGGAACTGGAGTCGAAGGACGACCTGAAGCGGCGCATCGACGAGGCATCGCAGTTCGTGCCGCTGGATGACCTGTGCCTGTCGCCACAGTGCGGCTTCTCCAGCACGCACCATGGCAACGCCCTGTCGCAGGACGACCAGTGGCGCAAGCTGGAACGGGTGGTGGAGGTGGCGCGCGAGGTCTGGGGCGGCTGAGCTACAGCGCCCGCAGCTCCAGGCGCGTGCCGAACAGCGTGACGGCGTGGCAGGCCACGTCCAGGCCCATTTCGCGGGCCCGGGCCAGCACGGCATCGCGGTCGGCCACCGCCAGCGTGTAGCCGCTGATGCCTTCGCCGCGCGCGTCGGCCGGCTCGAAATCGACCCAGCCACCGTCCAGCACCAGGCGCTGCGTGCCGCCCTGCGCCACCGGCGCGCCC
>JAFLDH010000290.1 GCA_017302505.1 Burkholderiales bacterium
CTCGATCCTCGACGGCAGCCAGCGCGCCGCGCAGGACAAGGCCGGCTTCCTGGCGCAGCAGGTGCGCAGCGAGACGGGCATCGGCGCCGCCGGCGCGTCCGGCCACTGAGTGCGCTTGCCGTGGCGACGAACCGGTCGGCTGCGGCAACATCCACGGGACTGCGGGCCTCGGGCACGCAGTCCCTTTCTCTTTGCGTGGCGCCCATGACGGCCGAGTTCGATTTCGACATCCCGCCCTTCGATCTGCTGAACGCGGCGCAGCAGGCGATGCTGCGCGCCACGGCGCGTCTGGTGCGCTTCGCGCCGGACGACCCGGTGCTGACGCCGCAGATGGAGCCGACGCACGCCTACCTGCTGGTGCAGGGGCACGTGCGGCGCGAGGCGGGGTTGCTGCCCGAAGCCACCTATGGCGCGGGCACGCTGTTCGGCGCGCGTGCGCTGCTCGCCGCGCGCGCCACCAGCACGTCGCTGGCGCTGGACGAGGTCAGCGCCTGGCAGATTCCGAAGGCCACGCTGCAGGCGCTGCTGTCGGCCAACCCGGCCTTCTGCGCCGCGGTCTTCGCCGAGGTGGCGCGCCGCCTGGGCCCGCCCGAGCCGCGCGCCGAGCAGCGCGAGTTCCTGTCGCTGATGATGGCCCGCGTGCGCGATGCCTACGTGCGCAAGCCCTTCTACGTGGACGGCGCGCTCGATCTGGTCAGCGTCTGCGCGCGCATGGCCGAAGCCGGGCAGAGCAACGCGCTGGTGCGCGACGGCGAGCGGCTGGGCATGTTCACCACCACCGACCTGCGCGACGCGCTGCTGCGCGGCGCGCCCGACCGGCTGGCGGTGCGCGAGCTGGCGCGCTACGAGCTGATCGCCATCGACGCCGATGCCGAGCTGTTCGAGGCGCTGCTGCTGATGCTGCGCCACCGCGTGCATCGCGTGCTGGTGCGCGACGGCGCGGGCATCGTCGGCGTGCTGAGCCAGCTCGACCTGATGAGCTTCGTCTCCAACCATTCGCACCTGATCGCGCTGCAGGTGGAGCAGGCCCGCAGCCTGGCCGAGCTGAAGGCCGCCGCGCTGCAGCTGGACGGGCTGGTGGAGCTGCTGCACGGCGGCGGCGTCAAGATCGAGGTCATCGGCCGCATGGTGCGGGTGCTCAACGCCCAGGTGCTGGCCAAGGCCTGGAGCTTCGTCGCGCCGGCCGAGCTGGTGGCCCACAGCTGCCTGGTGGTGATGGGCAGCGAAGGCCGCGGCGAGCAGATCCTGAAGACCGACCAGGACAACGCGCTGCTGCTGCGCGACGGCTTCGACAGCGCCGCGCTGCCGCAGGCGGCCGAGGCCTTCAACCGCGCGCTGATGGACTTCGGCTGGCCGCGCTGCCCCGGCGACATCATGCTGACCAACCCGCTGTGGCGCGGGCCGGTGGCCGCCTTCCGCGAACGCATCCGCGGCTGGGTCTACGGCAGCGCCGCCGACGGGCCGATGCAGCTGGCGATCTTCATGGATGCCACCGCAGTGGCCGGCGACGCCGCCCTGCTGCAGCAGGCCAAGGCCTATGCCTTCGAGATCCTGCCGGGCAGCGACGCCTTCCTGGCACGCTTTGCCGCGGCGGCCGATCAGTTCGAGGAGCCGGCCGTGGGCTGGTGGGCACGGCTGACCGCGCCGCGGGCGCGCGACGAGCAGCCCTTCGACCTGAAGAAGCTGGGCACCTTCCCGATCGTGCACGGCGTGCGCGCGCTCGCGCTGCAGGCGCAGGTCAGCGCGCTGGGCACCACCGAGCGGCTGCAGGCGCTGGCCGCGCAGCAGCTGATCGAGCCGGCGCTGGCCCGCGACCTGGGCGAGACGCTGCACTTCCTGATGGGCCTGAAGCTGAAGAACAACCTGGCGCAGCGCGCCGCCGGCCAGCCGGTGGACAACCTGGTGCGCATGGCCAGCTTGAGCACGCTGGAGCGCGACCGCCTGCAGGACGCGCTGGGCATCGTGCGGCGCTTCCGCCAGCACCTGCAGCAGCACTTCAAGCTGGGCGCGCTGTAGCGCGGCGCGCGTAGCATGGGGCGGTGGCCCACTGCACGCGATCCTGCGACGATGAACAGGCCCCTTCCTTCCGCCCTCGACGACGCCGCCGACATCAGCGCCATCACCCAATGCGTGCTGACCGAGCGCGAAAGCCGCGACCTCGGCCGCTGGGCGCGCATGCGCGACTGCTTCCACGCCGATGCGATCGTGCGCATCAGCTGGTTCCAGGGCAGCGGGACCGATTTCGTCGAGCGCTCGATCGACATGGCACGGCGCGAGGTGAGGGCCACGCACCGGCTCGGCCCCGTGGCGGTGCGCTTGAACGGCGAGCGCGCGGTGGCCAGCCTGGGCGCCACCATCGACATCCCCGGCACGCTGGACGGCGTGGACATCGTGCTGTCCAGCCATGCGCGCTTCCTGTACCGCGTCGAGCGCCGCGATGGCCGCTGGCGGCTGTCCAGCTTCGAGGCCTTCTACCTGCGCGACGAGCTGCATCCGCAGCTGCCCGGGCAGGCGGTGCCGGTGACGCCGGAGCACGTGGCGGGCTTCCGGCCGTCGTACCGCATGCTGTCGCTGCTGCTGACGCGCCAGGGCTACGCGGTCAACCACGAGCTGCCGGGCATCGACCGGCCCGAGACGGTGGACGCGATGTGCCGCGAGGTCTACGGCTGGGCCGGGCTGGAGCCCTGAGCCCGGTTCGCGTCAGACCCCGGTCAGCCCCGCGGACAGAATAGGCTGCAGCAGGGTCCGTCCACCGGGCCCGACGACCGGGAGACAAGCGCGATGCTCGAAGGCCTGCGCTCGCAGCGGCTGCTGGCGCTGTTCTGCGCCGGCTTGGCCCTGTTCAACTTCCCGCTGCTCGCGCTGTGGGACCGCGACCTGACGCTGCTGGGCCTGCCGCTGTTCCCCACCGCGCTGTTCGTGCTGTGGGCGCTGCTGATCGCCGCGCTGGCGCTGATCCTCGAAGGCCGGAAGGACTGAGTATGGTCGCCGCGCCGCTGGTCATCGGCGTGGCCTTCGCCTACCTGCTGCTGCTGTTCGCGGTGGCCAGCTTCGGCGACCGGCGCGCCGCTGCGGGCCGCTCGGTCATCGGCAATGCCTGGGTCTATGCGCTGTCGATGGCGGTGTACTGCAGCGCCTGGACCTACTTCGGCAGCGTCGGCCGCGCGGCCAGCGGCGGCGTCTGGTTCCTGCCGATCTACCTGGGGCCGATGCTGGCGATGATCCTGGCGTGGATGCTGCTGCGCAAGATGATCCGCATCGCGCGCGCCTACCGCATCACCTCGATCGCCGACTTCATCGCCAGCCGCTACGGCAAGAGCCAGGCGCTGGCCGGGCTGGTGACGCTGATCACCGTGGTCGGCCTGCTGCCCTACATCGCACTGCAGCTGAAGGGCATCGCGGTGGCCTATGCGCTGATGACGCAGCCGGCCGGCGCCGCCGGCCACGGCGCCGCACCCTGGTGGGCCGACAGCACGCTGTACCTGGCGCTGGCGCTGGCCGGCTTCACCATCGTCTTCGGCGCGCGCCACCTCGACAGCGCCGAACGCCACGAGGGCATGGTCGCGGCCATCGCCTTCGAGTCGCTGGTCAAGCTGCTGGCCTTCCTGGCGGTGGGCGCCTTCGTGGTCTGGGGCCTGTTCGACGGTCTGGGTGACCTGTTCGCGCGCGCCCAGGCGGTGCCCGAGCTGGCGCGGCTGCTCACGCTGGGCCAGGGCAAGGCCTTCGCCTACGAACAGTGGTTCGCGCTGACCATCCTGTCGGGCCTGAGCGTGCTGTTCCTGCCGCGGCAGTTCCAGGTGATGGTGGTGGAAAACGTCGACGAGCGGCACCTGAAGCGCGCCGCCTGGGCCTTTCCGCTGTACCTGCTGCTGATCAACCTGTTCGTGCTGCCGATCGCGCTGGCCGGGCGCCTGAGCTTCGGCGCCGACGCCAATGCCGAAGGCTTCGTGCTGACGCTGCCGCTGGCCGCCGGCCAGCAGGGGCTGGCGCTGCTGGCCTTCGTCGGCGGCCTGTCGGCGGCCACCGGCATGGTCATCGTCGAGGCCATCGCGGTGTCCACCATGGTCTGCAACGACCTGGTGATGCCGCTGCTGCTGCGCACGCGGCGCTTCCAGGCGGCTGCCGGCAGCGACCTGACCGGCTTCCTGCTGGCCATCCGCCGCACCGCCATCGTCGCCATCCTGCTGCTCGGCTACCTGTATTACCGGCTGGCCGGCGAGGCCTATGCGCTGGTGGGCATCGGCCTGATCAGCTTTGCCGCGGTGGCGCAGTTCGCGCCGGCGATGCTGGGCGGCATCTACTGGAAGGGCGGCACGCGCGCCGGCGCGCTGGCCGGGCTGGGGGCCGGCTTCGCGGTGTGGCTGTACACGCTGCTGCTGCCGTCCTTCGCCAAGTCGGGTTGGTTGAGCCGCGATTTCCTGGCCCACGGCGCCTTCGGCTGGGAGCTGCTGCGGCCCGAGGCGCTGCTCGGCCTGAAGGGGCTGGACTACCTGACGCATTCGCTGTTCTGGAGCCTGCTGGCCAATGCCGGGCTGTACGTGGCGGTGTCGCTGTGGCGCGCGCCCACCGCGCGCGAGACCAGCCAGGCGCTGCTCTTCGTCGACGTATTCCGCCGCACCGCAAGCAGCGACCCGGTGTTCTGGCGCGGCCGCGCCCGCGTGGCCGACCTGCTGCCGCTGCTGGGCCGCTTCGTCGGCCCGGGGCGCGCGCAGGCGTTGTTCGACGACTACGCGCGGCGCCGCGGCGCGCTGCACCGCGACGCGCTGCAGCCCGATGCGGCGCTGGTGCAATTCGTCGAGACGCAGCTGGCCGGCGCCATCGGCAGCGCGTCGGCGCGGGTGATGGTGGCCTCGGTGGTGGAAGAGGAATCGCTGGCGCTGGACGACGTGATGCGCATCCTCGACGAGGCCTCGCAGATCCGCGCCTATTCGCAACGGCTGGAGCAGGTGACGGCCGAGCTGAAGCAGGCCAACGAGCAGCTGAAGAGCCTGGACCGCCTGAAGGACGACTTCATGTCCTCGGTGACGCACGAGCTGCGCACGCCGCTGACTTCGATCCGGGCGCTCGCCGAGCTGATGCGCGACGACCCGGAGATGCCCGCCGAACAGCGGCAGGAGTTCATCGGCATCGTCGTCGCCGAGACCGAGCGCCTGAGCCGGCTGGTCAACCAGGTGCTGGACATGGCCAAGATCGAGTCCGGCCATGCCGAATGGCACACCGAGGACATCGATCCGAAGGCGCTGGTGCAGCAGGCCGCGCAGACGGTGCGCGAGCTGTTCCGCGAACGCGGTGCGGTGCTGGATCTGCAGCTGCCGGCGCGGGTGCCCACGCTGCGCGCCGATGCCGACCGGCTGATGCAGGTGCTGCTGAACCTGCTGAGCAACGCGGCCAAGTTCGTGCCCGCCGGCCAGGGCCGGGTGCGGCTGCAGCTGACGCACGATGCCGAGGGCCTGACGGTACAGGTGCACGACAACGGCCCGGGCGTGCCGCCCGAGCAGCGTGAGCTGATCTTCGAGAAGTTCCGCCAGGGCGGCGACGCGCTGAACCGGCCGCAGGGCACCGGGCTGGGCTTGCCGATCAGCCGGCAGATCGTCGAGCATTTCGGCGGCCGCATGGGGCTGCGCGATGACACGGAACAAGGCGCGTGCTTCTTCTTCACGCTACCTTGGCGGCCAAAAGACGATGGAGACAAGCGATGACGCACAAGATCCTGATCGCCGACGACGAGCCGAACATCGTCGTCTCGCTGGAATACCTGATGAAGCGGGCCGGCTACCAGGTGCTGGTGGCGCGCGACGGGCAGCAGGCGCTGGACCTGCTGCGCGCCGAGCGGCCTGCGCTGGTGCTGCTGGACCTGATGATGCCGGTGAAGAGCGGCATCGAGGTCTGCCAGGAGCTGCGCGCCGACGAGGCGTTGCGCGGCACCAAGGTGCTGATGCTCACCGCCAAGGGCCGTGACACCGACGTGCAGAAGGGCCTGGGGGTCGGCGCCGACGCCTACATGACCAAACCCTTCTCCACCAAGGAACTGGCGGCCAAGGTGGCCGAGATGCTGGGCGCGGCATGAAGACGCTGGACACCGGCAAGCTGGTGGCGCTGCTCGCGCCGGGGCTGCTGCTGGCGCTGTTCGGCCTGGGCGGCGGCGCCTGGCTGTGGGCCACGCTGGAGCCGGCCGAGCGCGCCACGCTGGCCGGGGTGCTGCAGTCGCGCGGCATGGTGCTGGTGCTGAGCGGGCTGGCGCT
>JAFLDH010000291.1 GCA_017302505.1 Burkholderiales bacterium
GCATTTCCAGCGCCAGCGCGGTGGCCTCGCCGCCGCCGATGCACAGGCTGGCCACGCCGCGCTTCAGGCCGCGTTTCTTCAGCGCGCCGAGCAGCGTGACGACGATGCGCGCGCCCGAGGCGCCGATCGGGTGGCCCAGCGCCACCGCGCCGCCATGCACGTTGACGATCTCGTGCGGCAGCTTGTATTCGGCCATCGCCGCCATCGTCACCGCGGCGAAGGCTTCGTTGACCTCCCACAGGTCCACGTCCTTGGCCTGCCAGCCGGCCTTGGCCATTACCTTGGCGATGGCGCCTGCCGGCGCGGTGGCGAACCATTCCGGCGCCTGCGCATGCACGCTGTGCGCGACGATGCGCGCCACCGGCTTGCAGCCGCGCTGCGCGGCGGTGGATTCACGCATCAGCACCAGCGCGGCGGCGCCGTCGCTGATGCTGCTGGCGTTGGCGGCGGTGATGGTGCCGTCCTTCTTGAAGGCCGGCTTCAGCGTCGGCACCTTGTCGAGCTTGGCCTTGAAGGGCTGCTCGTCGAACTTGATGACCGTGTCGCCGGCCTTGCCGGGCAGCGTGACCGGCGCGATCTCCCAGGCGAAGCTGCCGTCCTCGTTGGCGGTCTTGGCGCGCTGGGTGCTGGTGATCGAATACGCGTCCTGTGCCTCGCGGCTGAAGCCGTACTTCGCCACGCAGCTCTCGGCGAACACGCCCATCGCCTTGCCGCGCTCGTAGGCGTCTTCCAGGCCGTCCATCGCCATGTGGTCGAAGAGCTGTGCCGCGCCGTAGCGCACGCCCTTGCGCGCGAACATCAGGTGCGGCGCGTTGGTCATGCTCTCCATGCCGCCGGCGACCATGACCTCGGCACTGCCGGCGGCCAGCATGTCGTGCGCGAACATCATCGCGCGCATGCCGCTGCCGCACATCTTGCTCAGCGTCACCGCACCGGCCGACTGCGGCAGCCCGGCCTTCAGCGCCGCCTGGCGGGCCGGCGCTTGGCCCTGGCCGGCCATCAGGCAGTTGCCCATCAGCACCTCGTCGACGGCGTCGCCGGGCACCCCGGCACGCTCGACCGCGGCGCGGATGGCCACCGCGCCCAGTTCCCAGGCAGGCACGGACGCGAAATCGCCGAGCAGGCCGCCGATCGGCGTGCGCGCAGCGGACACGATGACGATGGATTCAGGCATGGCGGGCTCCCGCATTGGTTGAGGGCTGAATTGTAGGAAGCAGGCCGCCGACCTGCTCAGGCCGCATGGCCGAAGCGCTTGTGCGGCTCGTAGGGGAAGACGTCGTGCACATGGCCAGCCAGGATGCGCTCCTTGTGGCCCTGCCAGAAATCGGCGTCCAGCAGGTCGGCATGGTGCTTCATGAAGACCTCGCGCACGGCCGGGTTGCCCAGCAGGAAGGGGCCGAAGGTCTCGGGGAACACGTCCTTCGGGCCGACGCTGTACCAGACCTCGCCGCTCATCTCGTCTTCTTCGTTGCGCGGCGGCGGCACGCGGCGGAAGTTGCAGTCGGTCAGGTACTCGATCTCGTCGTAGTCGTAGAACACCACCTTGCCGTGGCGGGTGACGCCGAAGTTCTTCCACAGCATGTCGCCGGGGAAGATGTTGGCGGCCACCAGGTCCTTGATGGCGTTGCCGTATTCGACGACGGCCTTCTCGATCTGCTCGGGCGTGCCCTCGTGCAGGAAGATGTTCAGCGGGATCATGCGCCGCTCGATGTAGACATGGCGAATGACCAGCGCGTCGCCGTCGTCCTCGATCTGGCTCGGGCAGTAGCGCTTCAGCTCGTCGATCAGCGCCGGCTCGAAGCGCGCGCGCGGGAAGGCGACGTTGCTGTACTCCAGCGTGTCGGCCATGCGGCCGACGCGGTCGTGCTGCTTGACCAGCAGGTACTTGGCCTTGATCTGCTCGCGCGTGGTTTCCTTCGGCGGCGGGTAGAAGTCCTTGATGACCTTGAACACATAGGGGAAGCTCGGCAGGTCGAAGACCAGCATCACCATGCCCTTGATGCCCGGCGCGATGCGGAACTGGTCGCTGCTGTGCCGCTGGTGCGCCAGGAAATCGCGGTAGAACAGGTTCTTGCCGTGCTTCTGCAGGCCCAGCGCGTTGTAGATCTCGGTGCGCGGCTTGCGCGGCATCAGCCCGCGCAGGAACTGGACGTAGGCGCTGGGCACCTCCATGTCGACCATGAAGTAGGCGCGCGCGAAGCTGAACAGGATCAGCAGCTCGTCCTCGTGGAACATCGCGGTGTCGATCACCAGCCGGCCGGCGTCGCCATGCAGGATGGCCAGCGCGAAGGGCACCTCGGTGTAGCCGTTGACGATCTTGCCCACCAGGTAGGCGCCCTTGTTGCGGTAGAACAGGGACGAAAGCACCTGGATCTGGAAGTTGGCGCGCAGCGTCCACTCGGCCACCGGCAGGCCGATGCGCTCGCCCAGTGCGCGCAGCACGTGGTCGACATCGCGGCCCAGGTCTTCGAACTCGCGCTTCAGCTGGAAGTTGTGCACGATGCGGATCAGCACCTCGCGCATCGTCTCGCGCGTCGGGTAGTAGGCCCGGTAGGTGGGCAGCGCGCCGGGCTGCTCGTCCTCGATGTATTCGGTGCTGACCGCCGGCCGCACGAAGATGAAGTCGTTGCGGAAGTAGCTGCGGTGCAGCAGCTTGACGGTGACCGAGTTGAAGAAGGTCTCGGCCAGCTCGGGCTGGTGGTGGTTGGTCAGCAGGCCGATGTAGTGCAGCTTGACCTGCTGCCAGCTGTCCATCGACAGCGTGTCGACGTCGAATTCCTCGCGCAGGCGCTGGGCCGATTCGGCCACGCGCTGGTCGTAGAACTGGATGCGCAGCGCCTGGGCACGCTGCTGGCCGTGCCAGTCGGCCGCCTCGAAGCGGGCCTTGGCCGCGGCGCTGGCCTCGCGGAACAGCCGATAGTGGCGGTTGAAGCCGTCGAGCATGGCCTGGGCCACGTCGAAGGCGCGGGTGTCGGTCAGCCGGTGCGGGAACATCTCATTCGCTGTCGGCGGGCAGCGGCGCCCGCGGATAGCGCTTGATCGCCGCGGCGAACACGTCCACCACGCACTCGGGCCGGTCCATCGTCACCTGCAGGTCGTTCAGCAGGCCGTCCTTCAGGTCGTAGACCCAGCCGTGCACCGACAGCTTCTGGCCGCGCTGCCAGGCGTCCTGCACCACGGTGGACAGCGCGACGTTGCCCACCTGCTCGATGACGTTCATCTCGCACAGGATGTCTTCCTGCTGCCCCGGCGGCAGGTGCTCCAGCCGCTTGCGGTGGCGCAGCCGCACGTCCTGGATGTGGCGCAGCCAGTTGTCGGCCAGGCCGACGCGGGTGCCGTGCAGCGCGGCGCGCACGCCCGCACAGCCGTGGTGCCCGACGACGATGATGTGCTCCACCTTCAGATGCTCGACCGCGAACTGGATCGTCGACAGCGCATTCAGGTCGGAGTGCACCACCACGTTGGCCACGTTGCGGTGCACGAACACCTCGCCGGGGTCCAGCCCGGTGATCTCGTTGGCCGGCACGCGGCTGTCGGCACAGCCGATCCACATGTAGCGCGGATTCTGCTGGTGCGCCAGGCGGCTGAAGAAGCCGGGCTGGCGGTCCTGCATCTGCTGCGCCCAGCGTCGGTTGTTGTCGAACAGGGCATCGATGTCGGCATCCATGGCCCGAGTGTAGGCAAGGCGCGGGCCAGGGCGCCAGGGCTGCTGGTTAGACTGCCGGCCCGCGTACCCCGTCCCGCCATGGCCAACTCCCTCGAAAGCGAACTGCACTATCCCTTCGGCGATGCGCTGCCGGCGCCCGGCAGCAGCCTGGCGGTGGCCGAGGGCGTGCGCTGGCTGCGCATGCGCCTGCCCTTCGCGCTGGACCACATCAACCTGTGGCTGCTGCGCGACCACGAGGACGGGCCCGCCGGCCGGCGCGAGGGCTGGACCGTGGTGGACTGCGGCGTGGACGACCCCGGCACCCGCGCCGACTGGGAGCAGGTCTTCGCCACCGAGCTGCAGGGCCTGCCGGTGCTGCGCGTGGTCTGCACGCACATGCACCCCGACCACATCGGCCTGGCGCACTGGCTGACCGAGCGCTGGCAATGCCGGCTGTGGATCAGCGCCACCGATTTCAACGCCGCGCGGGTGGCCAGCGCGGCCATCGGCGACGCGCACAGCGGCCATGGCGCGGCGGACTTCTATGCGCAGCACGGGCTGGACGACCCGAGCGCGCTGGCCAAGGTGCGGGCCCGCTCGAACCTGTACGCCAGCATGGTGCGCCAGGTGCCCGAGCGCTTCCGCCGGCTGATGCACGGCATGCGGCTGCGCATCGGCGGGCACGACTGGCAGTGCATCGCCGGCTATGGCCATGCGCCGGAGCACATCGCGCTGCACTGCCCGGCGCTGCAGGTGCTGATCTCCGGCGACATGGTGCTGCCGCGCATCTCCACCAACATCAGCGTCTACGACACCGAGCCCGAGGCGAACCCGCTGCCGCTGTACCTGGAATCGATCCGCGCGATGCGTGCGCTGTCGCCGCAGCTGCTGGTCCTGCCCTCGCACGGCAAGCCCTTCACCGGGCTGCACCGGCGCATCGACCAGCTTCTGGCGCACCATGACGAGCGCTTTGCCGAGGTGCTGCAGGCCTGCGCCACCGGCCCGCGCAGCGCGGCCGAGTTGCTGCCGGTGATGTTCAAGCGCGACCTGGACTGGCACCAGACCACCTTCGCGCTGGGCGAGGCCGTGGCCCACGTGCATGCCCTGCAGTCCGAGGGCCGGCTGCGGCAGGTGGCCTCCAGCGATGGGGTGCTGCGCTTTGCGTTGGCTTGAGTCTCCTTGAGGCGTTTGGCCGCAGCTCCAATGTTGCCTTGAGGCGCACGCTGTCCGTCAGCGGGGTGGCCAGGGGCCGTGGTGTTCGAAGGCTGAGTTCGCGCCGCCGAAGCGCGCTGCGGGTGCCGGCAAAGCCGGCGAGGGGGTGGCCGGCGGAGTGAATAGGAATTGGCTGAACGGAGCCGGCCACCCCCTCGTCGGCTTTGCCTCAGCGGCGCCAATACGCACCGAGCACAACGAAAGTCAGCAACGCGCCGGAACCCGCGCCCCACGCTCAACGCAGGCGGCGATACACCACGTCGTAGTAGGCCCCACCGCCTTCGCGCTCGGCGAAGCGGCGGCGTGAGTGCTCCTCGAAGCCGTGCTCGCGCATGAAGGCGTCGATGTCCTTCAGCTGGCAGCAGCCGACATAGGCCTCGAAGTCGGCCACCTCGGTCTTCATGAAGTCGATGTGCGGCAGCACCTGCAACGCGCCGTGCAGCACCAGCAGCTCCGAACCCTGGGTGTCCATCACCAGGCCGTTGTAGGCGCCCGGCTCCAGCTGGCCGTCGCGCACCAGCGCGTCCAGCGTGGTGGTGCGCAGCCGCAGCGAGCGGCTGTACTGCACCTCGGGCCAGATGTCCTTGTGCTGGCCCAGCGGCAGCATCGAACTCGACAGCCCCTGGTTGCTGGCCACGTGGAAGTCGACTTCGTCGCCCTCCTGGTCGGACACCAGCGCCTGCAGCGCGCGCTGTCCGGGCAGGCCGGCGATGTGTGCCTGCAGCTGGGCAAAGACCTCGGGCACCGGCTCGATCCACAGCACCTGCAAACCGTACTGCTGGTAGTGGTCGCGCTCCTGCCCGGTGTTGGCGCCCACGTGGATCACGCCGCGCAGCTGGCGCAGCCAGGGGGCGTCGTGGTCGCGGCCGGTGCGGCGCAGCAGCCGCTGCCACAGGTTGCGGACCGAGCCGAACATCAATCAGTCCAGCACCGGCAGCGTGCCGTCGCGCAGCGCGGCGCGCGATTCGCGGTAGTCGGGAAGCACCGAGCGCACCACGTCCCAGAAGGCCGGGCTGTGGTTCATCTCGCGCAGGTGCGCCAGCTCGTGGGTGACCACGTAGTCGATGATCGGCAGGCCGAAGTGCACCAGCCGCCAGTTCAGCCGGATCGAGCCGTCGGCATTGGCGCTGCCCCAGCGGGTGGCAGCCGAACTCAGCGCGATGCGCCGCACCCGCACCTGCAGGCGCTGGGCATAGACCTCGACGCGCTCGTCGAAGATGCGCCGCGCCTGGCGCTGCAGCCAGCCCTGCACCACGTCGCGGATCTGCTCGGCGCTGGCGGTGTGCGGCAGGCCCACGCGCAACAGGCGGCTGGGCACACCGGGCAGCGCCTCGGCCGCCGCGTCGAGCACCGCGCCAGTGGTGCGCGGGTC
>JAFLDH010000292.1 GCA_017302505.1 Burkholderiales bacterium
CATCGCGCAGGTGCGCACCCAGCTCGGCCTGGACAAGCCGCTGCTGGAGCAGTTCTTCATCTACGTGGCCGGGCTGGCGCGCGGCGACATGGGCCTGTCGCTGACCACCGGGCAGCCGGTGGCGCAGGAGCTGCTGGCACGGCTGCCGGCGTCGCTGGAGCTGGTGCTGCTGGCGCTGCTGCTGGCCTGCGCCATCGCGCTGCCGCTGGGCGTGCTGGCCGCGACACGGCCCGGCAGCTGGATCGACCAGCTGTGCCGGCTGGTCACCACCGCCGGCGTGTCGCTGCCCACCTTCTTCACCGGGCTGCTGCTGGCCTATGTCTTCTACTTCCTGCTCGGCTGGGCGCCGTCGCCGATGGGACGGCTGGACCCGATGTACTCGCCGCCGGCCACGGTCACCGGCCTGTACCTGGTGGACGCCGCGCTGGCCGGTGACGGCGCGATGTGGTGGGCCAGCCTGAAGCAGCTGATCCTGCCGGTGCTGACGATGGCCATCTTCGTGCTGGCGCCGATCGCGCGCATGACGCGTGCGTCGATGCTGGCGGTGCTGTCGGCCGACTTCATCCGCACCGCGCGCGCCAGCGGGCTGTCGCGCGGCACGGTGCTGGTGACCTATGCGCTGCGCAACGCGCTGCTGCCGGTGGTCACCACGCTGGGCATGGTGTTCGGCTTCATGCTCGGCAGCAGCGTCATCGTCGAGAAGGTGTTCGGCTGGCCCGGCGTGGGCAGCTATGCGATCGACGCGCTGACCGCCAGCGACTACGCGCCGGTGCAGGGCTTCGTCCTGGCGATGGGCGTGCTGTTCGTGCTGCTGAACCTGCTGGTCGATCTGTTGTATGGGCTGATCGATCCGCGGGTGAGTGTCGAGGCATGAACGCCGAGACCTGGAAGCACATCCGCCACGTGCTGGGCGAAAACCCGGTCACGCTGGCCGCGGTGGCGCTGTTCGGCCTGTTCGTGCTGATGGCGCTGTTCGGGCCCGCGCTGGTGCCCTACGACCCGCTGGCCAGCAACAGCGCGATGGCGCTGCAGCCGCCGTCGGCCGCGCACTGGTTCGGCACCGACGCGCTGGGCCGCGACATCTTCTCGCGCACGGTGGTCGCCACGCGGCTGGACTTAGGGATAGCCGTCTCGGCCGTGGCCGCGTCCTTCCTGATCGGCATGCCGCTGGGGCTGGCGGCCGGCTTCTTCGGCGGCTGGTGGGACCGCATCGTGACAAGACTGTCCGACACCATCATGGCCTTCCCGTTGTTCGTGCTGGCGATGGGCATCGTCGCGGCGCTGGGCAACACGGTGGGCAACATCGTGCTGGCCACGGCCATCATCAACCTGCCCTTCTACGTGCGCGTGGCGCGGGCCGAGGCCAATGTGCGCCGCGGGGCAGGATGGATCGAAGCCGCACGGCTGTCGGGCAACGGCGATGCGCGCATCCTGGCGGTGCACCTGTTCCCCAACGCGCTGCCGCCGGCGATGGTGCAGGTGAGCCTGAACATGGGCTGGGCGATCCTGAACGCCGCGGGCCTGAGCTTCATCGGCCTGGGCGTGCGCCCGCCGACGCCCGAGTGGGGCATCCTGGTGGCCGAAGGCGCGCAGTTCATCGTCAGCGGCGAATGGTGGGTCAGCTTTTTCCCCGGCGCGGTGCTGATGCTGGCGGTGTTCAGCTTCAACCTGCTGGGTGACGCGCTGCGCGACATCTTCGACCCGAGGCGACGCACATGAGCCAACCGCCGCTGCTCGACGTCAAGGACTTCGGCCTGGAGTTCCGCACCCGCGGCGGCACGGTGCGCGCGCTCGAAGGCGTCAGCCTGCAGCTGCAGAAGGGCGAGATCGTCGGCCTGGTCGGCGAAAGCGGCTCCGGCAAATCGGTGCTGTCCTATGCGCTGCTGGGCATCAGCGACCGCGCCGCCAAGGTCACCGGCGGCACGGCGCTGTTCGGCGGCATGGACCTGCTGCGCGCCAGCGAGGCCGAACTGGCCGACCTGCGCGGCCGCGAGATCTCGATGATCTTCCAGAGCCCGCGCACCGCGCTGAACCCGATCCGCCGCGTCGGCCAGCAGCTGCAGGACGTGCTGCGCCGACATGCCGCCGCGCCCGGCGTCGACCTGGGCAAGAACCTGAAGGAGCGCGCGGTGCAGGCGCTGCGCGACGTGGCCATCTCCGACCCCGAGCGGCGCATAGCCGCCTACCCCTTCGAGATGTCCGGCGGCATGTGCCAGCGGGTGATGATCGCGCTGGCGCTGGCCTGCAAGCCCAGCCTGCTGATCGCCGACGAACCGACCACCGGCCTGGACGTCACCACCCAGGCTGCGGTGATGGACCTGATCACCGGCCTGGCGCGCGAGCGCCACATGGCCACGCTGTTCATCACGCACGACCTGGCGCTGGCGGCCGACTACTGCGACCGCATCGTCGTCATGCATGCCGGCCATGCGGTGGAAAGCGCCCCCACCAAGGCGCTGTTCGCCGCGCCGCGCCACCCCTACACCGCGCGGCTGATGAGCTCTACGCCCGGCGAGCGCAGCAGCCTCTTCAGCCTGGAGCCGGTGCCCGGCAACCTGCCCGACCTGAAGCGCAGCGACCTGCCGGCCTGCCGCTTCGCCGAGCGCTGCGAGCGCGCCACCGATCGCTGCCTGAGCGAGCGGCCGCCGCTGGACGGCGCCGCGCTGCACGGCGTGGCCTGCTGGCATCCGCTGACCGAAGCCGCACCGCGCAAGGAGCCGGCCCATGCCTGAGGCGCTGCTGCAGGTCGAATCGCTGCACAAGCGCTTCCCGGTCAGCGGACGGCGCGGCGCGCTGCTGCATGCGGTGGACGACGTGTCGCTGCACATCGCCGCTGGCGAAAGCGTGGGCCTGGTCGGCGAATCGGGCTGCGGCAAGAGCACGCTGGTGCGGCTGCTGGCGCGTCTGCTGGACCCGAGCGACGGCCGCATCCTCTATGCCGGCAGCGACCTGGCCGAGATCCGCGCCGAGCGCTTTGCGCGCCACCCGCAGCGCGCGGCGATCCAGATGGTCTTCCAGGACCCGACCGATTCATTGAACCCGCGCTTCAGCGCGCGCGAGGCCATCGCCGAGCCGCTGCGCCTGCTGCAGGGCCTGTCGGCCGACGCGGCCGCCGCGCGCGTGGACACCGTGGCGCAGCAGGTGGGGCTGCCGCTGGCGCTGCTGCCACGCTATCCGCACCAGCTGTCGGGCGGGCAGAAGGCGCGGGTGGGCATCGCCCGCGCGCTGGCCGTGCAGCCGCGGCTGCTGATCCTGGACGAACCCACCGCTGCGCTGGACGTGTCGGTGCAGGCGGTGGTGCTGCAGCTGCTGGCCGAGCTGCGGCGCACGCTGGGCCTGAGCTACCTGTTCGTCTCGCACGACCTGAACGTGGTGCGGCTGCTGACCGACCGGGTGGCGGTGATGTACCTGGGCAAGATCGTCGAGGTCGGCCCGTCGGAAGCGGTGTTCCGCGCGCCGCGCCACCCCTACACGCAGGCGCTGGTCTCGGCCATCCCCGGCCAGGGCCCGCGCATCAAGCTCACCGGCGAGGTAGCCAGCCCCATCGACCCGCCGCCGCAGGTCTGCCGCTTCCACGGCCGCTGCCCGCAGGGCGAAGACCGCTGCGCGCGTGAGGCGCCGCTGCTGCGCCGCGTGGGTGCGCGCGAGGTGGCCTGCCACTTCGCCGACTGAAGGCCTCCCGATCCGATTGCCGCATGATCACGCCATGAGCCTTTCGACCGTCACCGCCGCGCCAGCGCAGCGCGCCAACCTGGCCGAGCAGGTCTACGCCCAGCTGAAGGCCGAGCTGCACGACTTCACCTGGGTGCCGGGCGACCGCTTCTCCGAGGCCGAGATCGGCCAGCGCGTGGGCGTGTCGCGCACGCCGGTGCGCGAGGCGCTGTTCCGGCTGCGCAACGAGGGCTTCCTCGATGTGGAGTCGAAGACCGGCTGGTTCGTCAAGCCGATCGACTTCGGCAAGCTGGACGAGCTGTACGACCTGCGCATCGTGCTGGAGCTGGATGCGGTGGCCAAGCTGGTGGCCCGGCACGAGGACCCGCCCGCGCTGGAGACGCTGAAGGCGGTGTGGCTGGTGCCGGCTGCGCTGCGCTCGGCCGACGCGCGCGCGGTGGGTGAGCTGGACGAGGCCTTCCACGCCACGCTGGTCAGCGCTGCCGGCAACGCCGAGATCGCCAAGGTGCACCAGGACGTGACCGAGCGCATCCGCATCGTGCGCCGGCTGGACTTCACCCGCGCCGACCGCATCGAGGCCACCTACCAGGAGCACGCCAAGATCCTGCGCGCGGTGATCCAGCGCAAGCTCGACGTTGCGCAGATGCTTTTGCGCGCGCACATCGAGCAGAGCAAGGTCGAGGTGCGCAAGATCAGCCTGCACGCCATGCATCAGGCGCGGCAGCGCGGCGGCTGAGCGCGCATCGGACCGAGGTCGCGCGCAGATCCCGATGCCCAGAGGATGCGCCAGCGCGAAGGCGGGCAGGCGGCCATCACCCGTCCTGGGCAGCCGAATGCAGTCGCCCGCAGGAACCCTGCGAAAGCACACTACCGCGGCATGATCAATCCGCCTGCCGAGCGACCCGTTTGCCGCAGGCCGGCGATGGGCAGGCCGGCGACCGGCAGCACCGCCAGGGCCTGACCGGCCTCTTCGGCGAGTGCGGCGCCTTCATCGCCAAGCGCGGCTGCGTGGCGCCGTGCCACCAGCACCGACACCTCGAGCAGCTTGGCGTTGCGCCAGTCCCGCCCGTGCTCCAGCAGCGACCGCACCGCCTGCAGCGGCTGCCCGGCGAGCGATTGCGCCAGGGCGTTTTCGGCCAGCTGCGAGACCTGTTGGTGGCAGTGCTCCAGCGTTTGCACCATGTGCGGCTGGCGCCTGGCACAGGCCACCAGCGCTTCCTGCGCCGCCCGCATGCCGCCGTGTCTGAGCCCGACCTGGCGAACCACCTGTTCGACAGCCCCGGACTCCAGCTCGCGGAGCGGGAATCGCGACCACAGGGCCAGCGTGATCACCGCGGCTTCGAGGTCGTAGCCATCGGCCATTACCTCGGCATCGAGCTGGCGGGCCTCGCCGGCAGCAGCGTCGTGCTCGCGCAGTTGCAGGTGGCGCAGTGCCTTGAGCATCGTGTCGAATCGCTGCAGCCTGAGCGACCCCTCGTGGCGGCGAAGCATGTGGCTCAGGTGCGAGCGCGTCACCGGCAGGTACTTGCTGTCCGACTGGTCGAACTGCACCAGGCCCAGCAACGCAAGGCTCAATCCATCGAACAAACGCGAGCGCAAGCCCAGGGACACGGCACGCGCCAGCATCAGCTGCGCCTCGGCGGATTGATCGGCGTAGAAGGCCAGTGCGCCACAGGTCTGAAGGCGCAACACGCAGCCCGGGGTGAGCTGGACCGAGGCACGCGCGGCATGCAGCGCCGGCTCGAGCTCACCTGATTCGACCTGCAACTGGGCCTGCAGGTCAAATCCATCTGCATTCTGGATGTTGCTGGCGACGAAGTCGTCGCACAGGCGGCGGGCGCGCCGCGTCTCGCCGCGCATGTGCCAGGCGCGCACGATGTTCAGCTGCTGCCAGTCGCTGCCACCGCCCGCACCGTCCTTGGGTCCGACGAGCGACTCGCACAGCTCGATCACGTCGCCGGGCCGTTCCATCTTCATCAGCAACTCGCAGGCCACCCGCGCGGCGAACACCGCATGCCTTCGGCGCTTTCTGACGGCATCGAGGCACCAGGCCAATGCCTGCGGCTCGCGGCCGTCGCGAAGCGCCGCCAGCAGCGGGGCCATTTCATGCTTGCGCCGCCAGGCCTGCAGCAGGCGGTCGCCCAGGGCGGCCACCTTGTACGGTCGCAGCAAATAGCCGTCCAGCGCGGCCTCGGCGGCTTCACGCACCTTGGCGTACGTCGCCTCGGCGGTGAGGATGAACAGCACCGTCGAATGCGGCAGGAGTCCCGCGCGGCGGAGTTCGTCGAACAGGTCTTGCCAGCCGGCATCGCCGTCGGCGACATCCATGCTGCAGAGCACGATGTCGAAGGCTTCACGCTCCAGCGCCAGGCGCACGTCGGCCGCCCGAGCGGCCTGGTGCAGGTCGCCGACACCCAGGTCGCGCAGGTGCATGCAGGTCAGGCTGCGTGTCCGGGGGTTGCTGTCCACCACGAGCATGCGGGCACGCGGGAGGGTGGCCGTGGCCGGGCGGGCCCGCGGCCGAGGT
>JAFLDH010000293.1 GCA_017302505.1 Burkholderiales bacterium
CGCCGCGCATCGCGTCGCTGCGCTGCACGGTCACCTCGCCGGCCAGGGTCTCGTCCACCGTCGCCTGGATCTGCGCGGCATCGGCCGCGGCCAGGCCCAGCGTGGCCAGGCGCTGGGCCACCGTGCGGCGCACCACGTCCACCGGCACGTAGTCGTCGAGCGCCGGGTCGGTGTAGGCCGTCTTGAAGGGCACGATCTGCGCGTTGCGGTAGCCGCCGTCGGCGGTGATGACGATGCGCGCGCCGGCATCGTGGATGCGGTCGGACAGCGTCTTGTCCGAGAAGCCGCCGAACACCGGCGTGTAGACCACGCCGATGCGCTTGGCGCCTTCGGTCCAGTAAAGCTGCGCCGGGATGTTGGGCAGGTTCAGCGCGATGCGGTCACCGGCCTTCAGCCCGAGCGCCTGCAGCGCCAGCGCGCACTTGGCGCTTTCCAGCAGCAGCCGCCTGCGGCTGATCGGGTAGGCGTCCACCGGCGCGCCGCGGCCGCCGTCCTGCGACATGTCCCAGCGGTCGCCCTCGTAGAAGAAGGCGGTCTCGCTGCCGTGGCCGGCCAGCACGTGGCGGTCGACCTCGTTGAAGCAGGCATTGGTGCGGCCGCCCTCGAACCAGCGCCAGTGCGGCGGATCGTCGTCGTTGAAGGCGCGCTGCCAGGGTTCGAAGCCTTCGGGCAACGCGGGCGCCACCGGTGCGCCGGTCTGCGCATGCCAGCCGGCCCAGTCGCCGCGGGCGTCGTCCCAGGCCAGCCAGGCCTGCTGCGCCGGCACGTACCAGTGGATCTGGCGCTTGGCCAGCGCGCCGTGGAAGGCACCCGGGTCGGCCAGGGCGGCCGCGCGCTGGCGCTGCCATTCGGCGCGGTCGCGCAGCGGGTTCACCTGGGCCTGCGGCACCGGCAGGGCGGGCGGCGGGGTGGTCTCGGACATGGATCGGGTCTTTCGGTGGCGGCGCGGCAGGGCCCACGCAGGCATTGGAATCCCAGGCAGGTTAGGGTTGCCCCCGCAAGTCCGGCCCGGGTGTAATCCCGCGCCATTGCCTCAGACTTTTTGATCGAAGCATAGGAAACGCTGATGCATCGGAAACCGCGCCCATGAACATCACGCTGCGCCAGCTGCGCATCTTCGAGGCGGTGGCCCGGCTGGGCTCGATTTCGCGTGCTGCCGCCGAGTTGCATCTGACGCAACCGGCGGTGTCGATGCAGATGAAGCAGCTGGAATCGCTGCTGGGCCTGACGCTGGTCGAGCAGGTGGGCAAGCGGCTGACACTGACGCAGGCTGGCACCGAGCTGCGTGAACATGCGCGCGACATTGCCTTGCGGGTGGTGGACCTGAGCGCCGCCATGGACCAGCTGCGCGGGCTGGAGCGCGGCCAGCTGCGGCTGGCCGTGGTGTCCACCGCCAACTACTTCCTGCCCGAGGTCATCGCCGAGTTCAGCCGCCACCACCCGGGTGTGCGCATCAGCCTGCAGGTGGCCAACCGCGAGTCGGTGCTGGCCGCGCTGGCCGCCAACACGGCCGACCTGGCCATCACCGGCCGCCCGCCGGACGGCGCGGACATCGTGGCCCAGCGCTTCATGGACAACCCGCTCGGGGTGATTGCACCGCCGGATCACCCGCTGGTGGGGCAGGGCGCGGTGCCTCTGGCGCGGCTGGCGCGCGAGACCCTGGTGCTGCGCGAGCCAGGTTCCGGCACGCGAGCGGCGCTGGAGCGTCACTTCGCCGCGCACGGCTTGCAGATCAGGCCGGGCTGCGAACTGGGCACCAACGAGGCGCTAAAGCAGGCGGTGCGTGCCGGCCTGGGCCTGGGCATGGTGTCGATGCAGACCCTGGAGCTGGAGCTGGCCACGGGCTGCCTGGTGCTGCTGCCGGTGGAGGGCTTTCCGATCGTGCGCCAGTGGTACGTGGTGCAGCGTGCGCGCAAGCGGCTGTCGGCCGCAGCGCAGATCTTCCGCGGCATGCTGCTGGCGCTGGAGCCGGGCGTCGGCGGCTGAGGATGGCGGGCAGGGCCCTGCGCGCTTTCAGGCCGATGGCGAAAGGGGTCTGCCGACGACAGACGCCAACGCGGCGAGTGCGCAGGCGGCACTACCGAAGCCCACCCTGATGCTAGGCCCGGCGGGTACTGATCAGCCCGGCACGCGGGCTACCACGGGCTGCTCTACCGGGCCTGCCGCAAAGAACCGCCAGCAGAACCAGGCCGCGCGTTCAGCCGCCGTCTGCGGCAACAGGCCTCGCCGCGGGACAGCATCGGTCACGTCGTCCAGCGACTTCATCGTGCTGCCTGAGCCCGGCCAGACGGTGTCGCAGGCTCGCCAGGTCGACGAAATCCATAGAACCTCAACCCGCTCGAGCCCGCGAGTGATCGTGCCCGCCGTCGCCGTCGGCTGGGCGCCCGATGCCGTCCTGACAGTAGCGGACGGCGGCCTGGTCCGGTTCCAGTTCACCCAGACTCAGATAGGCCGAATCAGACACCTCGTCGGCCGCGTCCGGATTCATGTCCGGACGCAGACGGATCAGCGCGTCCGCAAAGGTGCGCCGCCATGAGCTGCCTGGAATGCCGCGTTCCGGTACACCCAAAGTCATCGAGCACCTCGCTCACAGCCAGAGAGCCGAACACAGATCGTAGGCACTGGGCAGACCCCGATATTGAGCCCGCTCAAGCACGTCTCGCAAGAGCGCGGCATGTGCAGACGCTGGCCCGCGGGGCCGACCTGAGGACGCGCTGGATGCCCATCGTCACGGAACTGACACGCACGGCACGCACACTCCGCGGGTTGTGGAGCATGCGGTCCATCTCATCGCGCCGGAAGCGGGTGCCACAGCGCTGGACGACGCCCCGCGCGCCGCGCTGATCCGCGATCTGCAGGCCATCCGCAAGGCCATGCTGGCGGCCGATGCCAAACGGCTGGCATTGCATCCGCAGGCCAGCGCCAGCGAGCGCAACCTGGCGCAGTACCTGGCCTTCCGCCGGCATGATCACCGCCGCTTGCAGGAGCGGCTGGCCGACATGGGACTGTCCTCGCTGGGCCGCGCCGAGACCCATGTGCTGGCCAGCGTGGACAAGGTGCTCAGGCTGCTGGGCGCCGCGCCGCCCGCCGAGGCCCCGGTCGGATACCACGACGCGCAGGACCTGGGCCGCCAGCACGTGGCCGCGCTGTTCGGGCCGCCGCCCGAAGGGCGACGCACCCACATCATGGTCACGCTGCCGTCGTCGGCGGCCAACGACCGGGCGCTGATTCCGGCCCTGGTGCGCCAAGGCATGGACATTGCGCGCATCAACTGCGCCCATGACGATGCCGGCGCGTGGATTGCCATGGCCACGCAGCTGCGTGCCGCAGCCAAGGCAGCGGGCCGACCGGTGCGCATCCTGATGGACCTGGGCGGGCCCAAGCTGCGCACCGGCCCACTGGCGCCGGGCCCCCAGGTGCTGAAGATCAAGCCGCGCCGCGATGCCTACGGCGAAGTCATCGCTCCCGGGCGGCTGCTGCTGCGCCCACGCTGCCACGGCACCGCCGAGACCTCTGCCGAACAGGCGCTGCCTGTTGACGCGCAATGGCTGGCGCGGCTCGAAACAGGCGAGCACGTCCGCTTGATCGACGCGCGCGGGCGCAAGCGGCTGCTGCAGGTGGCCGAGCTGCGCAGCGACGGCGTGCTCGTGCAATGCGAGCGCACCGTCTACCTGCGCCAGGGCACGCGACTGGCGGTGCAGCGTTCGCACATGCCGCCCTCGGTCACGGAGCTGCTCGAAGTGCCGTCACGGCCGGGCTCGCTGCACTTGAGCCGGGGCCAGATGTTGCGGCTGACCGCCGACGGCCTTGGCCACGACGCGCAGTCGGGCATCGGGCACGGCCACAAGGCGCTGGCGACCATCGCCTGTACCTTGCCGGAAGTGCTGGGCCAGGTGCGCGAGGGCGAACGCATCTGGTTCGACGACGGGCGCATCGGCGGCGTGGTTCGGCGGGCCGCCAGCCACCGGCTGGACATCGAGATCACCGACGCCGGTGAACAGGACGAGACCCTGGCCGCAGACAAGGGCATCAACCTGCCGGACAGCCATCTCGAGTTGCCGGCGCTGACCGAGAAGGACCTTGGCGACCTGACGGTGGTGGCCCGCTATGCCGACCTGGTGGGGCTGTCCTTCGTGCAATCGGCCACCGACGTGCAGGCCTTGCAGCAAAGGCTGGACACGCTGTGCGCCAGCCACCTGGGCGTGCTGCTGAAGATCGAAACCCGGCGCGGATTCGAGAACCTGCCGGCGCTGTTGTTCGCGGCCATGGGCGGCCGCCCGGCCGGCGTGATGATCGCCCGTGGCGACCTGGCGGTGGAATGCGGCTTCGAGCGACTGGCCGAACTGCAGGAAGAGATTCTGTGGGCCTGCGAGGCAGCGCACATGCCGGTGGTGTGGGCCACACAGGTGCTGGAGAACCTGGCCAAGACCGGGCGCCCGTCACGCCCCGAGATCACCGATGCGGCGATGGGGGTGCGGGCCGACTGCGTGATGCTCAACAAGGGCCCGCACATACTGGAGGCGATGCGCACGCTCGACGACATCTTGCGGCGCATGCAGGAGCACCAATCGAAGAAGCGCAGTCTGCTGCGCGCGCTGAAGTCCTGGGGGTGAGGCCTTGTTCCAGCGTGGCGATGCGGCCTTTGGAAGCCCACGCTGAAGATCTTTCACATCGGGGATGGTCTGTAGCGGGCCTGCCTTGAGCGCCATCGTCATTGCGTCCGTGCGGATCGCGCATGGCTCATACCCGATGCGATGGCGGGATCGGCAGCGATGGTGGGCTTGGCGCGCGCGAGGTGGGGCATGGAACGCAGGGCTTGGACCACTTCGATGGATCACTTCCGCGCCAATCGCGCCATAAAGAAAAAAGCCGTTGTGTGCCGCCGGCTATGTAACTGCCCAGCGTCCAACCGTTTCGATGCCTCGGAAGCCAGAAGTGGCAGGTGTCACCCCAGGTAGGGCGGTGCGGCGTCCTGGTGTAGCGAAATGCCCTTGCACCCAATTCTTTGCCCAGCGGCTTATGTCAAGGCAATTCGATGCCAACGGGCAATCGAGCGAAGCTGCCTACATGACCTAAGCGTACGGACGTAGGCTTCCGCCCGATTCACTGCCGATCGCAATCACGAGAGGCAACGATACAGACGCAAGGCTGAGGCCGTAGGGCCGCCCGACAGCGGCCGGGACGGGGCAGCGAAGCCGCCTCCTAACGCTGCAGACACGAACTCTGCGGGCGCAAATGCCCGCCGGTTTCACGATGGATCGGAGGTCCTGCCGCCTACGTCCGATCTTCCGTCTGCGCGGGCAGCCGTCAGCGCTCAAGCCAGAGTTGTGGCGAATCACTTGGCTCCAATAACTCCAAGTAATTGTCGCCGGGGAGAGACGGCAACTGTCGGTCGTTGGCTGTGGCGCCATATAAGATGGTCAGAATAATTTGAATTGTCCAACTTATGTGCATGTATGCAAGCCAGACTCCTCCTAGTCAGGTCGAGAACGCCCCATAAATTTGCCATTCTGGCGAATCGAGGCTAATATATGTGTCATGTCGAAGTCCACATTGCCCACTTTCCCGGGGCTGCAGCGCCAACTTAGCGCGCTGGGGCTGCGCCTGCGACTCGCCCGCGAGCGCCGCAAACTGGGTACCGAACTGTTCGCTGAGCGCATGGGCATCTCGCGCGAAACGCTGCGGCGCATGGAGAAGGGCGACGCCACCATCGCCATGGGCACGTTCATGAAGGCGTTGCGCGTGCTGGGGCTGGACAGGGACATCGACCTGCTTGCTGCCGACGACGCGCTCGGCCGCAAGCTCCAGGACATCGAGCTTCTAGGCGCGAGGCGTGCTGAGCATCCTGTCGCTTCGGTGGCCACCACGGTGCAGGACGGGACGACCCGAAATGGCCACCCGTGAAGTCTGGGAAGTTTGGCTCGACGCGGCGGAGCTGGAGCCAACCTGCTTGGTAGGACGGCTCTATCAGAACCTGGTGAAGACGGCGGTACCGGCCGCCTTTTCGTACGAGAGTGCCTGGCTGCAGGGCGATACGAAGTTCATGCTGGACCCTCGGCTCGAGCTCTACGCCGGTGAGCAGAACCCGCAGGTCGACTTCCCCGCCTTTGGCATCTTCATGGACTCGGCACCCGACCGCTGGGGGCGCGTGCTGATGGAGCGGCGCGAACTGCTCAGGGCAGAGCAGGAGCG
>JAFLDH010000294.1 GCA_017302505.1 Burkholderiales bacterium
GGCCACCGGCTGCAGCCGGCCCGTGGTCACGTCCAGCGTGTACAGCCGGCCGTCGGCGCCCAGTGCATACAGCACGCCGCGCGCCACTCGGTAGTCGATGCCGACCAGCCGCTCGCCCGGCGGCAGGCCCACCAGCGGCTTGCGGGCCAGCGGCTGGCCGGGCACTGCGGCGTCGACGCTGATCAGCTCGGCCTGGTCGGTGACGACATGCACCCGCGCCTTGGGCAGCGGCGCGGCCGGGGCTTGGGCACAGCCGGCTGCCAGCACGGCGGCCGCAAGGGTCGAGGCGCAGAAGAGGGCGCGCAGCGCCGTGGGTCGGTGGGTGGTCATCGGCAGGCCGGCAGGGTGGACGGGCAACGGGCCGGCCGCCGGCTTGGCGGCCCGCCCTGCGTGATATCGACCTACCGGCCGCTCGCTTGAGCCGGCCGCGCCCTGCGCTCAGCAGGGCCTTGTTCTGAACTTTCACGAATTTCTGAAAACTCAGTCATGCTCGCGCCCATCGCACGACACCCAGCCCCCATGTCCCAAGCCCTCACGCCCCTGGTCCGCAGCTTCGTCTCGCACTTCGGCGAGATGGGCAGCCGCTGGGGCATCAACCGCACGGTCGGCCAGATCTATGCGCTGATCTATGTCTCGGTCCGGCCGCGGAACGCCGACGAGATGGCCGAGGCACTGGAATTCAGCCGCAGCAATGTCAGCATGGGCCTGAAGGAGCTGCAGGCCTGGCGGCTGGTGCAGTTGCGCCACCTTCCCGGCGACCGGCGCGAGTACTTCGAGGCACCTGGCGATGCCTGGGAGGTGTTCCGCACGCTGGCCGAGGAGCGCCGCCGCCGCGAGATCGAGCCCACGCTGACCATGCTGCGCAACGCGCTGCTGGACGAGCCCACCACGCCGGAAGACCGCTTCGCCCAGGCACGCATGAAGGACATGCACGACCTGATCGAGCTGATGACCCGCTGGTTCGACGACGTGCAGCGCCTGGATGCCGAGACGCTGGCGCAGCTGATGAAGATGGGCGCCAAGGTCCAGCGCCTGCTCGAGCTGAAGGACAAGCTCAAGCTGGTGCCCGGCGGGCGTGCCTGAGTCTCCGAGGAGCCCTGCGCCATGGACGCCCTGCTGCTCGCCCGCATCCAGTTCGCGGCGAACATCACCTTCCACATCCTGTTTCCCACCATCACCATCGCGGTGGGCTGGGCGCTGCTGTTCTTCCGGCTGCGCTGGCTGAAGACCGGCGACGACGGCTGGCTGATGGCCTACCGCTTCTGGACCAAGGTGTTCGCGCTGAGCTTCGCGCTCGGCGTGGTCAGCGGCATCGTGATGAGCTTCCAGTTCGGCACCAACTGGCCAGGTTTCATGGAGCGCGTGGGCAACGTCGCCGGGCCGCTGCTGGGCTACGAGGTGCTGACGGCGTTTTTCCTGGAAGCCACCTTCCTGGGCATCATGCTCTTCGGCCACGGCAAGGTCAGCGAACGCGTGCACCTGATCGCCACCGCGCTGGTGGCCTTCGGCACGACGATGAGCGCCTTCTGGATCCTGGCGCTGAACTCGTGGATGCACACCCCGGCAGGCTTCGAGATCCGCAACGGCGAGTTCTTCGTCACCAGCTGGCTGCAGGTGGTGTTCAACCCCAGCTTCCCGTACCGGCTGGTGCACATGCTGCTGGCCAGTGGGCTGACCATGGCCTTCCTGGTGGCCGGCGTGGCCGCCTGGCAGCTGCTGAAGGGCAAGGCCAACGCCAGCACCGACAAGTCGCTGCGCTTCGGCCTGACGGTCGGCGCGGTACTGATCCCGCTGCAGATCCTGGCCGGCGACTTCCATGGCCTGAACACGCTGCAGCACCAGCCGGCCAAGATCGCGGCGATGGAAGGCGTCTGGCAGACCGAGCGCGGCGCGCCGCTGCTGCTGTTTGCGCTGCCCGACGAAGACACGCGCAGCAACCACTACGAGATCGGCATCCCCAAGGGCGCCTCGCTGATCCTGAAGCACGACCCCGATGGCGAGATCAAGGGGCTGGACGAGTTCCGCGGCGCGCACCCGCCGGTGGCGCCGGTGTTCTGGGCCTTCCGCATCATGGTCGGCACCGGCCTGCTGATGCTGCTGGCCAGCTGGACCGGGCTGTGGCTGCTGCGGCGGCGCGGCTGGCAGGGCGCGGCACTGCCGCGGCCGGTGCTGGGCGGCCTGTCGCTGATGGCCTTCAGCGGCTGGACGGCGACCGTGGCCGGCTGGTACGTCACCGAGGTCGGCCGCCAGCCGTGGATCGTGCAGGGCCTGCTGCGCGTGGACGAGGTGGCCTCGGCCGTGCCGGCGCCGTACATCGCGCTGACGCTGGCGCTGTACCTCAGCGTGTACCTGGCGCTGCTGGTGGCCTATGTCAGCGTGGTCAAGCACATGGCCGAGAAGCCGGTGCCGATGCCGGAGGCCGTGCCACCGCGGGCGGCCGGCGCGCAGGGGGCCGCTGCATGAACATCGACTGGGCCACCGCGCTGCCGGTGGTGTTCATGGCGCTGATGGGCGTGTCCATGCTGGCCTACGTGGTGCTGGACGGCTACGACCTGGGTGTGGGCCTGCTGCTGCACCGCGCCACGCCCGCGCAGCGCGACACGATGATCGCCAGCATCGGCCCCTTCTGGGACGCCAACGAGACCTGGCTGGTGCTGGGCGTGGGCATCCTGCTGATCGCCTTCCCCAAGGCGCACGGCCTGGTGCTGACCGCGCTGTACCTGCCGGTGGCGCTGATGCTGGTGGGCCTGGTGCTGCGCGGCGTGGCCTTCGATTTCCGAGTCAAGGCGCAGGACGAATGGAAGCCGCTGTGGAACTTCGCCTTCTGGGCGGGCAGCGGCATCGCCGCGGTGTCGCAGGGCTGGATGCTGGGCCGCTACATCACCGGTTTTGCCGAGGGCTGGCTGGCCACGCTGTTCGCCGGCGTGATCGCGCTGCTGCTGCCGGCGGCCTATGTGCTGCTGGGCGCCTGCTGGCTGGTGATGAAGACCGAAGGCGCGCTGCAGAAGATGGCCGCGCGCTGGGCCCGGCTGGCCTGGCCGCCGCTGGTGCTGGGCATGGGGCTGGTGTCGGTGGTGACGCCGGTGGTCAGCACCACGGTGCGCGAGCGCTGGTTCAGCATGCCGGAGTTCATCGCGCTGCTGCCGATCCCGCTGGTCACGCTGGCAGCGCTGGTGGGTGCGCGCGCGCTGTTGAATTCGAAGCAGGTGCTGGGCCGGCTGTGCTGGCTGCCCTTCGTGGCGGTGGTGGCGGTGTTCCTGTTCGGCGCCATCGGCCTGGCCTACAGCCTGTTCCCCTACGTGGTGATGGACCGGCTGACGGTGTGGGATGCAGCCAGCGCGACCAGCTCGCTGGCGGTCATTGCCATCGGCTGCGCCATCACCGTGCCGGCGATCGCCGGGTACACGGTGTTCAGCTACCGGGTCTTTGCCGGCAAGGTGCGCGAGTTGCGCTACGCCTGAGGCCGTGCCGGCTGCAGCGGCCCGGCCAGCCGGTCCACCAGCAGCCGGTACAGCGGCACGTAGGCCAGCAGGCTGATCACCAGCTTGACGGCATAGTCGACGAGCGCGATGCCCACCCAGTGCTCGGCCATGAAGGCATCGCTGCTGCGGTGGAAGGCCACGCCGAAGAACAGCAGCGTGTCCAGCGCGCTGCCCAGCACGGTGGACGCAGCCGGCGCCAGCCACCACGGCGGGCGCTGCCGCAGCCGCGCGAACACCGCGATGTCCAGCCACTGCCCGGCCGCATAGGCCACCAGGCTGGCCAGCGCAATGCGCGCAACGAACAGGTTGAACTCGCCCAGCGCCTGCCAACCGGCGAAGCGGCCCTCCTGGAACAGCACCGACACCGCGTAGGACACCGCCAGCGCCGGCAGCATCACGCGCGCGACCACGCGCCGGGCGGCCTGCGGGCCGAGCAGCCGCACGGTCAGGTCGGTGACCACGAAGACCAGCGGAAAGCTGAACGCGCCCCAGGTGGTGAGCACGCCGAACAGCTGCACCGGCCACTGCACCAGGTAGTTGCTGGCCACCAGGATGGCCACGTGCAGCGCGGCCAGCAGCGGCACGGCGAACCCGCTCAACGCACCATCAGCTTCAGCATGCGATCCACCAGCGGCCCGTAGGGCGGGGCCAGCAGGCTGACGCTGGACACCCGCGCCTGGTGGAACACCGGCCGCAGCTTGGAGAAGTTGTCGAAGCCTTCGCGGCCGTGGTAGTGACCCATGCCCGATTCGCCGACGCCGCCGAAGGGCAGGTCGTGCTGGCCCACGTGCAGCAGCGCGTCGTTGATCGACACGCCGCCCGACATGACGTGGGTGACGATGTGGTCCAGCGTGCGCCGCCGGTGGCTGAACGGGTACAGCGCCAGCGGGCGCGCGCCGGCATTGATGCGTGCGATGGCCTCGTCCAGGTCGTCGTAGGCGATCAGCGGCAGGATCGGGCCGAAGATCTCGCGCGCCATCAATTCGCAATCGGCGGGTGCGTCCAGCAGCAGGTGCGGTGCGATCTTGCGCGCCTTGCGGTCCAGCGCCGGCCCGTCGATCAGCGGCAGCAGCGTGGCGCCGCGCGCGCGCGCCTCGTCCATGGCAGCCACCAGCCGGTCGAAGGACGGGGCGTTGATGATCGAGGTGTAGTCGGCCGAAGCCAGCGAGGGGTAGCGCTGCGGCACGATCTCGCGCGCCAGGCGCACGAACTCGGGCACGCTGGCGCGCGGCAGGTAGACATGGTCCACCGTGGTGCACACCTGGCCGGCGTTCAGGCACTTGACGTACAGGATGCGCTCGGCCGCGGTGCGCAGCGGGAAATCCGCGCAGACGATGGCCGGCGACTTGCCGCCGAGCTCCAGCGTCACCGGGCACAGGTTGCGCGCGGCCGCGGCCATCACCGCGCGGCCGGTGCCGCTGGAGCCGGTGAACAGCAGATGGTCGAAGGGCAGCTGCGAGAACGCGATGCCGACGCCACCGCCATCGTCGAAGACCCGCAGCTTTTCCGGCGGGAAGTAGCCGGGCAGCGTGCGCATCAGCAGGCGCGCCAGGTGGCGCGAGTTCTCGCTCATCTTCACCATCGCGCGGTTGCCGGCGGCGAAGATCGCCACCAGCGGCAGGAAGCTCAGGTTGATGGGGAAGTTCCAGGGCACGATCACGCCGACCACGCCCAGCGGCTGCGGGATCACGCGATTGGAGGCCAGGCCGAAGATCTTGCGGTCGACGGCGCGCTTCTGCGGCTGCATCCAGCGGGCCAGGTGCTTCAGCGTCACCTGGATGTCGCTGATCACCGGCATCAGCTCCATCAGCATCGTCTCGTGGCGCGAGCGGTGGCCGTAGTCGGCGCTGATGGCGTCGCAGATCGCGTCCTGATGGTCGAGGATGTAGCGGCGCAGCTGCTTCAGGTCGGCACGGCGCTCGGCCAGCGTCGGCAGCGGATGCGCCAGGTGCGCCTGGCGCTGCAACTGCAGCGCGGCGTTCAATGCGCGCGCGTGGCGGCGCAGGGTGGTTTCGGTGGGCATCCCGGCAGTGTGAACCAGAACCGGCCGATCGCACTGGAGTGGTGCGTCTAGGTCATTCTGGGTCGCCGGAAAGCACGAAGGCCGGCAGGGCCGGCCTTCGCTGCCGAAGCGGCCGGCGTTCAGCTCTTCAGCGCCACCAGCACTTCGTCCAGCATCTTCTTCGCATCGCCGAAAAGCATGCGGTTGTTGTCCTTGTAGAAGAGCGGGTTGTCCACGCCGGCATAGCCGCTGGCCATGCTGCGCTTCATGACGATGGAGTTGCGCGCCTTCCAGACCTCCAGCACCGGCATGCCGGCAATCGGGCTGCCCGGGTCGTCCTGCGCCGCCGGGTTGACGATGTCGTTGGCGCCGATGACCATCGACACGTCGGTGTCGGGGAAGTCCTCGTTGATCTCGTCCATCTCCAGCACGATGTCGTAGGGCACCTTGGCCTCGGCCAGCAGCACGTTCATGTGGCCGGGCATGCGGCCGGCCACTGGGTGGATGCCGAAGCGCACGTTGACGCCCTTCTCGCGCAGCAGCTTGGTGATCTCGTACACCGTGTGCTGGGCCTGCGCCACCGCCATGCCGTAGCCCGGCACGATGATCACGTTCTTGGCCTCGCGCAGCATCTCGGCGGTCTCGGCCGCGCTGACCGACACCACCTCGCCGGCCGGCTGCTCGGC
>JAFLDH010000295.1 GCA_017302505.1 Burkholderiales bacterium
CGGCTGGGCCTGCGCCTCGCGGGCCGCAGCGCCGGCACTGACGAAGCGCATGAAGGCATCGCCGCCGGCCGCGCCCGGGCCCAGCTGCAAGGCCGCCTTGCGCGCGTCGGCAGCGGTGGCGGCATAGATCGTGCGGCCCTCCTTGATGGTCTCGCTGACCCTGATCTGGTCGATGCGCTCCGGGTCCACCGCGGTCGGGTCCTGGGACAGGATGACGAAGTCGGCCAGCTTGCCGACCTCGATCGAGCCCTTGCGCGCTTCCTCGAAGTGCTGGTACGCGGGCCAGATCGTCATCGCCTTCAGCGCGGTGATCACGTCCACCCGCTGCGCCGGGCCGATGATGTCGCCGGAGCGTGAGCGCCGCGTCACCGTGGCATCGAGCACGCGCATCGAATCGGGGAAGGCCACCGGCGCGTCGTGGTGGCTGGTGAAGCGCATGCCGCGCGCCACCGCCCAGCCGGTGGGCGAGATGTTGTCGACCAGCGCCGGGCCCACCGTGTGATCGCGGTGCCAGTCGCCCCAGTAGTAGGTGTGCATCGGGAACAGCGACGGGATCACGCCCAGGCGGTTGAGGGCATCGACCTGGTCCTCGCGCAGGAACTGGCCGTGGATCAGCACCGCGCGGCGGTCTGCCGCGCCGTGCTTGCGCGTGGCCGCGTCCACCGCCGCGATCAGCAGGTCGGAGGCGGCCTCGCCGTTGGAGTGCGTCAGGATCTGCACGCCGTTGGCATAGGCCCAGTCCAACGCGTCGATGACCTGCGGATTCGTCGCGCTGGCATAGCCGACATAGCCCGGCGGATAGTCGCCCACCGGCTTGTAGTAGGGCCGGTCGCGCCAGGCGGTGAAGCCCTGCGGCGAGCCGTCGATGGTCAGCTTGGCGCCGGCCACGCGCAGCCGGCTGCGGTAGTCGCGGCTGGTCTGCGCCTTGATGAAGTCGCGGTCCACCAGCACGTCGGGATAGGCGGCGACATCGATCTTCAGCTCGCCGCGGTCGGCGGCGGCGCGCAGCACGCCCACCACCGCCGGCGTGGCGCGCCCTTCCTGCGCGGTGGTGTAGCCGTAGCGCGCCCACAGCTCGCTGCCGGCCTTGGCAAAGGCCTGGAAGCCGGCCGCGCCGATCTGCCCCAACAGTTTGGGCAAAGCCAGGTTCAGCGCGTTCTCCTCCAGCACGCCGTTGGGCTCCTGGCTGCCGGGGCGGCGCTGGATGACGCCGCCGGGCGGGTTGGGCGTCTGCGCGTTGTAGCCGGCCAGCTCCAGCGCCTTGGAGTTCAGCGCCGCCAGGTGGCCCGACTGGTGCACCGCCACCACCGGCACGTCCTTGGACACCGCGTCGAGCTCGTCGCGGGTGGGGTGGCGCTGCTCCTTCAGCTGCGAGTTGTCGTAGCCGAAGCCGGCCACCAGCTTGGCCTTCTTCACCGCGTCGGCATTGGCGGCGATCCAGTCGCGCAGCGTCTTCTGCAGCGAGGCGATGTCGCGCACCTCGCCGTCGGGCGGCGCCAGCAGGTTGGCCGCCAGCGCCTGGAAGCCGCCCATCGTGACGTGGCCATGCGCATCGACGAAGCCGGGCAGCAGCGTGCGCCCGCCCAGGTCGATCATCTGCGTGGCCGGACCCTGCAGCTTCAGCACCTCGGCCTTGCTGCCCACGGCGACGATGCGTCCGCCGCGTTCGGCCACGGCCTCGGCGCGCATCGCGGCGTCGTTCATCGTCAGCACCGTGCCGCCGCTCCAGATGCGGTCGGCCGGCTGGGCCAGTGCGGCCGTGGCGGCCAGCGCGCAGACCATTGACAGCGGCGCGGCGCGCCAGATCCCCTGGTGCATCGTCTTTCCCTCCTCGTGGTGGCTGGAGTCTCAGGCCCTCAAGTGGCCCAGCGGCAGCGCCGCCCCGGCCTTGACCTCGCCCAGCGAAAAGCTGGTGTGCAGGTCCTTCACGTTCGGCAATTTGAACAGCTTGTCCATCGACCAGCGCGAGTACGCATCCAGGTCTGTGCACATGACCTGCAGCTCGAAGGTGCCGGCGCCGCTGATGTAGTGGCAGGACACGACTTCGGGCAGCGCGCGGATCGCATCTTCCAGCGCGCGCGTGGCCTCGGCGTTGTTGCGCTCGGCGTCCACGCGCACGAAGGCCAGCACGCCCAGGCCGATGCGGCGGCGGTCGATCTCGGCGCGATAGCCGGTGATATAGCCCTGCTGTTCCAGCCACTTGACGCGCCGCCAGGTGGGCGCGGCCGACAGGCCGATGCGCGCGGCCAGCTCGGCATTGCTCAGGCGCGCGTCCTGCTGCAGCTCGCCCAGGATGGCGATGTCGTAGCGGTCGAGGCTGGCGCCATGGGTTTCCTCCGCCGACTCGGCGGATGACCTCAGGGTTTTCCCTGATTTCGTGCTCTGAGCTAGCTTCGGGTCCTTTAGGGCCATGATCGCGCAAGATCCTTGCTCGAAGTATCGCCCTTACGGCAAACAAAGAAAAGACATCGCAGGCGGGAAATCCTAAACTGCCGCCATTCCCTGCCAGGAGTTGCGCCGCATGAACGCTCCGCTTCCCGAAGCCATCCGCAAGGCGCTGGAGACCGCCAGCCTCGACGACAAATACCGCCTGGAATCGGGCCGCGCCTTCATGAGCGGCACCCAGGCGCTGGTGCGCCTGCCGATGCTGCAGCGCCAGCGCGACCTGGCCGCGGGGCTGAACACCGGCGGCTTCATCAGCGGCTACCGCGGATCACCGCTCGGCGGCTACGACCAGGCGCTGGTGGCCGCCAAGAAGCACCTGGCCGAGCACCACATCCACTTCCAGCCCGGCGTCAACGAGGAACTGGGCGCCACCGCGGTGTGGGGCACGCAGATGCTCGACCTGTACCCGGATGCCAAGAACTACGACGGCGTGTTCGGCATCTGGTACGGCAAGGGCCCGGGGGTGGACCGTTGCAGCGACGTGTTCAAGCACGCCAACATGGCCGGCACCAGCAAGCACGGCGGCGTCATCGCCATCGCCGGCGACGACCATGTGGCCAAGAGCAGCACCGCCGCGCACCAGAGCGACCACATCTTCAAGGCTTGCGGGCTGCCGGTGTTCTTCCCCAGCGGCGTGCAGGACATCCTGGACATGGGCCTGCATGCCTTCGCGATGAGCCGCTATGCCGGCGTGTGGAGCGGCATGAAGACCATCCAGGAGGTGGTGGAGTCCTCCGCGTCGGTCAGCGTCGACCCCGACCGCGTGAAGATCCTCCTGCCCGAGGATTTCCAGATGCCGCCCGGCGGCCTGCACATGCGCTGGCCCGATGCGGCGCTGGACCAGGAGGCGCGCCTCTTCGACTACAAGTGGTATGCGGCGCTGGCCTACGTGCGCGCCAACAAGCTCAACCACAACGTCATCGAGGGTCCGAACGATCGCTTCGGCATCATCGCCAGCGGCAAGGCCTACAACGACACGCGCCAGGCGCTGGCCGACCTGGGGCTGGACGACGCCACCTGCCGACAGCTTGGCATCCGGCTGCACAAGGTCAACGTGGTCTGGCCGCTGGAAGCCACCATCACGCGCGAGTTCGCGAAGGGGCTTCAGGAGATCCTGGTCGTCGAGGAGAAGCGCCAGGTCATCGAATACCAGCTGAAGGAAGAGCTCTACAACTGGCGTCCCGACGTACGCCCCAACGTGCTGGGCAAGTTCGACGAGCCGGACGGTGACGCGACCGGCGGCGAATGGAGCATGCCGAACCCGAGCGAGAACTGGCTGCTGCGTGCCAAGGCCGACCTGAGCCCGGCGATCATCGCCAAGGCCATCGCCAAGCGGCTGAAGAAGCTGGGCGTGGGCGAGGACATCGTCGCGCGCATGGAAAGCCGGCTGGCCATCGTGGCCGCGCGCGAGCGCGAGCTGGCCGAGATCAAGACCGAATCGGGCGACCGCATTCCCTGGTTCTGCAGCGGCTGCCCGCACAACACCAGCACCCGCGTGCCCGAAGGCAGCCGTGCCAGCGCCGGCATCGGCTGCCACTTCATGGCGGTGTGGATGGACCGCAGCACCACCACCTTCACGCAGATGGGCGGCGAAGGCGTGCCCTGGGTGGGCCAGGCACCGTTCACCAAGGACAAGCACATCTTCGCCAACCTGGGCGACGGCACCTACTTCCACAGCGGCTCGCTGGCCATCCGCCAGAGCATCGCCGCAGGCGTGAACATCACCTACAAGCTGCTCTACAACGACGCGGTGGCGATGACCGGCGGCCAGCAGGTGGGCGAGCGCCCCGAAGGCCATAGCGTCATGCAGATCCAGAAGAGCATGGTGGCCGAGGGCGTGAGGAAGGTGGTGATCGTCACCGACCAGCCCGAGAAGTACCAGGGCGCCGCGCTCGAAGCCGGCATCACCGTGCACCACCGCGACGAGCTCGACCGCATCCAGCGCGAGCTGCGCGAGATGCAGGGCGTCACCGCCATCATCTACGACCAGACCTGCGCCACCGAGAAGCGCCGCCGCCGCAAGCGCGGCAAGCTGGCCACGCCGGCCAAGCGCGTGGTCATCAACGAGGCGGTGTGCGAAGGCTGCGGCGACTGCAGCGTGCAGAGCAACTGCCTCAGTGTCGAGCCGGTGGAGACCGAGTTCGGCCGCAAGCGGCGCATCAACCAGAGCACCTGCAACCTCGACTACAGCTGCACCAAGGGCTTCTGCCCCAGCTTCGTCACGGTGGAAGGCGGCCAGCTGAAGAAGCCGAAGAAGGAGCAGCGTGGCGACCTGTCGGCGATGCCACCGATCCCCGAGCCGGTGCTGCCCAACGCCGACAAGGCCTGGGGCATCGTGGTGGGTGGCGTGGGCGGCACCGGCGTCATCACCATCGGCCAGCTGCTGGGCATGGCGGCGCACATGGAAGGCAAGGGCGTGGTCACGCAGGATGCCGGGGGCCTGGCGCAGAAGGGCGGCGCCACCTGGAGCCACGTGCAGATCGCCAACCGTGCCGAGGACATCCACACCACCAAGGTCGACACCGCGCAGGCCGACCTGGTGATCGCCTGCGATTCGATCGTCGGCGCCACCAAGTACACGCTGGCGGTGATGCAGAAGGGCCGCACCTACGTGGCGCTGAACACCCACGGCACGCCGACGGCGGCCTTCGTGAAGAACGCCGACTGGCAGTTCCCGGGCGGCCACTGCGAGACTGCCGTGCGCGCCAGCGTCGGCGACGGCCTGGTGGGCGCCTTCGATGCCGAGGCCGTGGCGGTGCAGCTGCTGGGCGACAGCATCTACACCAACCCGCTGATGCTGGGCTACGCCTGGCAGCAGGGGCGCATCCCCCTGAGCCAGGCCGCGCTGCTGCGCGCCTTCGAGCTGAACGGCGTGCAGGTCGAGAACAACAAGGCCGCCTTCGAATGGGGCCGGCGCTGCGCGCACGACCTGGCCTCGGTGCAGTCGCTGTTCAAGGCGGCGCAGGTGATCGAGTTCGTCAAGAAGCCCTCGCTGGACGAGATGGTCGCCAAGCGCGTGGAGTTCCTCACCGGCTACCAGGACGCGGCCTACGCGGCCACGTACAAGGCCTATGTGGACAAGGTGCGCGCCGCCGAAGAGAAGCTCGGTGCCGGCAAGGCCCTGAGCGAGGCGGTGGCCCGCTACCTGTTCAAGCTGATGGCCTACAAGGACGAGTACGAGGTGGCGCGCCTGCACACCGACCCGGCCTTCCTCGCCAAGATCGAATCGATGTTCGAAGGCGACTACAAGCTGGTGCACCACCTGGCGCCGCCGAAGCTGGCCAAGCGCAACGACAAGGGCGAGCTGGTCAAGCAGAGCTACGGCCCGTGGATGCGCAAGGCCTTCGGCTTGCTGGCCAGGCTGAAGGGCCTGCGCGGCGGCGCGCTGGATGTGTTTGCCAACACCGAAGAGCGCATGACCGAGCGCGCGCTGATCCAGCAGTACCGCGAGTGCATCGACGAGTTGCTGCAGACGCTCAGTGCCGCCAACCTGCCGCAGGCCGCCGAGATCGCGCGCATCCCCGAAGAGATCCGCGGCTACGGCCATGTGAAGGAACGGCATCTGAAGGCGGCCCGCGCCAAGTGGGACGGCCTGATGGCGCAGTGGCGCAGCGGCGCCGCCGCGCGCCGCGCCGCTTGAGCCACTGCTTGAGCGATTGGCCGGCGCTGCAGGCCGCGGCCGCGCACGACC
>JAFLDH010000296.1 GCA_017302505.1 Burkholderiales bacterium
CGGCACGTTCCTGTTCCTCGCGCAGGCGGCGGCGCTCGGCCAGCTCTTCTTCCTGCTTGCGCAGCGCCTCGGCTTCGGCCTGGGCCTCGGCTTCGCGGCGGCGCAGTTCGGCCTGCTCGGCCTCGGCCGCGGCTGCCGCCGCGGCGGCCTCGTCCACGCCCGGCGCGACGTCGTCACGCTTGACGAAGGTGCGCTTGCGCACCACCTGCACCTGGATCGTGCGCGCCTTGCCGCTGGCATCGGCCTGCTTGATCTCGCTGGTGGACTTGCGCACCAAGGTGATCTTCTTGCGCTCGGTACCGGCGGTGCCGTGCGCGTTGCGCAGGAACTCCAGCAGGCGCTCCTTGTCGGCTTCGGTCAGCGTCTCGCTGGCGGACTTCTTCGGAACCCCGGCCGATTCCAGCTGCTCGAGCAGCGCGGCCGCGGGCCGGTTCAGCTCCGTGGCTAACTGGGCGACTGTCGTCACGGCCATCGTGGTGTTTCCTTCAGGGTCTGCTTAAGGGCGTTCAGGCGGTCCGGCGTTCAGGCGGTGAACCAGTGTTCGCGCGCCTTCATGATCAACGCCTTGGCCTGGTCGTCGTCGATGCCGGTCATCTCGGTCAGTTCGTCCACCGCCAGGTCGGCCAGGTCGTCGCGGGTATGGATGCCGGCGTCGGACAGCTTGCCGATCAGGTCGGGCGTCAGCCCTTCCAGGTCGCGCAGGTCCTGCGAGACGTCGTCCACCTTCTCCTCGCGGGCGATTTCCATCGTCAGCAGTGCATCCTTGGCACGGGTGCGCAGCTCGTTGACGGTGTCCTCGTCGAAGGCCTCGATCTCCAGCATCTCCTGCAGCGGCACGTAGGCCACCTCTTCCAGGCTGGTGAAGCCCTCGGCGATCAGGATGTCGGCCACTTCGGCATCGACGTCCAGCTTGTCGACGAACAGCTGCCGCACGGCGTCGGATTCCTGGTTGTGCTTGGCAGCCGATTCCTCGGCCGTCATGATGTTGATGCGCCAGCCGGTCAACTCGCTGGCCAGCCGCACGTTCTGGCCGCCCCGGCCGATGGCGATGGCCAGGTTCTCTTCGTCCACCACCACGTCCATGGCGTGCTTCTCTTCGTCGACGACGATCGATTGCACGTTGGCCGGCGCCAGGGCGCCGATGACGAACTGCGCCGGATCCTCGGACCACAGCACGATGTCGACACGCTCGCCGGCCAGTTCGGTGGTCACGCCATTCACCCGCGAGCCGCGCACGCCGACGCAGGTGCCGATCGGGTCGACGCGGCGGTCGTGGCTGATCACGGCGATCTTGGCGCGCGAGCCCGGGTCACGGGCGCAGCTCTTGATCTCCAGCAGGCCCTGCTCGATCTCGGGCACCTCCTGACGGAACAGTTCCATCATGAATCCGGGGCTCGAGCGCGACAGCATGATCTGCGCGCCGCGCTGCGTCGGGTCGATGCCGGCAATGAAGGCACGCACCCGGTCGCCCGTGCGCAGGTTCTCCTTCGGGATCATCTCGCTGCGCTTCAGGCGGCCTTCGACACGACCGCTCTCGACGATGATGTCGCCCTTGTCCAGCCGCTTGACGGTGCCGACGAAGATCTTCTCGCCGCGCGAAAGGAAGTCGTTCAGCAGTTGCTCGCGCTCGGCGTCGCGGATCTTCTGGAGGATCACCTGCTTGGCAGCCTGCGCACCGATGCGGCCGATCGGCACCGATTCGATCGGCTGCTCGATGTAGTCGTCGACCTCGATGTCGGGGATCTGCTCCTGCGCCTCGAACAGCAGCGTCTCGGCATCGGGGATCTGCAGGCCGGCCTCGTTGGGCACCACGTGCCAGCGACGGAAGGTCTCGTATTCACCGCTTTCGCGGTCGATGGCGACGCGGATGTCGACTTCCCCGCCGTGCAGCTTCTTGGTGGCCGAGGCCAGGGCCGCCTCGACCGCGTCGAAGACGACGTCCAGCTCCACGCTCTTCTCGCGCGAGATGGCATCCACCAGCATCAGCATTTCGCGATTCATGTTGTCTGACCTCCGTCTGCACCGCTGCCCGCCTCGGCCACGGGCTGCGTGCCGGGCACCTTGCGGCCCCGGCCCTTGAAATCGATCACCGGCACCAGGCGCGCTTCACGCACCTCTTCGAGCTGGAAGTCCAGCGCCTGCTCGGCCTGTTCGCCGCCCAGCGCCAGCCGCCAGCCTGCGGGGCCGGCCAGCAGACGCCCGCGATAGTTCTTGCGGCCCTGAAACGCCTGCTTCAACGTGACGTTGATTTCCAGCCCGGCAAAACGTTCGTAGTCGGCGGCGCGCTTCAGCGGCCGGTCCAGCCCAGGCGAGGACACCTCCAGCCGCTGGTAGGCCACGGCCTCCACCTCCAGCACGTGCTGCAGCTGGCGTGTGACGCGCTCGCAGTCGTCGACGGTGACCGCCTCACCGTCGCTGCCGGGGTAGCGCTGGCCGGGCACGCGGTCGATGGTCACGCGCAGCAAGCCTGCGGCCGAACGCTCCACGTCCACCAGCTCGTAACCCAAGCCGGTGACCGTGCGCTCGATCGTCGAATGCCATTGCGTCGTGACCAACTGTCCCTACCGCCCCGCTATCGTGTCCTGGGCATTCCGGGCCGCCCCGAAATGCGATCAACCATAAAAAATGGGCTGGATCAGATCCGCCCATGCACTGTGTCAGCGAAAGCAGGGATTGTAACCCGGCCCCGGGGCCCCGGCAACCGCGGCGGGGCCCCTGTGCGGCAGGCGCCGGGCGGCGTGCCAGAATCCCGCCCCGAACACCGGCTCCGGCTGCCAGCGGGGGCCCCTTTTGCGGGAGCACACATGGGATTCCTTGCCGGCAAGCGACTGGTCATCACCGGGCTGCTGTCCAACCGCTCGATCGCCTACGGCATTGCCCGCGCCTGCCGGCGCGAAGGCGCCGAGCTGGCCTTTAGCTACGTGGGCGAGCGCTTCCGCGACCGCATCGTGGAATTCGCGCGCGAGTTCGACAGCACGCTGGTCTTCGACTGCGACGTCGGCAGCGACGAGCAGATCGCCGCGATGTTCAGCCAGCTGGGCACCAGCTGGCCGCAGTTCGACGGCTTCGTGCATTCGATCGGCTTCGCGCCGCGCGAGGCGATCGCCGGCGACTTTCTGGACGGGCTGTCGCGCGAGGCCTTCCGCATCGCCCACGACATCTCGGCCTACAGCTTCCCGGCGCTGGCCAAGGCCGCGCTGCCGATGCTGCGCCCGGGCAGCTCGCTGCTGACGCTGACCTACCTGGGTGCCGAGCGCGCCGTGCCCAACTACAACACCATGGGCCTGGCGAAAGCCAGCCTGGAGGCCAGCGTGCGCTATCTGGCGGCCAATCTGGGGCCCAAGGGCATCCGCGTCAATGGCCTGTCGGCCGGGCCGATCCGCACGCTGGCGGCCTCGGGCATCAAGGATTTCGGCAAGCTGCTGGACATCGTGGCCAAGTCGGCGCCGCTGCGTCGCAATGTCACCATCGACGATGTCGGCAACGTGGCGGCCTTCCTGCTGTCCGACCTGGCAGCCGGCGTCACCGCCGAGATCACCTACGTGGACGGCGGCTTCAACCAGGTGGCACTGGGCATCGTCGAGCCCGCGGCGCCCGCCGTCTGAGCCTCTATCGCACGCAGTCGACGAAGTAGCGCCGGCCGCCGCCGGGCGCCTCTTCGTCGACCAGGCCGTGCACGTCGGTGTCGAAGCCCGGGAACGCCGCATTGAACTGCCGCGTGAAGCGCAGGAACTCGACGATCTGCCGGTTGAAGCGCTCGCCCGGGATCAGCAGCGGGATGCCCGGCGGATAAGGCGTCAGCAGGCTGGTGGTGATGCGGCCTTCCAGCGCGTCGATCTCCACGCGCTCGGTCTCGCGGTGGGCGATGCGCGCGAAGGCGTCGCTGGGCTTCATCGCCGGCTGCAGATCGGACAGGTACATCTCGGTGGTCAGCCGGGCGATGTCGCCCTTGGCATAGGCCTCGTGGATGTTCTGGCACAAGTCGCGCAGGCCGGTGCGCTCGTAGCGCGGGTGCGCGGCGCAGAACTCCGGCAGCACGCGCCACATCGGCGCGTTCTTGTCGTAGTCGTCCTTGAACTGCTGCAGCGCCGTCAGCATGGTGTTCCAGCGGCCCTTGGTGATACCGATGGTGAACATGATGAAGAACGAGTACAGCCCGGTCTTCTCCACCACGATGCCGTGCTCGGCCAGGTACTTGGTAACGATGGCCGCCGGGATGCCGGTCTTGGCGAACTTGCCGCTGACGTCCAGCCCGGGCGTGATGATCGTGCACTTGATCGGGTCCAGCAGGTTGAAGCCAGCCGCCAGGTCGCCGAAGCCGTGCCACTTGTCGCCGGCCTTCAGCTCCCATTCGGCGGCGGTGCCGATGCCTTCGGCAGCCAGCTTGTCCGGGCCCCAGACCTTGAACCACCAGTCGCGGCCGTATTCCTTGTCCACCTTGCGCATCGCACGGCGGAAGTCCAGCGATTCGACGATGCTCTCTTCCACCAGTGCGGTGCCGCCGGGCGTCTCCATCATCGCGGCGGCCACGTCGCAGCTGGCGATGATCGCGTACTGCGGGCTGGTGCTGGTGTGCATCAGGTAGGCCTCGTTGAACAGGTGCCGGTCCAGCTTGCGCGCTTGCGCGTCCTGCACCAGCACCTGGCTGGCCTGGCTGATGCCGGCCAGCAGCTTGTGCGTGCTCTGCGTGGCAAACACCAGCTGGTTCTTCGGCCGCGCCCGCTTCTTGCCCATCGCGTGGAACTGCCCGTAGAACGGGTGGAAGGCGGCGTGCGGCAGCCAGGCCTCGTCGAAGTGCAGCGCATCGACGTAGCCGTCCAGCGCGTGCTTGATGGTCTCGGTGTTGTAGAGCACGCCGTCGTAGGTGCTCTGCGTCAGCGTCAGGATGCGCGGCTTGACCTTGGCCGCGTCCACGCCGGCCAGCAGCGGGTTGGCAGTGATCTTGGCGCGGATGGCCTCGGGCGCGAACTCGCTCTCCGGGATCGGCCCGATGATGCCGTAGTGGTTGCGCGTGGGCCGCAGAAACACCGGCACCGCGCCGGTCATGATGATGCTGTGCAGGATGCTCTTGTGGCAGTTGCGGTCCACCACCACCACGTCGCCCGGCGCCACCGTGTGGTGCCAGACCATCTTGTTGCTGGTGCTGGTGCCGTTGGTCACGAAGAAGCAATGGTCGGCGTTGAAGATGCGCGCCGCGTTCTTCTCGCTCTGCGCCACCGGGCCGGTGTGGTCCAGCAGCTGGCCCAGTTCCTCCACCGCGTTGCAGACGTCGGCGCGCAGCATGTTCTCGCCGAAGAACTGGTGGAACATCTGGCCGACCGGGCTCTTCAGGAAGGCCACGCCACCGCTGTGGCCCGGGCAGTGCCAGCTGTAGCTGCCATCCTGCGCGTAGTCCATCAGCGCCTTGAAGAACGGCGGTGCCAGGCCGTCCAGGTAGCTCTTGGCCTCGCGGATGATGTGCCGGGCCACGAACTCGGGCGTGTCCTCGAACATGTGGATGAAGCCGTGCAGCTCGCGCAAGATGTCGTTCGGGATGTGCTGGCTGGTACGCGTCTCGCCGTAGACGTAGATCGGGATGTCGGCGTTCTTGCGCCGGATCTCCTGGATGAACTTGCGCAGGTTCAGCACCGCCGGGTCCAACTCGGGCCCGAGCGTGAACTCCTCGTCGTCGATGCTCAGGATGAAGGCGCTGGCGCGGCTTTGCTGCTGGGCGAACTGGCTCAGGTCGCCGTAGCTGGTGTTGCCCAGCACCTCGAAGCCTTCCTTCTCGATGGCCTGGGCCAGCGCGCGGATGCCCAGGCCCGAGGTGTTCTCGGAGCGGTAGTCCTCGTCGATGATGACGATCGGGAAGCGGAAGCGCTGCATGGCGGGCGGCCTGGGGGCTGTGGCGAAAGACGCGCAGTGTAGGGCGCGGCGCAGGGCTTTCGCCGCTGGCTACACTCCCCCGGTACCTTGCTGAACGGACGGTGACGATGGACCTTGGCGCCGCAACCTGGTGGTGGCTGGTGGCTGGCCTGCTGGTGCTGGCCGAACTCTTCATCGGCAGCTTCTACATGCTGATGCTGGCGCTGGGCGGCGTGGCCGGCGCACTGGCCGCGCACCTGGGTGCCGGTTACCCGGCGCAG
>JAFLDH010000297.1 GCA_017302505.1 Burkholderiales bacterium
CGGCACTGGCGGCGGCGGGCTGAGCACGGCATCCATCGCGGCATCGTCCAGCTGGTCGGTGCCGCCGCCGCAGGCCAGCGCGGCGTTCAGCTCGCCCTGGCGGCGGCGGTGCTCGATCTTCGGGCCGTGCATCGTCACCCAGCCTTCGTCGGCCGCGGCGATGGCCGCCGCGTCGGGCCGGCCGTGCACCCGCTGGTCGGCGAACTGGAAGTCCACCTTCTTCTTGCTCTGCGGGCCCCAGTAGCCGACGCGGCCCAGGTCGTAGAAGGTGCGCTGGAAGCCGCTCTTGGCAAAGGCCTTCAGGCAGCCCAGCAGGTACTTGCGCCGGCCCTTGTCCTTCTCCCAGGGGTACTGGAAGAGCGACTTGTTCATGAAGAACCGGCGGTAGTTGTTCATCACCCGGTCCAGCAGCTCGGCACGGTCCATCGCGTCGGGCTTCATGATCGGGGTGACGAAGTTGTACTTCTCGAAGTCGAACACCTCGACCTTGTCGCCCAGCTCCTGGAACAGGTCGCTGAAGGGCCAGGGCGTGTACATCGCCCAGTTGGCCATGTCGGGGTTCCAGTCGCGCGCCATCTGGTAGGTCTCTTCCAGCGTCTCGGCGGTCTCGTTCTCCAGGCCGACGATGAACTGCGCCTCCGACACGATGCCGGCCTCGCGCAACAGGCGGATCGCCTTCTTGTTCTGCTCGATCGTCGTTTCCTTGTTGAAGCGGTCCAGCTTCAGCTGCGCCGCCGCCTCGGTGCCCAGGCTGACGTGCACCAGGCCGGCCTGGCGGAACATCGGCAGCAGCTTCTCGTCGCGCAGGATGTCGGTGACGCGGGTGTTGATGCCCCACTGCACCGGCAGCTTGCGGGCGATCAGTTCCTCGCAGAACTGGATGAACTTCTTGCGGTGGATGGTCGGCTCCTCATCGGCCAGGATGAAGAAACCGACCTGGTGGTCGCGCACCAGCGTCTCGATCTCGTCGACCACCTTCTTCGGGTCGCGGATGCGGTAGTCGCGCCAGAACTTCCACTGGCTGCAGAAGCTGCAGGTGAAGGGGCAGCCGCGCGCGAAGTTGGGAATGGCCACGCGCACCCCCATCGGGATGTAGATGTACTTGTCCCACTCCAGGATGCCCCAGTCCGGCGCGATGCGGTCCAGGTCCTGGATGGTCGGCTCGGCCGGCGTGGCGACGACCTTGCCGTCGCGCAGCAGGGCAATGCCGCGCACCGTGGCCGGGTCGCGTGCCCAGCTGCCGTCGTCCACTGCGCGCACCAGGTTCAGGAACACCTGCTCGCCCTCGCCGCGCACCACGGCGTCGATCCACGGCGCCTCCTTCAGCACCTGCGGGTACATGAAGGTGCCGTGGATGCCGCCCAGCACCGTGACCACCTTCGGGTCCAGCTCCTTGGCCAGCTTCAGCAGGCCCTCGGCCTTGTAGATGGCCGGCGTGATGGCGGTGCAGCCCACCACGTCGGGCCGCAGTTCGGTCAGCCGCTCGCGCACCTGCTCGTCGCTCAGGTGGTGCGTCATCGCATCGATGAAGTGCACGTCGTGGTAGCCGCCACCTTTCAGGTAGCCGGTCAGGTAGGCCACCCAGGCGGGCGGCCAGTTGCCGGCGATCTCGGCGCCGCCGGAGTGGTAGTTGGGGTGGATCAGCACGACGCGCATCGCTCGGTCCTTGTCGGATAAAGTGTCACGCGCAGCGTACAGCCGGGCTGTACCGGCTTATTGACACAGCACAAACGGCGGCGCTTCTGCGGTTGCGGCAGGGCGTGCCCAGGGAGCAACGCATGTCAGGGTTTTCCCGCGCACCGATGGTCATCGCGGTGCTGGTTGCCACCGGCGCGGCGCACGCAGCCGACCCGGCGCAGGTGGCCGCCAAGGCCGGCTGCACCGCCTGCCACGCCCCCGACAAGAAGACGGTGGGGCCGTCGATCAAGGAAATTGCGGCGCGCTACAAGGGCGATGCCGGTGCCCTGGCCACGCTGAGCAGCCGCGTGCGCAAGGGCAGCAGCGGCGTCTGGGGCGCGGTACCGATGGTGCCGGTGGACAGCAAGACCCTCAGCGATGCCGATCTGAAGGCCGTGCTGGCGGCCTGGCTGAAGGTCCCGGGCTGAAGCGCTGTCTCCAGCCAGGCTCCTAGGCCTTTTTCTCGCGCGGCACTCGGCCCATCAGGAAGAACGCATCGTTGGGCCGCATGCCGGTCAGGTTGGCCATGCGGTTGCTCAGGCCGAAGAACGCGGTGATGGCGCCGATGTCCCAGATGTCCTCGTCGTCGAAGCCATGCGCGCGCAGCGCAGCGAAGTCGGCCTCCTCGATCGTGGCGGACTGCGTGCAGACCTTCATCGCGAAGTCGAGCATCGCACGCTGGCGCGGCGTGATGTCGGCCTTGCGGTAGTTGGTGGCCAGCTGGTCGGCGATCAGCGGCTTCTTCTCGTAGATGCGCAGGATCGCGCCGTGTGCCACCACGCAGTACAGGCACTGGTTGGCCGCCGAGGTGGTGACGATGATCATCTCGCGCTCGCCCTTGCTCAGCGAGCCGGTTTCCTTCAGCAGCAGCGCGTCGTGATAGGCCATGAAGGCGCGCCATTCGGCCGGCCGGTGGGCCAGCGCCAGGAACACGTTGGGCACGAAGCCCGCCTTCTCCTGCACCTCCAGGATGCGGGCGCGCAGGTCCTCGGGCAGGTCCTTCAGCTCAGGCACCGGGTAGCGGCTGATCGTTGCGGTCATGCGGTTTCTCCTTGGGTCTTGGTCGTGCCGAACTGCATCGCATGCAGCCGGGCGTACAGGCCGCCGCGGGCCAGCAGCTCGGCATGGCTGCCTTGCTCCACCACGCGGCCGGCCTCCAGCGCCACCACCCTGTCGGCATGTTCGATGGTGGACAGCCGGTGGGCGATGACCAGCGTGGTGCGGCTCTTCATCAGCCGCTCCAGCGCCTGCTGCACGGCCCGCTCGGATTCGCTGTCCAGCGCCGAGGTGGCCTCGTCCAGGATCAGGATCGGCGCGTCCTTGTACAGCGCGCGGGCGATGGCCAGGCGCTGCCGCTGGCCGCCCGACAGCTCACTGCCGTTGTGGCCGATCAGCGTGTCCAGGCCCTGCGGCAGGCCGTCGACGAAGTCCAGCAGGTTGGCGCTGCGCAGCGCGTCGCGCACGCGCGCGGTCTCGACCGGCGCGCCCAGCGCCACATTGGCGGCCACGCTGTCGTTGAACAGCACCACGTCCTGGCTGACCAGCGCGAACTGCCGGCGCAGCGCCTGCACGTTCCAGTCGCCGAGCGGCACGCCGTCCAGCCGCACGCTGCCGCTGCTGGGCTCCACGAAGCGCGGCAGCAGATGCACCAGCGTCGACTTGCCGGCACCCGAGGGACCGACCAGCGCCACCGTCTCGCCGGGGCGCACGTGCAGGTCCAGGTCCTGCAGCGCGGGGGGTTGGTCGTCCTTGTAGCGCAGCGTCACGCCGCGCAGCTCGATCTCGCCGCGCACCGTGTCGGCCTGGTGCGTGCCGGCCACTTCCATGGGGCTGTCGTCGACCAGCGCCACGCCGCGTTCCAGCGCGGCCATGCCGCGGGTGATCTGGCCGCTCACCTCCGACAGTTTCTTGATCGGCGCCAGCAGCATCAGCATGGCGGTGATGAAGGCCGCGAAGCTGCCCACCGTGGTACCGCCAGTGCGGCTCTGGTACAGCGCCACCATCAGCACCCCGGACAGCGCGCAGGCGGTCAGCGTCAGCGTCACCGGCGTCATCAGCGAGGAAGCCGCCACGGCCTTCATCATCAGCCGGCGCAGCTGGTGGCTGCGCTCGAGAAAACGGCCGGTCTGCTGCGTGGCGGCGTCGTGAAGCCGCACGATGCGCCAGGCCAGCACGTTCTCTTCGATCACGTAGGCCAGCTCGTCGATGGCCTTCTGGCTGGCCAGCGTGATGCGTCGCATGCGCCGGGTGATGGCCCGCACCGACAGCGCCACCAGCGGGAAGAGCACGCCCACGAACAGCGTCAGCTTCCAGTTCAGCCAGATCAGGTAGGACAGCAGTGCCATCAGCGTCAGGCTCTCTCGGGCCACCGTCAGCACCGCCGTCACCAGCAGGTTGGTGCCTTCCTGCACCTCGAAGACCACGATGTTGGTCAGCCGGCTGGCCGAGTTGCGGGTGAACAGGTCCGGATGCGCGCCGAGCAAGCGGCCGAACATGGCCGTGCGCAGCTTCAGCACGCCCTGGTTGGCCGTCCAGGCCAGAGCGTATTGCGACACGAAGGAGGCCGCGCCGCGCAGGACGAACAGGCCCACCAGCACCAGCGGCACCATCCACAGCGGAATCTTGTCGGTGCCGAAGCCCTCGTCGAGCACCGATTTCATCATCATCGGCAGCAGCGGCTCGGTCAGTGCCATCACCAGAGCGCCAGCCACCGCCACCGCCAAGCCGCGCTTGGCGGACTCGAAATAGGGGGCAATGTGGGCGATGCGCTGTCGCAGGCTGGACATGGGTCGGGGAGAGGGTCGCAGCCATTATCGGGCGGGCTCCCGGGCGGGGTGCCGGGGTGCCTACAATTGCGCGGCAGCCGCCAAGACCGCCTTGCAAGGGAACCTTGGCAATCCCGTGGGCTCTATCGGCACGGCCCCTCCACAAGACAGAGATCCGCCTTGTTCCAAGCCCCCTGGCCGCGCCGCCGTTTCGTCGGTGCCCTTGCCGCCACCGCGGCCCTGCCGGCCGCCGCCCAGTTCCGCGTCGAGATCACCGGCATCGGCGGCACGCAGATCCCGGTGGCCATCGCCACCTTCCGTGACGAGACGCTGTCACCCGTGCCGGTGGCCGCCGTGGTGCGCGCCGACCTGCAGCGCAGCGGCCTGTTCCGCATCGTCGACGTGCCCGGCAGCTTCGACGAGAGCAGCCGCATCAACATCGCCGAATGGCGCGGCCGCGGGGCCGATGCGCTGGCCGTGGGCTCGGTGATGCGCCTGGCCGATGGCCGCTTCGACGTGCGCTTCAAGCTGTGGGACCTGGTCAAGGGCGAAGAGCTGGTCGGCCAGAGCCACGTGGCCGTGGCCGCCGACATGCGGCTGGTGGCGCACCGGATTGCAGATTCGATCTACCAGAACCTGACCGGCGAGCGCGGCGTGTTTGCCACGCGCATCGCCTACGTCACCAAGGCCGGCCCTCGCTTTCAGCTGCATGTCACCGACGCCGACGGCGAAGGCGGGCAGATCGCGCTGGCCAGCCCCGATCCGATCATCTCGCCGGCCTGGTCGCCCAACGGCCGCGAGCTGGCCTACGTATCGTTTGAAAGCCAGAAGGCCGTGGTCTGGCTGCAGGACGTGCAGAGCGGCCAGCGCCGCATGCTGGCCAACTTCCGGGGCTCGAACAGCGCGCCGGCCTGGTCGCCGGACGGCCGCGACCTGGCGCTGACGCTGTCGCGCGACGCCGTGGCGCAGATCTACCTGATGTCGCGCGATGGCGGCGCGCCGCGTCGGCTGACGCAAAGTCAGGCCATCGACACCGAGCCGGTGTTCACGCCCGACGGCCGGCAGATCTATTTCGTCAGCGACCGCGGCGGCGGCCCGCAGGTCTATCGCATGCCGGTGGCCGGCGGCAATGCCGAGCGCGTCACCTTCGGCGGCAGCTACAACATCAGCCCGGCCATCAGCCCCGACGGCCGCACGCTGGCCTTCGTCACCCGTCAGGGCGGCGCTTTCAAGCTGATGGTGCAGGACCTGTCCGGCGGCGGTGCCACGGCCATCACCGACACCAACGACGACGAAAGCCCCAGCTTCGCGCCCAACGGCCGGTTGCTGGTCTACACCAGCCGCGCCGGCGGCCGCGACGTGCTGATGACCACCACACTCGACGGCCGCATCAAGAGCCGCCTGCTGACCAGCGGCGCCGACATGCGCGAGCCTGCCTGGGGCCCCTTCGGCCGCTGAATGCCTACCGTTGTTCCTTTGGAGAAGCCCATGTTCCAGAACCGTCACCTCCTGAGCACTGCCGCTGTGCTGGCAGCCCTGGCGCTGGCCGGCTGCAGCAGCACCAAGCTGGATGAAGCCCCTGTCGAAAGCCGCAACGTGCCGGCCGATGGCGCCACCGCCGGGGCCGGTGCCGCTGGCGGCGCCGGTGCGGCCGGCACCGCGCAGTCGGGCGTCGC
>JAFLDH010000298.1 GCA_017302505.1 Burkholderiales bacterium
GGCGCGGCACGGGAATCAAGGCATTGCGATTCTCGAAAATAGTTCTTGAAATTCTATTCTTGATTGCATATCATCTCAACGAGTTTCGATAAGAAAGGATGCGCATGCGACCGTCTGTTGTGCTTGACATGAAGCGAAGCGCAGTGCGTGAAGCGGTAGGCCGCTTTCGCGCCGCGAACCCGCGCGTCTTCGGCTCGGTGCTGCATGGCACCGACCGGGATGGCAGCGACCTCGACCTGTTGGTCGATGCGCTGCCCGGTGCCACGTTGTTGGACTTGGGCGATTTGGAAGAAGAACTGAAATCGCTGCTCGGCGTTGACGTCGATCTGCTGACTCCCGGCGACCTGCCGCCGAAGTTCCGGGCCAAGGTGCTCGCGGAGGCGCAACCGATATGAGCGAGAACCGCCTGCCCGATTACCTCGACCACATTCAGCAGGCCGCAACCGATGCGCGCAGCTTCGTGGAAGGGATGGCCAAGGACGACTTCTTGGCCGACAAGCGCACCCAGCAGGCCGTCATCATGAGCCTGATCGTCATCGGCGAGGCGGCCACAAAGGTGATGGATGGCTACGTCGAGTTCACCCAGGCGCATGCCGACGTGCCGTGGCGCAGCATGCGCAATATGCGTAATCGCATGGCTCACGGCTATTTCGACATCAACCTCGATGTGGTGTGGGAGACGGTACAGGAATGGCTGCCGGCGTTGCTCCAGCAATTGCCCGCCGTGCGTCAGGATGCCGACGATGAAGACCGTAACGACAAAGGCATGGAGCCATGACCAATCAAGCCGCCGATGTTCGGCCCCTCTGGCGTGTTCGATCCCGCGACCTATGAGCCGCGCTCGGGCAAGACCTTCTGGATGGCCGCAACGGACGTGAGTTCGCTGGTGGGCAAGGAGGCAGCAGCCGACACGCTCATCGGCAACTGCACGACCGCACGACCAGCCTCCCGTTCAAATTCGAGTTAGAACTCATATCCAGCCTGTCTGGGGGCACTGTGAAAGAGGGATCTCCGATGACTGTTGAATCGAGAATATTTTCTGTAGCCGAGTATGTTCAGCCGTCCGAAGGCGAGCCTATTCGTTCCGTTGTGCTTGAAACCCGAGACTCAATTATCGTGGTTTGGCATGTCCATCCCGGGCAGGAAATTGCGGCTCACATTCATCCTCACGGCCAAGACACGTGGACTGTTTTGTCGGGAATGGCTGATTACTTTCAGGGCAATGGGATTGTTCGTGCCCTCAGGGAAGGTGAGATAGCCGTGGCAAGACCGGGCCAAGTGCACGGGGCGCGAAATACAGGTACCGAGCCATTTGTGTTCGTCTCGGTTGTGGCATCAGCCAATGCCGGTTTCGTATTGGCTGAGCGATAGAGCCCAATCTCTGGAGTTGGTCCAATGAGCGGTCGGGGAGATAGGTAACAGACATGCAGCGGACACGGCTGCTAAACCAGGTCGCAAACCTCCTTGCGTCGCAGCGTGCCGCAAGCGACGCGATCAATCGAATGGGGTCGGCATGAGACTGAACACCATCCAGTTCCCGACCGCGTAGCCGCCTGTCCTGCCGATCAGGTCTTGACCATCGACGCCTGGGATCAGTCCTGAATGTTCTTGGAGACCACTACGTTATGAGCCGCAGCCGCCGCAAAACACCCATCGTCGGGCACACGACCTGCGGCAGCGAGCGCGAGGACAAGAAGCTCTGGCATCAGCGCTGGCGCACCCGTGAGCGCACGGCGCTGACCAGCGCGTCGCCCGAAGCCCTGAGCGCCCATCTGCCCCTGCTGGAAAACCAGGCCAGCAGCGTCTGGTCGATGGGCAAGGATGGCCGCTCCTACTGGCCCGTCAAGCGCCAGGCCGCCACGGCGGATCGCATCGCCAATCACAAGGGACGCAACCCGCAAGAACGCGCCTCCCTGAAAAAGCGCCTGCTGCGCAAGTGGATGAGCAAATGAAGCTCTCCTTCCATCAGCACATTGCGCTGTTCTGGATGATCGGTGCTCCGGGCGTCTTCGCGCCCGTGATCGAGAACGCCAAGCGGCCCGATGCCGGCGCCGTCATGGCGTGGGGTGTCGCGATCGTGGCGGTGATGATCCTCTTCACCCCTTTGCTGCTGCGCTGTCCACCATTCCGGCGCTGGTATGGCCGGACGGATGCGCTGTCGGAGCGGCAGCGCCAGGCGCTTGCCGAGCGCGGCCTGCGCCGCTACTACCAGACCGCTTTCGATGACGGCTACGTGCCCCGCGTGATGCCCTACGTGTGGCGCATCATCTGGACGGTCGGCGGGTTGATGGCTGTGACCGCCGTACTGCCTACCAACACCGGACGGCCAGCCTTCGATGCCTTGGTGGTCTTCTCGACCTGGTATCCGATAGGCGTGATGCTGCTGGTTTTCGCGTCGAGGCCCCTTGGCCGGTTGATTCGCCAAAGAGCACAGGAGCGGCGGAAATGAGCACGTCAACCATCGAGGCGCTGGCCAGCGCCTGGGCAAGGATTGCCGAGGAAGCGGAATTCCCCGCTGACTACGAGGGGACTGCCACACCACAAGCGCATCGGGCTAGCGAAGCTATTCAGGAGCAGATTCGGGAGCGCATCGTCGCCACCAACGACATGCGGCTGTTCAGCCTGCTGCACCTGCTGGGTCAGGCGTCGCTGCGCATGGAGCAAGCGCTGTGGCCGGAGGATTACGAGCGGATGACGCGCGAGGTTGAGGAAGCCCTGCGGCAAGCCACCGACGCCAACGCCAGATCGTACACCCACGAAGAAGTGATGCAGGCGATGCAGGAACGCATCGACCGGGCGCGAGACAAGCCATGTTGATTGGCTATGCGCGCGTCTCGACGCAGGATCAGAACCTGGAGCTGCAACGCGAAGCCTTGAGCAAGGCCGGATGTAAAAAGGTCTTCGAGGACAAGGTGAGTGGCACGCGGGCAGACCGGCCTGGCTTGGCCAAGACGCTCGAAATGCTGCGCGAAGGCGATACTTTGGTCGTCTGGAAGCTCGACCGGCTGGGCCGGTCGGTCAAGCAACTGGTCGATCTGGTCGGCGATCTGCACAAGCACGGTGTCCAGTTCAGGAGCCTCACCGACTCCATCGACACCGGCACACCATCCGGGCGGTTCTTCTTCCACGTCATGGCGAGCCTTGCCGAAATGGAGCGCGAGCTGACCGTCGAGCGCACCCGCGCCGGGCTGGAAGTCGCCAAGCAGCTCGGCCGCAAAGGCGGCCGCAAGCCGAAGATGACCGACAGCAAGATCGAGTCGGCCAAGAAGCTGCTGGCCAGCGGGGTGCCGCCCAAGGACGTGGCCAAGAACCTCGGCGTGTCCATTCCGACGCTGTACCGCTGGGTGCCAGCCTCCACGCACGCTTAGCGTGCTTTATTTTCCGTTTTCTGAGACGACCCCTTATACCCACCGGAAACAGATATTGCCCCCGAAAAGGGGCGAGATAACACCGTTCTCGAAATTGCCAAGCCAACTGCCTTGGCGCCAATTCGAGTTAAAAACGGCGTGAAGCTTATGGCTCTCGCAACCAACAACGGTGGCGAGGTCGTCATTCAAAACGCCGTCATCGGCTTCGATCATGGTAGCTCATTTCAGCCAGCTCCAGGTGCGGCAGTAGGGCTCTATGCCGTTTTGTGTGGAAACGCTTCGCGTCATGTCGGCATGGCTGGCGCGAACGGACTGGCCGGCAGGTGCTTGAGCTTGGACATGCGCAGGTAGGCGATGGCGATGAAGTTCTGGCTCGTCCTGAAGCCGCGCGCGGCGCGCTTGGCCTGCTGCAGCAGCCCGTTCATCGCCTCGACGAAGGCGTTGCTGCGGTGATCGACCATGCCGCGCACCACCGCGTCGAACCGCTCCTTGAGCGTGGCGGCCAGCTTCTTGAACGGCTCGAGCCGGCAGCGCCGCGCCCAGCTCAGCCAGGCCCTGAGGTCGGATGCGGCCTGTTCGATGCTGTTGTGCGCTGTGGCCCGTGCGTACACCTCGCGCAGCGCCATCTTCAGCCGCCACGCCCGCGCGCTCTTGAGCGTCGAGCGCTGCAGCCAGTGCATGGCATCGAGCTGGCGGGCGCTCCAGCTGCTGGGGTTGCGCCGCATGCCCCACAGCAGCTGCCTGAGCGTCTTACGCTGGCCAGTGCCCAGCGCGGCTCGCACCGCCTGCGCGTCGGTGGCCATCTCCGCGCGGCGCACCTGGTCCATCGCATCGATGGCCATCGAGACGACGTGGAAGCGGTCGTAGCTGATCTGCGCCTGGGGCAGCGCCAGCGCCACGCCCTTGGCGTAGGCCGCGCTCATGTCCATGCACACGTGCCGCACCTGGGCGGGATCGCCGCCATGGGCCCTCAGATCCTCGGCGAACTCCACCACCGTGCGGTGCTCGCGCCCCTCGGTGGCGAACAGCAGCCGCTTGCGATCCAGGTCGTGCACGACGGTGATGTAGTGCTGCCCGCGCCGCAGGCTGGTCTCGTCGATGCCCACCGTGCGCACGCCGGCGAAGTCTTCCAGCGCACGCGCCTGCGCGACGTAGAACTCGATGCGCCGCCACAGTTGCTTGTCGTTGCAGCGCAGCAGCGCCGCCGCCTGGCGAACCGGCAGATCGCGGCACAGAGCCAGCGCCAGCGCCTCGAAGGCGGCGGTGAAGCCCGAGCCCGCTCGCGCCCACGGCACGGCCACCTGCGTGGTCTTGCCGCAACCGCCGCAGGCCACGCGCGGCACGTCGCAGTGCAGCCAGGCCTCGAACTGGAAGAAGTCCAGGTGCCGCCAGGATCGGCGCAGCCGGTCGTGCACCGGTTGCGTGGCCGCACCGCATGCCGGGCAGGCGAGCCTGCTGGTGTGGCAGCCGATCTCGAAGTCGATACGCCGCTTGGCGGTGTCGAGCCTGACGTCATCGACGACCCACGGCGGCTGCAAGCCCAGCGCGCTGGTGAATAGAGCTTCTACGGCAATGCCCATGGACTCATCCTCCTGATCAAACCCGCCCGGTGGACATGTGCACAGGCCGGCCAGCGGCCTGCACACATGCCCACCGGGCTCGACGACCAGGAGTCATTGTGACTGTTGGGTTCCACACGAAATGACGAAGAGCCTATCCACCCAGGACTACGGGGTCTATCCGGACCTGGACGTCTGCTACGACCAGCACCCCCATCGGGCATTTGTCTTCGTGGGGACCACCCAGCACCTCCGGCTCGTCGGGCTGAAGGTGAAGTCGGAGAACGGGTGGGCGGACTATGTTCATCGTCCGGAACTGACCGTCTCTACTATTTGGCCCTGGCTGCAGAGCCGGCGGAAGAACTGGGTGATGGAGCAAGCCGAGATGATCGCCAAGGAGGTCGAACAGACCCTGGCCCAAAAGCCTGCGGTGCGGATCGTTCTCCCGAACAGTTCGCCCTATCATCACCTCGTCCGCAAGCGGTATCCCAACATCGAGTAGTCGCTTCAGCGCGTCCTTTGAGGACGCTGATTGAGTGGCGCGCCGGGTTCTACTTAATTCAGAAACGGCGGGGTCGAATCCGCAGAATGATGCTTGTACCGATCAGGAGCAAGCACCATGAACCTCAAGACCCTCGAATTCATCCTTTCCCGCTTCGCTGACGCCAGTGTCTTTGGCGAGGAGGAGCGGGAAGCCCTGAAATGCGCCCGCGACATCGTTGCGGCCCTGCGCGCGGCCAATGACCTGCCGGCCGCCTTCAACATCAAGGAGCTCGTTTCGCTGATCTGGCACAAGAGCCAGCTCCCGGAGCGCCCCCAGGCCATCGTGCGCCTGCCCTCGAGCGACGACAGCCAGTATGACCGCTTCACCGTCCTCCCGGCCGGCCTGAGCCTCGCATCCGCGATTGCCGCGGCGAACGAGGCGATTCAGCAGGCGAACAAGGAAGACCACGACTCCGAGGACGGCACCTGTGCCGACGGCGACAACGTGGAAGGCAACGTCCGCCGGCGCCTGGAGGCCTTGGGCTTCTCCTTCCTCCCCGTCGAAACCACGAACTGCTGGGACCAGTACGTCGAGCAGGCGGAGGTGGCTCATGCCTGATCTGAACACGCCCGCCAACCCTGAGACATCAGCGGCAGCCGAGTCCCAGTGGGCGAACCTGTGCAATGAGCAGGG
>JAFLDH010000299.1 GCA_017302505.1 Burkholderiales bacterium
CCTTCCTGTTCACGCAGTGGATCACCAGCAAGCAGTCCGACCTGAAGATCGCGCTGCTGGGCGGCAACATCAACCGGCTCAGCACCACCGAGAACGTCGAGGTCGCGCGCAAGTACTCCACCGAGCTGCCGGCGCTGCGCGACGCGCTGACCATCTGCAACCCCAACTGGCGCCCGCTGATCCCCGAGTGGGACCACATCAGCCAGCAGATCATCGGCCAGGCGCTGCCCGACGTGATCACCGGCAAGAAGCCCGCCAAGCAGGCCCTGGACGGCACCGTCAAGGACATCGAGGACGTGGTGCGCAAGGGCGGATGGCTCAAGTCCTGAAGCAACACCGGGGCGGGCCGGGAGCGGGTGCGCGATGACGCCCGCCCGCCTGGCCCGGCTGACGCCCTACCTCTACATCCTGCCGGCCGCGGCAGTGATGCTGGCAGGCCTGGCCTGGCCGATCGCCGACGCGGTGCGGCTGAGCTTCTACGATTGGCCGCTGGGCACCGACTGGGCCACCGCGCGCTGGGTGGGGCTGGAGGCCTTCGGCGACATGCTCCGCTCGCGACAGGTGTGGACATCGATGGGCGTGACGTTTGCGTTTGTCGTGATCGCCGTCACCTGCGAGATGGTGCTGGGCATCGCGCTGGCGTTGTTCCTGGAGCGGCCGGTGCGCGGCATGCGCCTGTTTCGGACGGTGTTCGTGTTGCCGATGATGATTGCGCCGATCTGTGTCGGCCTCATCTGGCGGTACTTGTTCGACGCCAACTTCGGACCAATCAACCTGTGGGCTGGCGCGCTGGGCCTCGCGCCCCGCGCCTGGCTGGCCGAGCCGGAGCTGGCGTTCCTGGCGATCATCGTCACCGACATCTGGCAGTGGACGCCCTTCGTGCTGATCATGGTGCTGGCGGCCCTGCAGGGCATCGACGGCAGCGTCATCGAAGCGGCGCGCATCGACGGCGCCAACGCCTGGCAGCAGATCGTGCGCGTCAAGCTGCCGGTGATCCAGCCGATCCTGGTGGTGACGCTGCTGATGCGCATGATCGACGGCTTCCGCGGCCTGGAAGTGGTCTACGTGATGACCTTCGGCGGCCCGGGCCAGAGCACGGAACTGTTCTCGCTGCATATCTACAAGGCGGCCTTCATCAGCCAGAAGCTGGGCTACTCGGCAGCGCTGTCGATCCTGCTGCTGTGCATCGTCGCCGTGCTGGCGCTGGCGGTGCTGCTGATCGCCAACCCGCTGCGGCCAAGGGGGTCGCGATGAGCGCGGCCGCTGCGGTGTACGAAGACGGCCGGGCGCGCGGCTCGGTGCTGCACTATGCGGTGCTGATGCTGCTGGCCGTGGTCTGCCTGCTGCCGGTGGTGATGATGGTGCTGGTGTCCTTCAAGACCGAGGCGCAGATCTTCGACACGCGCTGGTCATGGCTGTTCATGCCGACGATGGACAACTACCGCTCGGTCATCCAGGACGGCCATATCGACCGCTACCTGATGAACAGCATCAAGGTGTCGATCGCCGCCACGCTGATCACGCTGATGCTGGGCACGATGTGCGCCTATGCGATGGCGCGCTTCCGCTTCCTGGGCCGCGAGCCGCTGGGTTATGCGACGCTGATCCTGCGCACCCTGCCCCCGGCCGTGTTGGCGGTGCCGGTGTTCGTGCTGTGGTCGGCATGGGGCATCGCCGACACGCTGTCGGGCGTGGTCCTGGTCTACGTGGCGCTGAACCTGCCCTTCACCATCTGGCTGCTCTACGGCTTCGTCGACCAGCTGCCTATCGAGCTGGAGGAGGCTGCAGCAATCGACGGCTGCGGGCCCTTCCAGGTGTTCTGGCGCATCGTGCTGCCACTGCTGAAGCCGGGCCTGGCGGCGGCGGCCATCTTCACCTTCAGGCTGGCCTGGAACGAGTTCATCCTGAGCTTCATCCTGACCAACCGCGTCACGCGCACGCTGCCGGCTTCGATTTCCAACTACATCACCGACACCGGTGTCGAGTGGGGGAAGATCATGGCGGCCGGCGTGCTGATCGCGCTGCCGCCGCTGATTTTCACCTTCGTCGCCGCCAAGCAGATCATCACCGGGCTGACCGCCGGCGCCGTCAAGGGCTGAGCGGTGCCCCACATCGGAGACCCACCATGGACAGACAGACACTGATCGACTCCTGGGCACAGAACACGGCCACCTCGCAGGGCTGTACGCCGGCGCAGATGCAGGCGCGCATTGCGCGTTGGGGCGACATCCCGGCCAGCCCGCGCGCCTTCGTCGACACCTGGATCGAGGGCCACCAGCGCACGCTGTACAGCGTGATCGGCTCGGGCGTCACCGACGACCCGAACTTCAAGCCGCGCATTGCCGCGGCCGAGAACTTCCACATCGACTACATCGTCGCGCCCAAGGGCTGCGGCGCGGCGATGCACTGGCATGACAGCGAGGAAGTGTTCGTGGTGCAGGCCGGCCGCTGGGAGGTGGACTGGATCGACGGCGCCACCAGCCAGGTGCACACGGTGACGCTGGGGCCGCGCGACACGATCAGCGTGCCGCCCTTCGTGCACCGCGCCTTCCGCAGCCTGGACGGCGACGACCCGGTGACCGGCGGCATGCTGGTGTCGGTACTCGGCGGCAAGCACCCGGGCCGGGTGATGTGGGACCGCAGCGTGGCCGAAAAGGCCAAGGCGCTGGGCGCCGGCTTCGGGCCGGACGGCATGGCCGCGCGCATCCCCTGACCGACCGGCGGCCCGCCATGCGCCACTCCACCGACCGCATCCTGTGCACCCATGTCGGCTCGCTGCCGCGGCCACAGGCCGTGGTGGAGCTGCTGGCCCGCCGCGAGGCCGGCGAGACCCTCGACGAGGACGCCTTCTACGCGCGCATGCGCGTGGCCGTGGCCGAGGCGGTGCGCCGGCAGCGCGAGGCCGGCGTGGACATCGTCAGCGACGGCGAGCAGGCCAAGGTGGGCTATGCCAACTACCTGCGCGACCGCTTCAGCGGCTTCTCCGGCGAGAGCGCCGCCGTGCGCGGCGCCGACCTGGAGGACTTCCCCGAGTACCTGGCCAGGCTGCTGAAGCGGCGCGAAGGCGCGGTGAAGATCCACCGGCCCTGCTGCACCGGCGAGATCCGGCTGCGCAACGAACGTCCGCTGCGCGAGGACATCGCCAACCTGCAGGCCGCCCTGCGCGACAGCGGCGCCGAAGAGGCCTTCATGAACGCCGCCTCGCCGGGGGTGGTGGCGCTGTTCCAGCCGAACCGCCACTACCCGTCGCAGACGGCTTATCTGGAGGCGCTGGCCGAGGCCATGCGCCACGAGTACCAGGCCATCCTGGACGCCGGCTTCGTGCTGCAGATCGACTGCCCCGATCTGGCGATGGGCCGCCATGTCATCTACAAGGACCTGGACGACGCGGCCTTCCTGGCCAGGCTGCACGAGCAGCTGGAGGCGCTGGAGCATGCGCTGCGCGGCCTGCCCGCCGAACGCATCCGCATGCACCTGTGCTGGGGCAACTACGAAGGCCCGCACCACCGCGACATCGACCTGCGCCAGATCTTCGCCGCGGTGCTGCGCGCCCGGCCGCAGGCGCTGCTGTTCGAGGCCGCCAACCCGCGCCACGCCCACGAGTGGGCCGTGTTCGAGGAGATGAAGGCCCTGATCCCGCAGGACAAGATCCTGGTGCCCGGGGTGGTGCAGTCGTCTTCGAACTACATCGAGCATCCCGAGCTGGTGGCGCAACGGCTCGAGCGCTTTGCCCAGATCGTCGGCCGCGAGCGGGTGATGGCCGGCTCGGACTGCGGCTTCTCCACCTTTGCCGGCGACGGCCTGGTCGATCCGCAGATCGTCTACGCCAAGCTGCGCACCATGGCCGAAGGCGCTGCGCGGGCCAGCCGGCGGCTGTGGGCGCGGTGACTCCGGCCACCTTCGTGCTGGTCCATGGCGCCTGGCACGGCGGCTGGTGCTGGGACACCGTGGCCGCCCTGCTGCGCGCACAGGGCCAGACCTGCTTCGCCCCCACGCTGCGCGGCCTGGCACACCGCGGCGCCGCGCTGACACCAGCGCTGGATGCCGACGACCATGTCGACGACGTTGCCGGGCTGGTCGAGGCCCTGGACCTGCAGCGCGTGGTGCTGGTGCTGCATTCCTATGCCGGGCTGCTGGGCCCGGCCCTGCAGGCCCGGCTGGGCACGCGCATCGTGCAGCGCTGCCTGATCGAGGCGGTGCTGCCGGCGCCGGGCCAACGCCTGCTCGACCTGGTGCCGGCCACGGCGGCGCAACGCTACGCGCTGGCCGCGCAGCAACACGGCGAGGGGTGGCGCCTGCCGCCGCCGGACCCGGCGCAGTTCCAGCTCGGCCCCGCGATCTCAGCCGCCGAGGTCGCCCGGCGCCTGACGCCGCATCCCTGGCGCAGCTTCACGACGCCGGTGCGCGCCGCGCAGGTGGACTTGCTTGCCCACGCGGGCAGCTACGTGCTTTCCAGCGACCGCGACCCGCAGCCCTATGCGGGCTTCGCCGCGGCAGCCGAAACGGCCGGATGGCCAGTGACCCGCATGCCTGGCGGCCACCTGCTGATGCTGACCCAACCCGCCGCGCTGGCCGACCATCTGCTGACCCTTGCCCACCCCACCTAGGAGACGGCCATCGATACCAAACCCACTGTCGGCCTGATCGGGCTGGGTGCCATGGGCAGCGGCATGGCGCAATCGCTGCGCCGCGCCGGCTACGCGCTGCGCGTGCACGATGTGCGCCCTGGCGTGGCCGAGGCCTTCGCGCGCGACGGCGGCACGGCGTGCACGGGTGCAGCCGAGCTGGCCGCCGGCTGCGACGTGCTGGTGTCGGTGGTGGTCAACGCCGCGCAGACCGAAGACCTGCTGTTCGGCAGCGGCGCCGCGGCCGCGGCGCTGAAGCCCGGCAGCGTGTTCGTCATGTGCTCCACCGTCGACCCGAACTGGTCGATCGCCCTGGAGCAGCGGCTGAATGCGCTGGGCCTGCTGTACCTGGACGCGCCCATTTCCGGCGGCGCGGCCAAGGCGGCGTCGGGCCAGATGACGATGATGACCTCGGGCACGCCCGAGGCCTATGCCAAGGCCGGCGCGGTGCTGGACGCGATGGCCGCGAAGGTCTATCGCCTGGGCGAACGGGCCGGCGCCGGCAGCAAGGTGAAGATCATCAACCAGCTGCTGGCCGGCGTGCACATCGCCGCCGCGGCCGAGGCGATGGCGCTGGGCCTGCGCGAAGGCGTGGACCCGGCTGCGCTGTACGAGGTCATAACCCACAGCGCCGGCAACAGCTGGATGTTCGAGAATCGCATGGCCCATGTGCTGGCCGGCGACTACACCCCGTTGAGCGCTGTGGACATCTTCGTCAAGGACCTGGGCCTGGTGCTGGACATGGCGCGAGCCAGCAAGTTTCCGCTGCCGCTGTCGAGCACCGCGCACCAGATGTTCATGCAGGCCTCGACCGCCGGCTTCGCGAAGGAGGACGACAGCGCCGTGATCAAGATCTTCCCCGGCATCGAAGTGCCGAAGCCCAAATCATGATCCTCGGCTGCATCGCGGACGACTTCACCGGCGGCACCGATCTGGCCAACAACCTGGTGCGCGCCGGCATGCGCACCGTGCAGGTGATCGGCGTTCCCGAAGGGCAGGCGCCAGACTGCGACGCGGTGGTGGTGGCTCTGAAGTCGCGCACCGCGCCGGTGGCCGACGCGGTGGCACAGTCGTTGGCCGCCGCGCGCTGGCTGCGCGCGCAGGGCGCCACGCAGATCTACTTCAAGGTCTGCTCCACCTTCGACAGCACGCCGCAGGGCAACATCGGCCCGGTGACCGAGGCGCTGATGGACGCGCTGGGCGCCGCCTTCGTGGTCATCACGCCGGCCTTTCCGGAAAACGGCCGCACGATCTTCAAGGGCCACCTGTTCGTCGGCGATGTGCTGCTGTCGGACAGCCCGATGAAGCACCACCCGCTGACACCGATGACCGATGCCAACCTGGTGCGGGTGATGCAGGCGCAGCTGGACCCGGCGCGCGGCCGCCGCGTCGGGCTGATCGACCACCGCGTGGTCGCCCGCGGCGCCGACGCCATCGC
>JAFLDH010000003.1 GCA_017302505.1 Burkholderiales bacterium
GACGCGACTTCGCGCTCGACCTGCTGTTCTCCCATCGCGGCCTGAACTGCTTGGTGGCCATCGAGCTGAAGGTGGACCGTTTCGAGCCCGAGCACCTGGGCAAGCTGAACTTCTACCTGGAAGCGCTGGACCGTGACGTGCGCAAACCGCACGAGAACCCGGCCATCGGGGTCCTGCTGTGCGCTTCCAAGGACAGCGAGGTGGTGGAGTACGCGCTGAGTCGAGCGCTATCGCCAGCTCTCGTCGCGCAATACCAGACCCAATTGCCCGACAAGCAATTGCTGGCAGCCAAGCTGCATGAGTTCTACAACTTGAACGAGCCCGCCGCTTCAACGCGCGAGAGTCGGAATCAAAAGGGCGCAACGAAGGTAGGCAAGAAGAGATAGTCGGTCTTCAGCCGCCGATCAGGTGGAGCGGGCCGAGTGCGGCTGCTGCTGGTTGGCTCGTTGACTTGGAGTGGCGGCGGACCACAGGCGCAATCATGCGATGACAGCGTCCTACCGCGCTCTCAAGTGCCTGACCTCTTGGCTTCATCGACCCAACGCTTCGCGCCGTGGACCAACTTTGCTTCGAGCCGCGGGCGCAGGAGGTTGTAGAGCCAGTCAAAGACGAGTGAACTTGATAGGCGGTGGCCGAAGATCGCATCCTGCAGTTCACGGGACCGTCTCTTCGCTTCGGCAGCATCTACGCCGTTGATAGTGGCCTTCAGCAGCTTTTCGGATTCGGCCTTCAGCCGCGTCAGGGTCTCGAGGGTGTCGCCTTGCCGCTTGTTTTCGCGCAGCGCCCAGGTCAGAGCCGGCGCGGCCGGCACCAGCGCAAGCACAAGCGACATGAAGGAGGGATTGAAGGCCAAACTTGCCGCGCTGAACACAACAACGAAAACGACGACAAACCAGAAGAGGACGCGGCGGTAGGCCACCCGCAGGTCGCTGTCGTAGACGAGGTTCTCTCGTTGGCAGATGACACGGGCAACTTCCAGAGACGTCTCGGCCACCACGACCGGGTACCAATCACGCAGACGCTTCTCGTCGACGTCATTGAGCGTTCGACAGCCGTCCTCGTAGCTTGCCTCTGCGTCCATCTTCGTGCCGGCCACGAACTCGTTCCAGTCGATGTCGAGAACCTCGCAATCAAACTCTTCTTGCAGCTTCGCGCCGACCTTCAGACGGGCCTTCATCCAGGCGTCGATCGCGGTCACGTCGAAGATGCCCAGGAGCAGGGCGCAGACCGCGATGGCGGGACGGGCGTCGGGCATGAAGACGGCCGCGGCCGCCGAGGCGACCGGGAGCAGCAGATTGAGCGCGAGAACGAACGCCTGGCAGCGCTTGGCGCGGCGATAGGCCAGCGTGCGCGCCCGAACCAGGCTGAGCATCGCCGGCAGCAACTGCCTTTGGGTAATGTTGTTCATGTGGTCACTGGTCTGGTTGCGCGGAGGCGGCGGCGCTTCTTCCGCGGCGGTGGATGCTCCCCACCGCCTGCCCACTCCCCCGTGACAAGCCACTCCTCGAAGTAGTTCAGCCACTCGCTGGTCCAGGCCACGTAGGTCTCCAATAAGCGCATCTGGGGCAGCCATTCGTTCTTGCGCGGCAACCACAGGCACAGCCTCACACCCGGCCCGTCGTAGTGATAGACGTGAGGCAGCGGCCGACGGTCGGCCAGTGCGCGCAGGTCAGGGTTCACAACAAACATCTGGGGCGATCGCGCCGGTGTCAGCAGGAGCACACAGTGATACAGCCGGGAGAAGGCCGTCGGCGAGATCGAGAAGCTGTAGCGAAGCTCGCGACCGTGGAGCAGTCGCACGCGCGCGCCAGGGAAGTTCAGCGCGCGTAGTTCCATCGCCCGCTCGGCGAGCGTGGGAAGTCGCACAGGCGGGGTGGCTCGCATTCAGTCACCGAAGTTCGTGTGCGCGAAGGTCGGCGTCGAGACCGCGGCACTCGACCCCACGACGAAGATGCCGCGATTTGCGGAACGGTTCGCTTCGCGCCGCTGTGCGTTGTCCTCGAGCACCGCTGCCCGAGCGCGCGGCCCGAAGGCACGCTCGACAGCACGAGCGATGACGTCCATCCCAGCGCCCTGGTCGATTGCGTCGACGAGGGAAGTAAGGTCCGCGACCAGGCGCTCACACCACGCGTCGAAGGCCTGCTGCTTCGCCTTCGTGTTCATGCCGGCAGCCAGGTTGTCGTTCTGCGCGGTCGGGTTGTCGAGATACCAGAACTCGCTGCCGTCAGGCATCGGTAACCGCTTGATGAGTCGCGGCATCAACTGAACGATGTCGAGCAACAGGTCCATCGGCCCGTCGTGGGGCTTTGGCGCTTCGATCGCGTAGGCGTTCGCGACCAGGGTGGTCACGACGCAGGACGGCGGCGCCAAGTTCTCTCCGCTTGTGGGTGCACCGAATGCGATGTTGCGGTTGATCTTCGCGAGCTGCGTCAGACGCGACAACAGGCGGGCGAAGACTTCATCGGCATCAGGCAGAGGCAGGAGTTCGGACTTGCGCAGCGACTCGAACGTGGCGTTGAGCTCAACCCGACGCTCAAAGACCGGTGCAACCTGGGCGATCGAGTCGAACGCACGGCAGTAGCCGCGGGGGTTCGTGGACATGTAGCGCTGCAGGTCACGGTCGGGGATGCATCCATGCGTCTCGCCGTGCAGCACAACGTGCGACGCGTCATCAATGATGGGCGCGAAGTCGGCTTTCATGCCGCCGGCGTAGGTGATGGTCACGCAGCGGTCATCACGCTCGATCTTCAGGTCGTGACGGTCGGCGTACCGCTTGAGCGCGGCGTAGAGGTCGTTGATGAGCCGCGCCGGGCCACCGGCGCCGCCATATCGCTGGAGACCTTCACGGGTCAGGCACGCGGCCAAGTCGATGTCGAAGCCTTCGCGGAACTCTTCCATCGGCCGGACCATGGTGCCCAACTGGCGCGAGCCGTGCGCGTGCACGAGGTACAGCAGGCCGTCGAACTCCGGGCAGGTCACCAGGTACTCGCCGGTGCTCTGATAGGCGCGATCCAGGTCGCTCAACTGCGTCTGCGTTGGCTCGTAGACGCGGGCGATGGCCTCGCCGAGATAGAAGAATCTGGCCGAAGCGCCAACCGAGAAGCGGCGGCGAGGCGGTTCGATGGAAAAGTCCCGATGCATATGGTCTCCACGGGTGGGCGGGGGACCACACAAGGCGGTCTTGACCCGCCGCGCTTACTTCACAGGTTTTTCCTTGCGGACGCCCTTGAACGGATCGCCGTCAGCCTTCTGGTCCATGAACCGGCCGGACGAGGCGTCACGCTTCGTCCAGGTCTGCGTCAGCGGATTGAAGACTTGCGAGCGGTCACGGACCGCTCCGACACGAGCGTTGTCGCCGATAGGCTTGTTCTTAGCCATGGTTCGCTCCTATCAATGGATCTGCTTGCAGAAGAGGGGGTTGAGTGGCATAGTTGCTGCTTGTGCGGGCAACGAGCAGAGTCTACGCAACGATCTGTGATCCCCAGGTGATCTTGGGGCCTGTTGCCTGCACAGACAACACTTTACACGCATTTTTCTGCGGAAGGAAGCCTTTATGGCGCAGTCCGGCCTGGGGATGCTCTTGCGAAAGTTGCGCGAGGCCCGAGACCTGTCATCGCGGGAGCTCGGTCAGCTAGCCGACATCGACCACACCTACATCTACCGCCTGGAGACTGGGGAGAAGCAATCACCTTCGAGCGAACTGATGGAACGGCTACTGCGGGTGCTGAAGGCGAAACCGCGGGAGGTCGAGATGGCCCAGTTCATGATGAGCAATGAAGTCAACCCCGACTGGGTCGAGCATGTGCTTGGCACCGACCTGACGGCAGAGATGTTCGAGATGGGCGCAACGATGCGGCACCGCGGGGCCGGAAGGCCCGATATGGAGGCCATAGCAGCGCGCGTCCGCAAGGCACTCGAGGACGACGAGTGATAGACGAACTGGCGATCCGCCTGAAGGCGCGCCAGTTCATGGCAGGGCTCGATCTGTCGAACATCGACAAGGATCTGACTGTCTACACGCGGAAGGTCAACGCCAAGCTCACGACCGAGGAGATGAGCCCGGGAGAGTCCGGTTACACGCTCACCCGTCGGGACGGAAAGTCGTCCATCGTCGTCAACGAGTTGGAGCGGCGTGAGCGCCAGCGATTCTCGGCTTGCCATGAGGTGGGCCATCTCGTGCTGGGCCTTGCCTCGAATCATCAAGAAACCCCAGCTTGGTCCTATGCCAAGCGCGACGACAACGAGATCGCGTGCGACATTTTTGCATCCGAACTGTTGATGCCGTTCGACGCGTTCAAGCGCGACGTGGACCAGGACCAACCTTCGTTCGAGTTGATCGAACGCTTGCGCTCGAAGTACGTGGTCTCCTTCGCTGCCTGCGCTTCGCGCTTAGCCGCAGTCACAGACTATCCGTGCGCCTTCGTGTTCATGAACGCGACGGTAGTACGGTACGCATCGCGCTCCAAGGCTCTGCGCGACCTCAATGCCTGGGTCGAGATGAGGTCACCGATCCCGCCCGGATCGGTTGCCCATCGGCTTGTACAAGAGGGCGAGTGGTCAGGCGAAGACTCACGGGTCGCGCAGGACGTTTGGTTTCGAGACTGGCCCAATGGCTACGACCTGACCGAGATGGCGAAGCACTATCCGACCTTTGAAGAGACGTTCTCGTTGCTGTGGTTCGAGCCGGACGGCGGCCCAGACGAACCCGTGAAGGTGTGGAGTGGCTCGGTGGCGCAGGAGGACGATGGTGGCCTGCAGGAACTGGATGGAGTCCTGAGTTTTCAAAAGAAGACGAAGAAGAGGTAGCGGACTCGTTTGCCGGATCGGCCATGCGAGCCGCTCACCCTGTGCCCTGCTTCGCTAGCAGGCCGACCTTCGGCGATTGGCTCGCAGGCGTGTCGAACGGCTGCTTGATGGCGCTGAGCGCGAATGCGCCGGCCGGCCATCGCTGACTCCTATCGCTGCGAAACAGGCGGAGAAAAAGAGGCGGACCCGGTCTGCGAAGACCGGCCCCGCCAAGCATCCCTTGCAGGCCAAAGGGCTCGATCGAAGGCCTTTTCCTTCGTTCGCGTTGGCGTCTGAACACAGATGTAGAGAGCGCAGCTAAACGCAACTCCAGATCTCGTTTCGCCGGCGGTTGTAGAGCGTCACGTTGCCGTGGTCGCTGACCTCCATGACGAACTGGATGTCGCGGCCTGATCCCGACCACAGCGGTGGCCAGGCGTCGCCAGCGTTGACCTTGATGACGCCTTCCCTTGATCGGGCCGCGCACTCGAGCCCTTCCAGGTCTGGCCAGAAGCCGTAGTCACCGGAGGGCGCGAGCGAGAAGCTCATGAACGGCAGGCAATACGCCTGGATGGCCTCAAGCCCCACACCGTCAACGAAGGCCTGAAGGGCCTCAGGGTCGGCGCCTGCCCTGTTGAAGGCGTCGATAGCCGCCGACGTGGCGCGACGACGCTCGCCATCGCGGTCGGTCTTGATGAACTGGCGCAGCTCGTAGGCGAAGTCGCCAGCAAGGGCTTGGATGTCGTTCGGGTCGGCCGAGCAAACGGCACCGATCCGCGGGGTTCGGATGTACACGGTCTGACTCCTTGGTGGAGCGGAAGGCCACGGCTTGGAGGCCGTGGTCTTCGGATTGAGGTTGGTGGCGGCTACACGTGGTAGTGCTGGCGCACGTAGCGCCGCCGCTGCAGATAAGGGGCGCCCTTGGTGATGTCCAACGGAGCCCAATGGATGAGCCACCGCAGCGCGGCCACCCGCAACAACGGCGGGTAGCGCCGCTCGTGCATCACCGCCAGGAGCTGTTCGGTGGTGTAGTGGCGCATGCCCGTCAGAAGGACGACGAACCTGTTGCAACGATGGGTGAGCATGGCGGCCCCCTAGTCCAGGGCACGCCGGATGGTCATCGCATCCGGGTGTTCGCCGATGAACTCCAGCAGCAGCTCGTACTTCGCGTTCAGGCTGTCCCAGCCTCGCCAAAGCATGCCGTTCATCGCGAACGTGGTGGCGATGATGCCCGCCACCTCGGCACTGACGGTGCCGTGAAAGCCGTTGCCTTCGACCGTGAACTCGAACGCGTCGACGCCAGCCGGGTACATGAACGCACCGCCGTTGGAGAGCTCGACGTAGTTCCAGTAGCCGCCGCGATAGGACGGGCAGAGGTTGCCCATCCAGTCGTACACGGACATCTCGAACTTCATCATCGCCCGCGCACCGAAGTGCTTCGGAAGGAAGTCCATGCGCTGCTCGGCGGGCACGATGCTCGCCGTGATGCGCGCGTCGCCGTCGTTGGTCTGGCAGGGCGCCAGAGCGAAGCAGAGGGAATCGTGGTTCATGTCGCTTTCCTTTTAAGCGCATGAGCACGAGCGAACCCGACTCGGGGTGTCGCCCGAGCTCGGGTTGGGGATGTGCGGTGAGGCCCCGCAGTGAGTTGCCTACGACCCGTCGATGCCGCCACCGCTGGGCGGCACGCGCTGGGTTGTCAGCTGAGCCGGCAGATGCCGGCGAAGGATGAGGGTGGCCTGCGGGCGCAGGCAGATTGAAGTGCGGGTCACGACCGCAAACGCCAGCCAGGCCGGAACGCTGGTGACAGCGGCAAGGGCAGAAATGCCCATCGCATGGTCAGTATGAATCAACGATGCGCAGCCGAAAAGGGGCATCGCACGGCGCATGCCCATCCGTCACTCGTCCGCCCCGCACCTGCAGCGGCGGATCTGTCGCTTTGGCCTGCGCGGCGCCCGAAATCCGGGGGGACTTCGAGCCGCCTTTCCGGTTGAAGGCGCCCGCCATCTTCGGGACGATTGGCGCCACGGCAGATCGCCCATCGACGGCGTTGCCTGACGTTCAACCCACAGGTCGAGATCAGTCCATGGGGCGCCTACCCTTAGATTCGTTGAGCCTGCTCATCAGCGTGGTCGAAGGCGGCCGGAGCTACAAGGAGGTGGCGTCCGACCTGGGTGTCGCGCGCTCGACGGTCGAGCGTCGGATCAAAGGCCTGCTGCGCAGGCTTCAGCAGGCTGGCGCGCTGGGCTCGATCCGGGTGGACTGGCTGGACAGCCTGGTCGCGATCCGCCGCGAGCGGGAGACGATCATGGCCGCCGCGCGCGCACACGATGTAGGCGCAGCGCCGCCACCGTGCCGAGTCGTGCTGGACGCGGATGAGGTTGCTGCCGGGGCGAGCCGCCTGCGTTCTTGCTGCCGAAGTGCCAACCGGGACATCGCGCTGATCTACACGCTGCTGTGCACCGGCCTCAAGACCATGGAACTCGCGCTGCTGGAGGTGGGCGACTACCTGGATGAGAACGGCAACGTGCGGCGGCTCTCGACACTGCGTGGGGAGGTGGCGGCCAGCGGCATCGCGCGACCTCTGTACTTCAACTCGTCGCGAGCCGTGGCCAGCATCGACATCTACCTGGAAGAGCGCCTGCGTCGGCGCTTGGGCACCGGCGAGCCCGGGCGCTTCCGAGGGCTCGATCCGAAGAGCCGCCTGTTCCTGACCGAGGCGGGCAGGCCGTTCCTGATCACCCGCCGGTCACCGACCGATTCGCGGCTCACCTCCAAGTATCTGCAAGCGACGCTGCGACTGGCATTCGCGCGCGCCGGATGGGTTGGCATGACGGCGCAGCAGGCCCGCAGGCAGGTGGCGCTCTCGCTCGATCGCCAGGGTGCGGACAGGGCCCAGCTTCGGGAACTGCTTGGGCTGCGGTCGGCACGCCAGGTGCGACGGCTGCTCAGGCTGCCGCCCATGCCGCTCGACCTCGTGTCCCACGAGATCGTGTAGGCCCGATCGTGGCCGCAGACGCCCAGGAGGTTGCCATGGACGCAGCAAAGTACTTCATCCGGGGCGTCACGCTGCTGGCGACCGACCCGGGCCTGCAGGAGGCGTTGTCGAGGGTGTACGAGAGCTCGGAGCGTCCGCGCTGCATGTGCGTTCGCGGTGGGGTGGAGATGTACATCGCCAAGCATGGCGAGTACGTCGTCAAGCGCATGCCGGGCACCGGGGACATGCACCATCCGACCTGCCAGTCCTTCGAGCCGGAACCGGGTCTCTCGGGCCTGGGCGAGCTCGTCGGCGAGGCCATCGTCGAGCACAACCCCGATCACGTGGAGATCCGGACCGACTTCCCATTCTCCAGGGTCTCTGGCAAGGCAATGCCGCGAGGGGAGGCGAACGGCGAGCCGCCCGCCGTGAATGCACCGCGCAAGCGGATGAGCCTGCGAGCGGTGCTGCACTTCCTCTACCACCGCGCCGGGCTCAACCGCTGGTATCCGGCGATGGAGGGAAGGCGCTCGCAGGGCGTGATCAAGAAGTACCTCGAGCTTGCGGCCGCCGGCTTGACGCTCAAGGGCGAGACGTTGGACAAGCGCCTGTACGTGCCCGAGCCGTTCCGGGTCGCCGACAAGGAAGAGATCGGCGAGCGGCGACGGCGCAAGCTGGCCATGCTGCTCTCGCCGGGCGACGACGTGGCCTACAAGATGGCGATCGTCATCGGGCAGTTCAACGGCGCCGAGCAAAGCGCCTACGGGCGCAGGCTGATGGTCAAGCACATGCCGGACGTGCCGCTGTACATGGAGAACAAAGCCTGGGAGCGCGCCGAGCGCGCCTATGCGGCCACCCTGCAGGCCCGTGACGCCGATCTGGAGCGCAAGCCGATGGTCGTGATGGCCGCGCTGATCTACGCCAAGCGTGAGCACCTCTACCAGGTGGACTCGCTGTCGATGACCCTGGTCTCGGATCAGTGGATACCGCTCGACGGCCTCCATGAGCTGCCGCTGGTCGAGGAACTGCAGCGGCAGGGCCGTGCCTTCTTGAAGCCGCTGCGCTTCGACGCCAAGAGCGGCGCCTGTTTCCCGAACGCACTGCTGCTCGATACCGAGGGCGGGCCATTCCCGCTGCATGTGGTGAGTGCCTTCCTTGACCCGAAGGAACAGAGCGCCAAGGAGAAGGCGGTTCAGGCCGCGGGTGACGACGCGTGGGTGTGGCGCACCGACCAGGCCTTGCCTGCGCTGCCGCCGCGTGCGGGTTCCAGGACAGCCCTTGCAGGGTCTGACGCGGCGCGAGGGCAGCGCGTCTCTGAAGTCGGATAGCAATGGTGAGCCGCGGGGCTCGAGCGCCCGCGGCAAAGGCTCCCGACGAGGCCCTGAGCGGGGGCAACGCGAGGTCCCTTGGGTCAGCCGCGACTCGCGATCGGCTGGCGCTGGGCCAATGCGAGCGGCCCTTGAGCTCAGACGCATGACCCGTAGGCTGGCCGCATGGTCCGCGAGGAAGAGAAGCACCTGATTCGCCAGTGCGTCGACGCGCTGCGAGAGGGCATTCCGGGCTTCAAGTCGCGAAGGCCGCAGATGGAGATGATCGCGGCGGTGGCCAACACGCTGTCGCGGTGCCGCGCAGAAGACGAACAGGCGGGCAACGGCGACCACCTCGCGATCGTCGAAGCCGGTACCGGCACGGGCAAGTCGTTCGGTGCCCTCGTGCCAGCGCTCGTGATGGCGAAGTCCAGGCAAAAGCGGCTTGTCGTGAGCAGTTCGACGGTGGCGCTGCAACACCAGTATGCGGAGAAGGACGCGCCCAGCCTGCAGCGCTTGGTGCCGATCCCCTTCACCTTCGCCGTTGCGAAGGGCCGACGCCGCTACGCCTGCACGGCCAAGCTGCAGGCGGAGGGCAAGCTGGCGGGGCAGGGTGGCCTCGACCTTGCGGGCGAGCGCGGCCCCGGCGGTGCCGAAGACGCACCCCGGCGGGTGGCAGTGATGAGGGAGTTGCTGGCTTCCTTCGACGCGGGTCGATGGAGCGGGGATCGGGACGAACTGCCGTTGCCCGTGGTCGACGAGGTGTGGGATCGCGTCACCACGGATCGGCAGGGCTGCGCAGGTTCCAAGTGCCCGGAGTTCGCACGCTGCCCGTTCCAAGCCGCGCGGCAGCGGGTCAAGGAGGCGGACCTCGTGATCGCCAACCATGACCTCGTGCTGTCGGCCATCGACATGGATGGGGCCAGCGTCCTCCCGCCGCCCCAGGAGACCATCTACGTGTTCGACGAGGCTCATAGCCTCGCCGCCAAGGCCGTGGAGCACTTCTCGGCCAGGCATGCGCTGCGCGGTGCGATCGACTGGCTGGAAGGGGCGTGCAACGCGGTGCGCGATGCGGTTCTCGGACTGCGGCTCGACGAGCAACTGATCCGCGTCAGCCGGGCCAGTGCCGAACGCATCGAGCGGGCGTTGCGCGATCTGCACCACCGGATCCACGGCACCAACGGCTTCGAGGAGAAGCGCGCCCGCCGGTTCAAGTCCGGGCCATTGCCGGACTGGTGCGAGACGGCTGGTGGGCAGGTCCTGGCCGCCGGCGAGGAGTTCCAGAAGACCTTCGCTTCGCTCAGGGAGCATGTCCTCGAGAAGGCGCCGAGTGTGGGCACGCTGGCCACGCAGGTCCTGTCCGTGCTGGGCTTCTACGTGGTGAGGCTGGACAACCTGGTGGACACCTGGCACCTGACGCTGGCCGAACAGCCGGAGGATGCGCCGCCGATCGCGCGCTGGATCGAGCGGCATGACGAAGGAGGTCGTCCTGACGACTATCTGGTCTGCGCGTCGCCGATCAGCGGCGGCGACAAGCTTCGCAAGCTGCTGTGGAATCGCGCAAGTGGTGCCGTGGTGATGTCCGCCACCCTGACGTCCTGCGGCACCTTCGACCTGTTCCTGCGCCAGTCCGGCCTCGGCTTCTTCGACAGCCCGGCCTTCCTGCGTGTCGAGTCGCCGTTTGACTTCCGCAAGAACGCGCAGCTCGTGGTGCCGGCGATGCGCACGGAGCCAACGGCCGCAGAGCAGCACACGCGGGAGGTCAGCGACCGGCTGCCGGCGCTCGTGGAGACCCTCGGCACGCTGGTGCTCTTCACATCGGCACGACAGATGCGCGAGGTCTACGCCCAGTTGCCCGAGGAGCTGAGGCGGGTCACCTTGGTGCAGGGGTCGATGCCCAAGGGCGAGATGCTTGCGCGGCACCGCGCAGCCGTCGACCGCGCCGATCGGTCCGTGCTGTTCGGCCTGAGCACCTTCGCCGAAGGCGTTGACCTGCCAGGGGAGTACTGCACGCACGTCGTGATCGCCAAGCTCCCGTTCTCGGTGCCGGACTCGCCGCTCGAAGAGGCGCGGCGTGAGTGGGTCGAGTCGCGGGGTGGGTCGCCCTTCATCGAGATCACGGTGCCGGAGGCCGCGGTGCGGCTGAAGCAGGGCCTGGGGCGGCTGCTTCGCACGATCCATGACCGAGGACGCGTGACGATCCTGGACAGGCGGATCGTGACCAAGCGCTGGGGTGGGCTCCTCATGCGCGGCATGCCCGACTTCGAGGTCGTGATCGAGCGTGGTCGCGCAACCCGCCCAGCGGCGGCCCGTACCGAGGACTTGAAAGAGCCGAGTCCGGCGGGACCATGAATCTCCACATTCACCAACTTGCGAAGGAGAGATGAATGGTCGCAATGGCACAGAGCAAGGCGAACGGGCAGGGCGGTGGCCTGGTCCCGGCCGCGGGCGGCGCGGTGGCGATCCCCACGCTGCTGGGCCGCTCGGCGCAGCGCATCCCGGTGGGCGGTCGCATCCGGGCCGGCATCAAGGTGCTGACCCGGCGAGCGGCCGAGTCCGGCCAGGCGCGCGAGATCTACGACGCCGGCGTGGCGCAGGGCAAGGGGTTCGACGCGATCGAACGGGAACTCGCCGCGGCGCTGCCCGACCTCAAGAACCCGCTCACGCCGAAGAACGTCCCTTACTTCACCGTCCGAGGCGAGGACTTCCCGAACCCCGAACTCGCGCGGCAGATCATGGACCTGTATGCCGAGGACCGCGGCGACGGTGTCCAGCGTCTGTATCGCTTCCCGGTGGTGTTCCCGGCCGATGCCTGGCAGAACGTCATGCCGCATGAGCTGGTGACCTGGACGTCCAGCGAGCGGCGCTTCTGGTCCGAGTACTCCGAGGACGGGCAGACGCGGTACTGCAAGACCTACGAGCAGCCGCCGGCGCCAGGCGCGGGCCGCCGCGTCGTGCGCATCTTCGGCGGGCGCAAGGTGACGCTGCGCGCCGAGAACAACGGGCTGTGCGATCCCGAGAGCTGCGCCGAGTACCAGGGCAAGAAGTGCAACCTGTCGGGCCGGTTCATCTTTTTCGTCCCCGGCATCAAGTCGATCAGCGCCTTCGAGCTGCCGACGAACAGCTTCTACGCCATGCAGGCGGCCATCGAGAAGTTCCAGACGATCGGCTTCATGCGCGGCGGCCGCATCTCTGGTTTCCTCGACGGCCAGCGCACGCCGTTCTACATCAGCAAGCGCCTGGTGGAGGTCTCGCGGATCGACGAGGAAGGCCGTCCAACCCGCGTGGCCCAGTGGCTGATTGAACTCGAGGCGCCGGTGGATCCGACCGCACTGCTGCGGCACGACGAGGACCTCGACGCGCTCGAGCTTCGCGCTGCGGATGCGGCCAACGTCCTCCAGGGCCATGGTGGCGGGACGAGCACCGTCCAGGTGGTCAGTGAAGACGGCGTGATCGAGGTCCCTAGCCCATCCCCCGTGGTCGAGCAAGCCGCGGAGCGCGGCCAGCGCTCTACCGGCGCGTCAACCGAGAGCAGGCCGGCGGCGCCGGCGCGGGCCGAGCCTGCGCGCTCCGCCCAGCCGAAGCGCGGCGAGGCGCCGCCGGCTGGCAGGTCGGCAGCGGCGGACGCCGGTGTCGAGGCCAAGGAGGTGGCGTGGCTGTTCGATGCCGCCGCGGCGCTTGGTGTCGATGCGGAGAGCTACGAGCGCTACGCCACCAAGCGCTGGGGCCAAGGCTGGAAGAAGGCCGCCGGTGGCCGCAAGCGTGCACTGGAGGACCTCACACCCTTCCAGGACGACGGCGCCGGCTTCGTCGAGAAGGTGAAGGGCGAGCTCGAGGTCTGGGCCTGAGTGCGGTCGGCGCCGTGCAAGGCGGCGCCACCGCTGGACCCGCCAGCGCTTGAAGCCTGGCGCCGCGGGCCGATGCTGGCGGCGGGTGCTCAGGACGCTCACGCACAACCGACGGAAGGAACTCTCATGATCAAGGTGGCGCAGTTTTCGGACCTGCATTTCAGCGGGAAGAACCTCGACGAGGCGGGCCGATGCTTCGGCTTCGCGGTGGACCAGGCGATCAGGCGCGGCGTTGATGCGGCCGTGATCTCGGGCGACTCGACGGACCACGCGCTCGACGTGCACAGCCCGGCGGTCGAGCGCCTCGCGCGCGAGGTCCGGCGGCTCGCCGACCACTGCCCAGTGCTGATGCTGCAGGGGACGTTCTCTCACGAGCCTCCCGGCACCCTGGCCATCTTTCCGCTGCTCGGCGGCCGGCACCCGGTGTTCGTGGCGGATCGCCTCGGCCAGGTCGCGCTGATGGAGGATGGCCGCTGGGTGCCCTCGCAGGCCTGGCGCTTCGATGCAGTCCCCGCCGGAGCGCGGGCCATCTTCACCTGCGTCCCGACGGTCAACAAGGCGGTCGTGGCAGCGACGGTCGGCGCGACCGAGGCTGCGGAAGCGGTCGGTCAGGAACTGGCCGCGCTGCTGGCCGGGTACGGGTCGATCAACCGAACCGCGCGGGCAGCGCAAGTGCCGACGATCGGCGTTGCGCATGGCACGGTCACCGGCTGCGTGACGGAGCACGGCGTGCCAATGGCGGGCTTCGACCACGAGTTCACCACCACGAGCCTGTTCTCCGCAGGTACCCAGGCCTTCATGCTCGGGCACATCCACAAGCACCAGTGCTGGGACGACGGCGGGCGACTGATCGCCTATGCGGGCTCGATCGGCCGCTTCCACCACGGGGAGATCGATGCCAAGGGCTTTCTGCTGTGGGAGGTCGAGGCGGCGGCGGCCCGATTCCAGTTGGTCGAGACGCCAGCGCGGCGCACCGTGGACCTGGTGTTCGAGGGGGTGCCGGATGCCGAGCAGATCGCCGCGGCGGTTCGTGACGTGAACGTAGCCGGCGCCTACGTTCGGGTGCGGTGGCAGGTGGGTGAAGAGGAACGAGGCAGCGTGGACCGCGAGGCCATCAAGCGGGCCCTGGGCGACGCCGCCGACGTCCAGCTCGAAGGGCGGGTCGTTCCCGTCGTGCGCAGCAGGGCGGCAGGGATCTCGCGCGCGTCGTCACTGCAGGAGAAGGTGAGGGTGTGGGCACGCGCCACCGGCAGCATGGACGGTCCGCTCATCGAGCGCCTCGAGGCCCTGGCCCACCGCGAACCCGCTCAGATCGCGAATGCGATCCTGGCCGGCGACGAGGAACCCGGTCCGACTACCGAGCCGGCCCCCGACGAGACGGCGCCGCCGCCGTCCGGAGACGGGCGTGTGGCGGAAGCCCTGCGCGAAGCCGAGGCGATGGAGCTGTTCTGAAGCGGACAGGTCTTGAAGGAAGTGAAGACGGCCGGAGACTCGTTCGAAGCGGGTCGATGGGCGGCCGTGCATGGAGCAAGAAGATGGACGATCAAGTGAAGCAAGCGGACGCGGTGTCCAGCGACGGCTACCAACCGCTGTCGCTGACGCTCACTGGTTTCAAGGGGATCCGCAGCGGTCTCGGTCGGGACACGATCACGCTCGATCTCGAGGCGCTGGTCGGTGACGCGCAACTGGTGGCCATTGCGGGCAGCAACGGGCGCGGGAAGACCACGGTGATGGACAACCTGCACCCCTTATGTTGAATTCGCTGCGTCAACAATCGTCCAACACGCGGCGTTTCACTTGTTTCACTGCCTCTGCAGGGTGGTTATCAACGGGCACGACAACTTGCCCCGCATCGAGCAGCAGTCGCGGACGAGGACGGCCAGCGCCGACTCGATCCGGCGCAGGTCTTTCAGCTTCTTGCGCACATCGCCGAGCTTTGCTTCGGCGAGCTGTCTCGCCTCGTCACAGTGCGTGCCGTCGTCCAGTTTCAGCAAGCCCGCAACCTCGTCGAGGCTGAAGCCAAGGCGCTGTGCGGCCTTCACGAACCGCACCCGCGCCACGTCCTTCGCCTCATAGCGCCGAATGCGGCCGTAGGGCTTGTCCGGCTCGGGTAGCAGCGCGCGGCGCTGGTAGAAGCGCACGGTCTCCACGTTGACCCCGGCCGCCTTGGCGACGGCCCCGATCGTCAGTCCCTGCTGATCGCTGTCCATCCCGCTTGACTCCGTACATGAGTACGGAAATAAGCTTACGCCATCGTGTCCCCGACACACCGAGGAAAGTGCATGACGGAATCGCAGACCGGGCGTGGTGCGCTCTTCGCCGGCGGACTGGCCGCGTTCCTCGCGTCAACCTGCTGCCTGGGCCCGCTCGTGCTGGTGGCCCTGGGCTTCAGCGGCGCGTGGATCGGCAACCTAACGGCGCTGGAGCCCTATCGCCCGTTCTTCATCGGCGCTGCGCTTGTCGCCATGTATTTCGCGTGGCGTCGCATCTATCGACCGGTGCAGCAGTGCAAGCCGGGCGAGGTGTGCGCGATCCCCCAGGTGCGGTCCACCTACAAGGCCGTCTTCTGGTTCGTGGCCGTGCTGGTGCTGATCGCGCTGGCCTTCCCCTATGTCCTTCCGCTGTTCTACTGACCAGGAGTGCTCCATGAAGAAGCTGATCTTGATCGCGGCCCTCGCCATGTCCGGCGCGGCCGGTGTCCAGGCAGCGCCGCAGACCGTGACGCTGGACGTGCCGGGCATGACCTGCGCGGCGTGTCCGATCACGGTGAAGAAGGCGATCTCGAAGGTCGACGGCGTGAGCAAGGTCGACGTGAGCTACGAGAAGCGCCAGGCCATCGTGACCTTCGACGATGCCAAGGCCAACGTGCAGAAGCTGACCGCGGCGACCGAGAACGCGGGCTATCCGTCCACCGTCAAGCGCTGAAGCCGCAGCGATCGAGGAGGACAATATGAGCGTCATGACGCGGGTCGCGGACAAGGCCGGAGCGCTGGGCAGCATCGTCTCGGCGATGGGTTGCGGGGCTTGCTTCCCGGCCCTGGCCAGCCTTGGCGCAGCACTCGGGCTCGGCTTCTTGAGCCAGTTCGAGGCCGTGTTCGTCACCGTGCTGCTGCCGCTGTTCGCGGCGCTGGCGCTGCTGGCCAACGCGCTGGGCTGGTTCAACCACCGCCAGTGGCACCGCAGCGTGCTGGGCATGGTCGGCCCCGCCATCGTGCTGGTCGCCAGCTTCACCGTGGCCGAGAAGCTTCTCTACGTGGGCCTCGCGACGATGGTCGCGGTGTCGGTGTGGGACTTCGTCTCGCCGGCGAACCGGCGCTGCGGTCCGGATGGCTGCGCAGTCCCGCCCAAGCACGCCTGAAGCCTTCACGCTGCGACTCCACCAGAAAGGCATTCCGATGACCGAACTCGCGATCAGCGGCATGACCTGCGAGTCGTGCGCCGCGCACGTTCGCCAGGCCCTGGAGAAGGTGCCTGGTGTGCGTTCGGCGCAAGTGTCCTACCCCAACGGAACGGCGCGCCTCACCCTTGCGACTGACACACCCGTGGCGGAGCTCGTGTCGGCCGTGGCCGCCGCCGGATATCGCGCTCGCGTGCCCGAGGCTGCCTCCGGTCCGTCGCGCGACGGATTCCTCGATAGGGCACGCAGTTGGCTTGGCAGTGGCCAGAAGGAGCGCAGCGGCGGCGATGCGTCGCACGTTGCCGTCATCGGCAGCGGCGGCGCCGCAATGGCCGCGGCGCTCAAGGCGGTCGAACGCGGTGCGCGGGTCACGCTCATCGAACGCGGCACGATCGGCGGCACCTGCGTCAACGTCGGCTGCGTGCCGTCCAAGATCTTGATCCGCGCCGCGCACGTCGCGCACCTGCGGCGACGCAGCCCGTTCGACGCTGGCGTCTCCGCTGCCGAGCCGATCATCCTGCGCGACCGGCTGCTCGCGCAGCAGCAGGCGCGGGTGGACGAACTGCGCCACGGTAAGTACGAGAGCATCCTGCAGGGCACACCGGCCATCACGGTCGTGCACGGCACGGCGCGCTTCACGGATGCCCACTCGTTGACGGTGACCCTACGCGACGGCGGCGAGCGGGTCGTGCCGTTCGACCGCTGTCTGGTGGCTACCGGTGCCAGCGCGGCGGTGCCGGCGATCCCTGGCCTCGCAGACACGCCGTTCTGGACCTCGACCGAGGCGCTGGCCAGCAGCGAGACGTCGCCGCGGCTGGTTGTGATCGGTTCGTCCGTCGTCGCAGTGGAACTCGCTCAGGCCTTCGCGCGCCTGGGCAGCCAGGTCACGATCCTCGCGCGCAACAAGCTGTTCTTCCGCGAGGACCCAGCCATCGGCGAGGTACTCACCGCCGCGTTCCGCGAGGAAGGCATCGAGGTGCTCGAGCAGACGCAAGCCAGCCGCGTCGCTCATGCTGGCGGCGAATTCGTGGTGATGACGAACCACGGGGTACTGCGCGCCGACCGGCTGCTGGTGGCCACGGGACGCACGCCGAACACGGGCGCGCTCAACCTCGAAGGCGCCGGCGTGAAGGTGGACGGTCGGGGCGCCATCGTGGTCGACGGCCACATGCGCACCAGCGCACCGAACATCTATGCCGCAGGCGACTGCACCGATCAGCCCCAGTTCGTGTACGTCGCGGCCGCCGCAGGCACGCGGGCGGCGATCAACATGGCTGGCGGCAATGCAGCACTGGACCTGCGCGCGATGCCGGCTGTCGTGTTCACCGATCCGCAGATCGCGACGGTTGGTCTCAGCGAGGCCGAAGCGCACCAGGGGCGGATCGAGACCGACAGCCGCACGTTGACGCTCGACAACGTGCCGCGCGCGCTGGTCAACTTCGACACGCGCGGCTTCATCAAGCTCGTGGCCGAAGCGGGCACCGGCCGGCTGCTGGGCGTGCAGGCGGTCGCCGCCGAAGCCGGCGAGGTCATCCAGACCGCCGCCATTGCCATCCGTGCCGGCATGAGCGTGCACGACCTCGCCAACCAGTTGTTCCCGTACCTGACGATGGTCGAAGCCCTGAAGCTCGCGGCGCAGACCTTCACCAAGGACGTGAAGCAACTGTCGTGCTGCGCCGGCTGAGCTCAGCGGGACTTGAACAAGGAACGTCGCGGAGCATCGCCACCTGCGGCAAAGCTCGTGAACGGTCGTCCCTGACAACCGTTGAAGGCGCCGTCGGCCATGAGAGCCTGATCGGAGATCAACTCCGAGGCATCCCATGCAGCCGCTCCGACTCACCCTCAAAGGCTTCCGCGGCATCCGCGACGGCCTGGGCCGCGACGAAATCACCCTCGACCTCGAGCGCCTGGCGGACGGCGCCAACCTGATCGCCATCGTCGGCGCCAACGGCAGCGGCAAGTCGACGATCATGGACTGCCTCACGCCCTTCATGGGACTGCCAAGCCGGGTCGCGTTGGCCGGTGCGGGCGGCTTCTCCTACTACGACCACGTCTACCTGCCCGAGAGCGTGAAGGACCTGACCTGGGCGCACGAGGGCCGATGCTATCGGTCGCAGATCGTCATCCGCCTCAACGGCCGCCGCCGCACCGAGGCGTTCCTGCACACGCTCGACGATGCCGGATGCTGGCGGCCGGTGCAACTCGATGACGGTATGCAGTCCGACGGCCGGGTGGAGACGTACACGCGCTGCGTCGAGAGCCTCTGCGGCAGTGCCGAGACGTTCTTCACCTCGGTGTTCGCCGCACAAGGCAAACGGCAGCTCAGCACCTATCGCAACGCTGAAATCAAGACGCTGCTGGCCGACCTGCTCGGGCAGGAGGAGATCCAGGAACTGGGCCAGAAGGCCGCAGAAATCGTCCGCCTGCTGAAAGCGGGACTGGCAACCCAGCGTCAGGAACTGGCCGGGCTCGACGCGGAGGATCAGCGCCTCGACGCGGTGCGCCGAAAACTCGACGGCGCCGACGATCGTGTGTCGGCGGCCGAGCGCGCGAAGACGGCGGCACAGGCCGCCCTGGAGGCCGCCCAGGCGCGGCACGCCCGCGTGGTGGTCGAACGCGAGCAGTCGCAGGCTACCGATGCCCGGCGGGCACAGCTCGTGGCCGAACGGCAAGCCGCGCTGGCAAGCGCGACTCAGGCGCTGCGCGCGCTCGATGCTCAGGAACAGGCCGAGCAGCAGCGGCTGGAACGCCTCGATCAGCGGGTCGCCAGCCGATTGCAGCAGGAACGACAGCGGCGGCGGGCCTTGGGCCAGTCCCGGCAGCGATGCCTGGTGGTGCTTGCCGAGGCCGGCGCGGTGCGGCACGCCGAAAGGCGCCTGCCGCTGGCGCAACGCGTGCAGACGCAGCGCAGTGCACGCACGCAGGCGTGCCGCGAGCAGGTTCATCAGCTGACGCAGTGCCAGGGGGCGGTACGTCTTGCAGAGCAGCGCGTCGCCGGCATCGAACGGGACGCGGGTCGGGCCGTGCTGAAGGCCGAGGAACTGGCGCGCCGGTTCGGATTGACCGGCGAGGTGCCTTGCGCCGGCACGGACCTGCAGGGGCGTTGCAAGCTGCTGGGTGATGCGCGCGAGGCGCAGGCGCTGATCCCGAACGCCCAGGCGCAGGTCGCTCGGCTGGCCGGCGAGAAGTCCGAGGCGAAACGGGAGCTCACCGACGCACGCCAGCGCTACGAGGCACTGGCCGGCGCGCCGCAGGCCCTGGCGCAGGCCGAGTTCCACGAGACCGTCGCACGCGAGCGGGTGAACCGCTTGTCCGTGATGTGCTCGAAGGCCCAGGCGTGCGCGCAGGCGCAGGCGACCTTGGTCGAGGTCGAGCGGGAGCTGCAGGCGCTGGGGCCCGAGGTGGGTGACGGTGCCGCCGCCGAGACCGCCGACGAGCGCGCGGAGCGCCAACAGATCGCCGCAGCGCGAGCGGCGATCGGGCAACAACGGGATCTTCAGACCACGCACTCCGGCGCGGCGCTGGCGCGCCTGGATCAAGCGCTCGGGTCGCTGCCTCCCGCCTTCGACGAGCAGCAGGTCGCGCAGGCTGCGCGGGCACTGGGCGCCGCGCGGGAAGCGCTCGCCGCAGCCGAGCAGTCGATGCTCACGGCGGTGCGCGAGGCGCAGACGCTCGACGAGGTCGCCAAGCAAGAGGGCGTGCTGGATGAACGTCGCGAACGCCTGCGCGCGCATTGCGCCCGCGTCGAGGATGAACTGGGCAACTGGAGCCTCTTCGCGCGCTGCATGAGCAACGACGGGCTGATCGCGCTGGCGATCGACGACGCGGGGCCTGCGCTGTCGGCACTGGGGAACGACCTGCTGCTGGCCTGCTACGGACCGCGCTTCACGGTGTCCATCCACACCTTGCTGGAAACGTCCAAGGGCGAGCAGAAGGAGGGCTTCGACATCGTCGTGCACGACGGCGACACCGGCGACAGCAAGAGCGTCAGCATGATGAGCGGCGGCGAGCGGACCTTGGTGGAGCTGTGCCTGACCCGGGCGATCGCGTTGTACCTTGCCCGCAACACCGGGCGCCGCTACACGACGCTGTTCACCGACGAAGCAGACGGCGCACTGGATCCGCAGCGCAAACGCATGTTCATGGCGATGAAGCGGGAAGTGCTGCGCCTGGGCGGCTACGAGCGCGAGTTCTTCATCTCGCAGACCCCCGAGCTGACGGCGATGGCGGACGCCGTGATCGACATCGACGCGCTGAGGGCGGACGGGTGCGATGCGGATCGGTGCGTGTCGCTGGCGTAGCCGATGGCGTCGCAGCGGCATCGATCACTGCGGCCCGGGCCCTGGCGTGCGCAGACGCGCTGCGCCGGCGTGCCCACCGACGCTCCACAGGTAGGCATGATCGAGAATCGGTTCGCATCCCGGATCGCTTCGGGCGAGTCGTTCCAGGGCACACAGCAGTTGGTCGGCTACGCCACGGTGCCCATCGATCACGGCCAGCTTGAAGAGCCGCAACAGTCCTCGCGCGAGCACGAGGTTCGATCCGAGGTCGCAGTTCATCGCAGACCTCCATACGGGACACCACTGCCCCATTGCTTGCAGCGTAGACCTTGTCCCCGTGTCAAGGTCAACTCCGGTTCCCGGGTGAGCGCTGCAATGGGATCACCTGGGGCCTGTGGATCCGGCGCAGGTCGGCCAACTCCCGATCGCGCCGCTCGAGCTGCAGCCGCGTCTCTTGCCAAGCCGCGAAGTAGTGGTCGACCAGCGCGGCCAGCTTGGCGAGGTGTTCGCGCAGTTCGCGATTCTCCCGGCGCAACTGGGCGGCGACGCGCTTCGCAGCCTCGGGCCGATCGCGGTGGCGGCTCTGGGCGTCGTGCAGCGCCAGCAGCACGTCGCGGTGGTACCGGTAAAGCGCGTTGCGCGAGATGCCGGCCGACTCACAAAGCGCCTTGGCGGTCAGCTCGCGCGGCGACAGGCCGGCGCCGTGCTGGCGAACCATCTCCGCCAGGGCGTCATGCAGGCGCTGGGCAGCAGGCGGTTCTGCGGAGCTGACGGGCGTCTTCCTAGGCATGATCAGTCTCCTCGGCTGTGTCCGAGCCGAGCGCGCGCAGCAGGCCACGGGCCTCGTTCATGCGCGCGCGGACGATGCGCAACGTCTGCAGCGGCAGGGCGGGTTCGTTGAGAAGCCTCTCGCTGCGTCGCACCTGTTCGAGCCAGTACGGCCGGTGCTGCGCCGAGACGACGAAGTTCTGGCAGCGCGCGCAGGTCGAGGGCTCGCGCCGGGCTGGATTGGGCCCGGTCGCGTTGCCGAGGCAGGCGCTGTGTTCCTCGCGGTAGACGCAGTAGCCCCAGTCGCACACGCCGAGCACCAAGCCGGCGTCGACGAGCAAGCGGGCGTAGCTCCTGAGGTCCTGCTTCATGCGGCTGCCCCGAAAGCGCGGGCGCTTGGCGACGATCTCGGCGCCCGCGCGCCCGCCGAGCCCGGGCGCCGCCAGCATGTGCTCCCACGCGGCGACGGACTGGTTGAGGATCTCGGCGTCGATCTCCTGGTTGAGCCGATAGTCGCTGCCGACGTAACCGTGGTCGGTCTGCGCGCGCTCGCGGTGGCCAAGATGCTGAGCCAGCGCGAAGAGGCAGCTGCGGTCGCGCAGCGCGGCAAACCTGGCGAAGGTCTTGCGCCCCTGATGCGTCGTCAGCCTCCAGGGCTTGTCGAGGTGCGACAGGCCGAGCGCGGCGCCGAAGCGCCGCAGCAGATGGCTGACGCGCGGGGCCGACGCGATCTCCAGCAGTTCGGGCTGCACCTCGTGCCACTCCCACGCGCCGTTGCCACGGCGCCGGCGCAGCCACAGTTCCGGGCGAGCCGTGAGGGCGCGATGCGGCTCGGACAGCGCCTCGAGCACCGAGATCGCCTGGACGGCCACGGGCGGTGCGACCCATTCATGGGGACAGCCATCGTAGCCGGGCTGGCGCTTGAAGATGCTGCCGACGATCACGCTCACGGGTGCGCCGGCCGCATCGCCGACCAGCCGCCGCACGCAGCCGGCATGAAGGTGGAGGATCTCGCTGACACGCGGACCGACCATGTAGGAGAGGACCACGAAGCACGCCGCGTAGAGCATGTCGATGCGCCGCACGAGTTCGGACACCGACGTCACCGGCCGCTCGACGCCCGACGTACCCTCGCGTGCCCGACGCAGCGCCCTCGTTGCCCGGCCGACAGGTGCTGAGCTGTGGGGCGGCGCGGCTGCGCTCGCCATCACGCGCCGATAGGTCTCTCGGGCTTGCAGGACATGCGCCGCGTCGTGCGTCACGATCTTGACGGCGGCCTGCAGCAACACCACCGAGACAGTGTCCGGCGTGTACGGCCACGGCCGGCGCAGTCCTTCCCGGGCGCCAGCGGCTTCGTGATGGTTGCTCCCCGGGAACGGGTCGAACGAAAGACCGTCGCCGAGTTCGGCGCGACAGCGGTAGAGGTAGTTGAACAAGGCGAGGTGCCGCTGCACCGTTGAGGCGGCGCGTGTCGAGTGCCTGGACGTCGGAGACACCGACAGCCGGTGCTGGAACTGCAGCAGCGCCGGCCGATCGAGGTCGGCAAAGCGCCTGAGGCCTTCCAGGTCCATCCAGCGCACCAGCAGGCGCAGCGTGTGGAAGAAGTTCAGGACGGAACTCGGCCGCAGCGGCAGTCCCGTGTACAGCGAGCGGCCGCGTATGAGGGCGATCAGCCGCTTGCTGGTTTGCAGCAGCGGGGCATGGCGCGCGTCGGTGAAACTGCAGCCATCCTCGACCGAAAAGTCCCAGTGCAGGCGCACGGGCAGCCTCTCTTCGAGCGCATTGGTGGGCGCAAGGATCCAGGTCGAATCCTCCCAGCGCGAGTTCTTCAGGAACCATGGGCGATCGTCAGAGGTGCCGAGCGTAGTGCCGGCCGAAGTTCTCAGCGCGCTGGATCGCCGTGGTTGCATGGCGCGACCTCACCGCAGGTCAGGCAGCGGGGGAAGCTGCGCCTGCAGCCTCTGGCCGGCGTCGAGCTCGCGGGAGCCGAAGCGCGGGAGGATGTCTTCCTCCAGGATCCTCAGCTGCGGGGCATAGAGTACTTCCCAACGAGCCGGGTACAGGGTCGCCGCAGCGGCGCGCAGGTGATCGCGCGCCTGAAGCAAGCGCGCCAGCGACATCGGGTCGGGCGTGATGACGGCGTTCGGGCAGGTGAAGCAGCCCATGAAGTTCACGCAGAGGTCGCCCTGCCGAGTACCGGGTGCGATGCCCGCGAATGGATCCTTGCAGTCGAAGCCGAACAGCGTGACACCGCGGCCGCGTGGGGGAGGCGATGGTTCAGGCGCAGCGTCGCACCGCGTCTGGCTCGGACCCGACCGCCCTTCGATGTGCTCGATGAATGCACCCTGAAGATCCGCGATGCGCGAGCGGTTCTGTGCTTCGACCAGGGGCGTTTGCACGTAACGAACCGTCGTGGCGACGCTGGCGTGGTTCGCAACGGCCTTGGTGCGCAGCAGGTCACCGCTGGCGCGGTAGAAGCAGCTCAGCACGCTCGGCCGGATGCTCGCCGGAGCGAAGTGCGGCAAGCCATGGCGATCGCAGAACGCGCCGAGCTGATGGTGGACCGTGATGATCGACATCGCGTTGACCGTGAATTGCCCCTTGAACACGAAGAGCCGGTTGCGCTGCGGGGGAGGGGTCAGCGGGATCAGCCGTTCGTTCCAGGCCAGGATGTCCCGTACCAGGGCCGGCGGCCCGAATGCGTCGGCGCGGTCAAAGGTCCGGCGCTGGATGCGCGACGCGCGAGCCTTGAACCACACCAGCAACTCGCGGTCATCGAGCAAGGGCAGGGGCTGCAGGCAGTCGCGAGTGAGGTCGGCGATGGCTTCGGGGTTGCCGGCCGTGTGGATCAGGATCGCCAGGTAGTACGGCAGCAGCGAAACCGCGCGCGGGTACAGGAGGGGAGCCAGTTGCTTGGCGCCGCCGTAGCGGCGAACGGCCTTCTGCAGCCAGAAATTGCCGCTGGCCTGGGTCGTGCGCCAGTCCGGAATGATTCCTCCGTGGCGTTGATCGATCTGTTCGAGGATCCAGCCGAGAGTGCCGGGCTTGTCTGCGTCGGCGGCGCGTTGACGGGCAGCCGATTCGCGGGCCGTGCGCATCTGGGCGATCTCATCCTCACAGGCCTGGAGGATGGCGCGCAGCTGCCGACCGGAAAGCGTCGAGCGCGATGCCCGCGCGGCGGCCTTGTTGGGGAACGGCGAGAAGGGGTAATCGATGCTGGTGATCAAGTCGGGCCGACACCGCTCAAGCCATCGCAGCAGCTGGCGCAATGCCCCATAGACGGCGGCCTGCGTGGTGAGGGCCCAGATCCTGCCGTCGGCACAGCGTTGCGCGTTGAGCCACTCGATGTAGCGAACCAGCATCGCGCGGTCCAGGTCGGCGACCGATCTGAGGGACTGCGATTCGGCGGCGAACCGGGCGAAGGGCAGTATCGACTTCCAGTACGAGGCGATGCTGCGATCCGAATGGCCCCCGATATGGCCCCAGAAGGCCTGGGCGAGCGCCAGGCGCACGTCGGCTGGCAGCGGCAACGACGAGAAGTCGATGAGCGTGTGGCGAACCAGGCGAGCCGCGTCGTGGCGCGCCGGCTGTGGCGCGTGCCCCGTTCCGGCCTGCGGTCTGGTGGCCAGGGTCCGCGGAATCGGCGGGCGCCGTGAACTCACGGCTCTGCGCTGCCCGCGAGCAGCGTGTCCAGCACGTCCTTGAGGACGCAGGCGTCGACGGCGACGGCACGCAGGTACCGGTCGGTGGTCTCGATGTGCTCGTGCCCGAGCAGGATCTTCACCACGAGCAGTGGATTGACCTTGGCGCCCTCGCTGGCCAAGTACTCGAGCCGGGCCAGCAGCATGCATGCGAAGGTCGCGCGAAGCAGATGCGTCGTCGCCTTGAAGCCGCAGGCCAGGCCGGCCCGGCTGACGGCGCGCTGGTAGGCGTTCTTGCTCACCGGTGCGCCGCGGGCGTTGACGAACAACGCCGGGTGGTGGGCGGCGCGTCCCCTGCGTCGCGCGCGCTTGAGCCACGCGAAGCGAAGCCCCGAGATGTAGCCATCGGTCTCGTCGAGCAGGCTGGCCGGTGCAATCACGTAGCCCGGCTTGCGGCCCTTGCGCGTGATCTCGATGGTGTGATGCGCCGTGAGCGGGGTGGGGCGGCCGTTGATGTCGTCGACGCCGAGCCGCAGGAGTTCGCTGATCCGCAGCCCGGTGTACAGCTGCCAGCGGGCCATCAGATCGTACGGCGGGGCGAGATAGGCGAGCAGTTCGCGAGCCTGCCCGGAGACCAGCGGGCGGGGCAGCGGTTCGTATTGCCGCAGTACGAAGATGCTGCGCTCGGTGTCCGCAGCGTAGCGCGTCCGGATCGGCGAGTACCGCCTCGACACAGCGAAGTCGCGGGTCTTGTCCGCGAGCGCCGATTCGCTCAGCCAATGCGCGCGGACCGCCCAAGCATAGAACCGCAGCACGCCGCGAACCCGGTGGTTGATGGTCGTCGTCCGGTACGCACGTCCGGTGTGCGGACTGGGCTGCGACATCATGCGGTTGCGATAGGCAACCAGGTCGACAGCATCCGCCTTGTGCCAAGGGATGTCGTTCTGCTCGAGCGTGTCGAACCAGTCGTAGAGGATCTCGGTATAGGTTCTGAGCGTGTCGGCGGTGTGCGCGCGCTGGATCGCGTGCTCATGCAGGAAGGCGACCGCGGGCTCGATCAACTGCCACTGCTTCGTGAAAAGAAGCGGGAAACCGGCAGGACGCGGCTCGCGAAGCGAAGTCGCCAAAGCCTGTGCTGCAAGCTGCGCCAAGGGTTCCGGCAGGTCTGCCGGACTCGGCAGCGAAGCCTTGCGGACTATCTGGACCACGGCGCTCTTACCTCGCGGTAAAGCGCTTCACAGCGTCGACGAACGACACGCCGAGCAAGTGCATCGCCAGGTCGATGGCTCCGCCGCCACCGGCGTGCGCGCGTGTGTCGTACCACTTGACGCCCGTGGTCAGGATCTCGAACTCGCCGCGTGCCGTGCTGGCGTGCCAGCGGCGGCTGTGCTCATCCTTGAGGGGCTGATAGGTCGAATCGGGCTTGACGTGGGTGGCTAGCAGCGCGAGCGCGTCGCTGGCCGGCATCTGACGAAGCCGTGTCAACGTCGAGGCACTGAACGACCTGCGAGATCGGCGCGCAACCATCATGTCGAACCCCCGCTGAAGCTGCTGAAAACGCGGGACGCACCGGGCTACTCGCCTCTGAAAGAGGCTTGGGCTCCTCGGGCATGAACAACTGTAGGTCGTGGCGTCGAGCGAGCCAACTCTGTTGACACTCGCGAATGCAACCTAACACCCCTACCTCGTGATGCCGTCGCGGGCCGGTGCAGATGGCCTGGGCGCGTTCTCCTTCTACGACCATATCTTCCTGCCCGAGAGCACCAAGGAACTGGTCTGGCGGCACGGCGGCAAGCGCTACAAGAGCCAGCTGGTGTTGCGGGTCAACGGCAAGAAGAAGACCGAGGCCTTCCTCTTCGAGTACAGCGGGCCCGGCTGGGCGCCGGTGGTGCTCCGCGACGGCACCGTGTCGGACGGCAAGGTCGAGACGTACGAGAAGGTCGTCGCAGAGATCCTGTGCCCGGCCGACACCTTCTTCACGTCGGTCTTTTCTGCACAAGGGAAGCGGCCGCTGTCGGCGTTCAAGAACGCGGAAATCAAGACGCTGCTGGCCGATCTGCTCGGGCTGGAGCAGGTACGGCAGCAAGGGGCGCTCGCGGCGGACGTCGTCAAGCAGCTCAAGGCCGGTCTGGCTGTGGTGCGGCAGGGACTGGCGCGGGCGCAGGAGGACGCGGCGGGCGCGCGGCGCAGCCTCGCAGAGCTCGACGGTGCGTCACAGGCCTTGCTTGCGGCAACGGCCCAACGAACTTCGACAGCCGCGAGCTTGGACGCTGCGCGCCAGAAGCTGGCCACAGTCACCGCCGAGCACACTGGCGCCGCCGAGACGGAGGCTCGCCGCCGGGCGCTCGCCGACGAATCCCGGCGGGCGAAGGAGGAGCACGATGCGGCGGCCCAGCGGCTGTCCCAGGAGTTGCCGCGCTTGCAGCAGCGCGAAGCGAGCCTCCAGCAGCGGATCGTCGAGCGGTGCCAGGCGCAAGGTCGGCGGCGGGCGCAATTGGTGAAAGACATCGCGGTGCTGACTACGGTGGCCCAGCTGCGCGAGAGCGTCGAGCGCGCGGCAGCGCGCCGGGACTTTGCGCGGCGTGTCGTGGCCCGGTGCCAGGCCATCGTGGGTCGGCGGCAGGCACGGGTCGACGTGCTGGAGCAGGCCAAGGCGACTCTTATGGCGCGGCGACGCGAGGTCGAGTCGATCGACCGCGAGGCCGGGCAGATCGCGTTGCGTCATGCGGACCTGCAGCGGCGCTTCGGCCTGACCTCTCATGTGCCGTGTGCCGGCATGGACATCCAGGGGCAGTGCCAACTGCTCGGTGACGCGCGCGAGGCGAAGGCGCTGCTGCCATCGGCGGACGTGGCGCTCACCGGTCTGGCCGAGAAGAAGCGGGTTGCACAGCAGGAGATCGCCGACACCGAGACGGCGGTGCACGCGCTGCCCGCTGAGGCGCAACTGCGCAACCAGGCCGAACAGATGCTCGAGACCGCCGAACAGCGCCTGCGAGACATCGAGCTGCTGTGCGCTCGCCGGGAAGAGGTGACTCGTGCGGCACAGACGATCGATGGACACACTGCGGAACTGGCCACGCTGCCTGAGCAGGCCGCGCCGGAGACGGAGGACGAGCGTGCCGAACGTACCGACATCGCTGCAGCTCGGACGCGAGTCCAGGACGAGCTTAGCCGCATTGCCGTGGTGCGCGACGAAGCATTGACCCGCAGCGCCGAACAGGTCGCCCTGCTTCCCCCGCCGCTGGATGCTGCAGGGCTGAACACTGCGAGGCAGGAGGTCGAGGGTGCGACGCGGGCTGCAACAGCGGCGGAGGCCGCGGAGTCTTGCGCCCGGCAGCGCGAGGAGCGCGCGAAGGCGCTTGGCGAACAACTGGCTGAGATCGCGGCCAAGGAAGGGGCGGCGATCCGCGCCGCCAAGCGTGTCGAGGACGAACTCGCCACCTGGTCGCTGCTCGCCAAGTGCCTCAGCAACGACGGCGTGATCGCGCTGGACATCGACGACGCGGGGCCGACGTTCGCCGCGCTGGCGAACGAACTGCTGCTGGCCTGCTACGGACCGCGGTTCACGCTGCAGGTGATCACGCAGTCGACCAACGGGAAGGGCGAGCTTCGCGAGGACTTCGACATCATCGTGCACGACGGTTCTCGGGACGAATCGAAGAGCCTGAAGCTCGTCAGCGGCGGCGAGCGGGTCTGGATCTCATGCCGAGAGCGGCATGAGATCCACTATGCCGGCAGCCCGATCATGCCGAGTCAGGGGTCGAGCGATCAGCATCCCGCCTGCGATTGCCCCCCGGGAACATGCCGTGCGACACGGCATAGAACGGCCCGGTCCGCCGCGTTCACTTCGGGCGCGAGCAAGAGCATCAGCCTGATGAGCGGCGGCGAACGGACCTGGATCGATGCCTGCATGACTCGTGCGATCGCCCTGTACCTCACACAGCATTCCGGGCGGCGCTATGCGACGTTGTTCTCTGATGAGGCAGACGGACCCCTCGACCCCGAACACAAGCGCATGTTCATGGCGATGAAGCGCGAGGTCTTGCGCCTCGGCGGCTACGAACGCGAGTACTTCATCACGCAGACGCCAGAACTTGCGGCGATGGCCGACGTGGTCATCGACCTCGACTCCATGCACGTCGATGGCCACGGTAGGTGATGTCGGTAGAGCCATGCCGGGCGGCAGGACGCGCGGTACGCCCCGTCGCGCGACCACAAGCGCCTGCTCAGCATAGGTTTCTCCTTGCCGGGGCACGTCGCCACGGAAGGAGATCGGCATGGAAGAGCTGTTTGTGCGCCTGTGGGCGCAAGTTCGAATGCATGAGGGCCCATTGGGCGAGCACATCGATGCGTTTATACGTACGCTGGTAGCCAAGGGGTATTCCAACGACTCTTTGCGTCGCGCCGCGTGGCTGGTCGGTGACTACAGTCGCTGGTTGGCGCGGCGTCGCATCGCCGCCGACGAACTCAAGCCGGGGCACGTCGATGCATTCCTCCGTGGTCGCAAGCGCCGCAGAGTGCCAAGATACGAAGATCGCCCGACACTATTGCGGTTGATGGCGCATCTCGCCGACAGCGGAGTAATCGTCGTGGCGACCGAGGCGCGACCTCTGACGCCCGCGCAGCAATTGGAGGCCCGGTACGTAGCGTACATGCGCGAAGAGCGCAACCTGGCTCCTGCGACGATTCACTCCAATCGGATGGAAGCGAGACGCCTCCTGGCGTCATTGTTCGCGGGGGATGAGGCGAGCCTGGAGCACATCGGCGCACAGGACATCATCGAGCACATCAGACGCGTAACAAGCGCGTACCGTCCAAGTTCGGCAGGCCGTGTGGTTGGCTGCCTGCGATCCTTTCTGCGCTTCGCCCACTGCATCGGCTTGATTAGCACCGACCTGTCCAGGTGCATTCCGGCGCCGGCCAACTGGTCGCTTTCGTCCATCCCGAGAGCACTGGACGAGGATCACGTCCGGCGCATTCTCAGGCACTGCGACCGCACCACGGCCAACGGCTGCCGGGATCACGCGATCCTCGTGTTGCTCGCGCGGCTCGGGCTTCGGGCGGGCGAGGTTGCCGCTCTCCAACTGGAGGACATCGACTGGCGCACGGGCGAACTGCAGATTCGTAACGGCGAGACGCGGCTCGATCGACTGCCGTTACCACACGAGGTTGGCGAGGCGTTGGCCGCGTATCTGCGTAAGGGGCGACCACCGTGTTCGTGCCGCCACGTCTTCGTGCGATCGCAGGCGCCGCGCCAAGGCTTCGCGAGTGGCACGGCGATCGCGAGCGTCGTCCGCCGCGCGCTGCGCCGCGCCGACCTCGATCCGCCATGCAAGGGCGCACACGCTCTCAGGCACACGCTGGCGAGTCAGTTGCTGCGCCGAGGGGCGTCACTGGCCGAGATTGGTGACGTTCTGCGCCACCGTCGGCAACGCACGACCATGATCTACGCGAAGGTGGACATGGCTTCACTGCGCTCAGTGGCTGCTCCCTGGCCGGGAGGTGTGCAATGAAGCCGCTGCGAGAAGCCGTTCAAGACTACCTCGCCCTGCGACGCACCCTTGGATTCAAGCTGCGGGATGCCGAGGGCTCGTTGTTCAAGTTTGCCGCCTTTCTCGAGGAGCGAGGGGTCACGCGGATCACGACCGCCATGGCCCTGGAATGGGCCCTGATCGTGCCGTCGACCTGCACTGGAAGCATTGCGAACCGTTTGAGGCACCTCCGCGGGTTCGCGCGCCATCACATTGCGAGCGATCCAACGACCGAGATCCCGCCGGTGGACGTAGTGCCTTCGCGCCTGCGCCGCCGTCAACCGTATCTGTACTCCGCCGACCAGCTTGCGCGCTTGATGGGGTTCGCACGGAGGCTGGCACCCGCCGACGGGTTACGCCCTTGGACCTACTATTGCTTCTTGGGCCTCCTCGCTGCGACGGGCCTGCGTTTGAGCGAAGCGATTCGCCTTGAAGTCGGCGACGTGGACCTCGACCAGGGCGTCCTGACGATTCGCCAGACGAAGTTCGGCAAGTCACGGTTGGTCCCGGTCGATGACACGACGACATCAGAGCTCGCGCGCTATCGGGCCCGGCGCGATCGCTTCCTTCGCGGCTCCCCGCAGTGTCGTTTCTTCGTCTCCGGCAGAGGAACACCCCTCGAGCCGAGCTCGATACATCGAACCTTCTACCAGTTGCTCGATCAGGCTGAGGTCCATGCTTCCGTCGGGGCACCCCGGCCGCGCCTGCACGATCTTCGCCACCGATTCGCGCTTGAGACTTTGCTGCGCTGGTATCGCGCCGGCGAAGATGTCGAGCGGCGCCTGCCCGCGTTGTCGACGTATCTGGGCCATGTGTGCATCGAGAACACCTACTGGTATCTCAGCGCCAGCCCCGAGCTAATGGGACACGCGCTCGCGCGTCTCGAACAGCGCTGGGAGGAACGGCCATGACAACCGCCACCGCCAACTTCGCTGCCTTGCTTGAGGGATTCTTCACCTGCAGGCTCATGAAGCAACGACAGGCCAGCCCACATACGATCGCCTCGTATCGCGACACCTTCCGGTTGCTACTACGCTTCGCACAAAAGCGCCTGGGAACACGTCCCAGTGATTTGACGTTCGAGCAAGTCGAGGCACCCCTCATCACTGCCTTCCTGCATGAACTGGAGGACAAGCGAGGCATCTCGGCCCGCAGCAGAAACCTGCGCTTGAGCGCCATTCGCTCGTTCTTCCAGTACGCGGCATTCGAGACGCCGGACCGCGCTGCGCAGATCCAGCGTGTCCTCGCGATTCCGGGCAAGCGCTGCACGCGCAAGCAGGTGTGCCACCTGACTCGAGCGGAGGTCGATGCACTGCTCGCAGCCCCTGACCTGAGCACTTGGTCGGGGCGGCGCGACCATGCCCTGTTGCTGCTTGCAGTGCAGACTGGTTTGCGCCTTTCCGAACTGACCGGGCTGTGTCGCGACGACGTGAAGCTCGACGGCGGCGCGCACGTCCATGTCATCCGCAAGGGGCGCAAGGAACGCTGCACGCCGTTGGCCAAACAGACCCGAACAGTCCTGCAGGACTGGCTGCGCAGGGACCTGGCTCCCGAGATCGCGGTGGTGTTTCCAAGCGCCCGCGGAGGTCGCTTGAGCGCGGACGGGGTCCAGTACCTTGTGGCCAAGCACGTTGCGACCGCCAGCAAGACCTGCGCGTCACTGGCTCGAAAGCGGGTGACCCCCCACGTTTTGAGGCATACGACGGCGGTTGAATTGCTTCAGGCCGGTACGGGGCGTTCCGTGATCGCGTTGTGGCTCGGCCACGAGTCCGTCGAGACCACGCAGATCTATCTCGACGCCGATCTGACATTGAAGGAGCAGGTCCTTGCCAAGAGCACGCCTCACCGTGGACGATCCGGACGATATCGGCCGGATGATCAACTGATGACGTTCCTCAACGCGTTGTGAGAGTGGCGCTCTCCTACGTGACATCCCGCGGCGGGGGTCGAAGTGCGGAAGCTGGCTCGCTGACCGTCTGTGACGGCATCCGCTGATTGGAGGGGAGTCTCGCCGCTGGTCATGATCGCACTCGCAGTCCGGGAGAGCGCCGGCGGACGGGATTCTTGTCGAACGTCAGCAAACCGACGCGAAGCGGCTGCCGCCGGCGAGATTCTGGTCGGCGGCACCCGACCCCTATGCAAAGCGCCCAACTATGCGTAGTTGTCGCGCGGCGGATCGCCGGTGACGAGGCGGGACGCGGTGACCGCGAGCGCGATGCCGTGAGCGGCTATACATAGTTCTTGCCGGCGGGTGCACTGGCGGCTCCTCAACCTGGAGACCGCCATGAGCACCAAGCGTCCGACTCGATCCGTTCCTTCGGGCCCCGCCCGAGGCTGCGCGCCGTTGGAGCGCCACACGCGGGCCTACCGCCAGTACCTGCTCGACCGCGGCAACGCTGCCGGCTACGTGCGCAACTGCGAGGCGGCGGTGGCGCACTTGTCGATGTGGATGAAGCAGGCCGGCAAGCGTCTGGCCGACGTTGGCGAGGAACTCGTGGCCGAGTTCCGAGAGGATCATCTTCCCGCCTGCCGCTGCACGACGAGTGCCCGTCACCCAGACACCGTGCGAGCCGCACTGGGTCACCTTCTCGTCGTGCTGCGCGCCGCCGGCGCCATCGTGCCCGAGCCACTGGACATGACCGCGGTAGGCCAGGAGCTGCGCCGCTACGACCAGTACATGGAGCAAGTCCGAGGGCTGGCGCCGAACACCCGCGAGAGCGCGCTGCGCCTGATCGAGGCCCTGCTGCGCAAGCACTTCGGCGACGACGCCATTCGGTTCGATGTCATCACGCCGGAGCACGTGCGTCGCTTCTTCGCCGCACAGGCCAAGAACTATAAGACGCCGTCGAGCCTGGGCGTCGTCGTCTCGGCGCTGCGCGGCTACTTCCGCTGGCGCGCGACGCTGGGCGACCGCACTCATGCGTTGGTCGGCGCTGTGGCGTACCCGGCGAACTGGCAGCAGTCCTCGCTGCCGAAGTCGCTGGAGCCGGCCGAGGTGGAACAGCTCGAGGCCGCCCTCGGCCAGAGCGGTCCGTCGATGCTGCGTGCCGACGCCATCGTGCGTTGCGCGCTCGATCTCGGCCTGCGCAGCGGCGAAGTCGCGCGCCTGAGCCTGGACGACATCGACTGGGATGCCGGCACGATCACCTTGCGTCGGACCAAGGGCCGGCGTGAAGACGTGATGCCCTTGCCGCAAGCCACCGGGCAGGCTATCGCCGCCTATCTGCGCGACGAGCGGCCCAAGACCCGGCACCGGATGGTCTTCGCGCGGCACATGACACCGCGGGAGCGGCCGATCGGCCCGGACCTTGTGCGCAAGACCATCCGCCAAGCCTATGCGCGTGCCGGGCTGCCGCACACGCGATCGCACCTGCTGCGTCACACGATGGCCAGCCGCCTGCTGGCCGGCGGCGCCTCGCTCAAGGAGGTGGCCGACGTACTGCGGCACCGCTCGCTGAACACCACGCTGATCTACGCCAAGCTCGACAGCGGCCGCCTCGTCGAAGTGGCCCTGCCGTGGCCCGGGATCTCCGCCACTGCCACGAGCGGGAGGGCGTCATGACGATCGGCCTGACCGCGCTCGTGGAGCGCTACCTCACGGAACGCCGCACGCTGGGCTTCCAGCTGCGCTCACCCGCCTACAGCCTGCGCAGCCTGGCCGAGTACGTCCGGCGCACGCGCCACCGTGGTCCCCTGACCCTGGAGGTCATGGCCCAGTGGGCGCGTCTGGACAGCCACGCCAGCGTCGATCCCCGGACCTGGGCCAGGCGGCTGAAGCACCTACGCTCCTTCACGCGCTGGATGCAGCAGTTCGAGCCGGCCACTGAAGTCCCCGACGACACGATCTTCGGGCGGCTTCCCGAGCGCCAGGCGCCGCACATCTACAGCCCGGACGAGGTACAGCAGTTGCTGGCCGCGGCGCGCGATCTCGGCCCCAGTCCCGGCCTGCGAGGTCTGGTCTACGAGACGCTGTTCGGCCTGATCGCCAGCTGCGGCCTGCGCCTGTCCGAGGCGCTGTCGCTGAACATCGCCGACGTGGACCTCAGGCGCGGCTTGCTGACGATCCGGCGCACGAAGTTCGCCAAGTCGCGCCAGGTGCCGCTGCATCCCAGCACCGCCAAGGCCCTGGGGCGCTACCGCTGGACGCGGGACGTGGCCGGCGCGTCGCGCGACGACGAGGCGCCGTTCTTCATCGGCACCCGGGGCCGCCTGTTCGGCAAGCCGATCAGCGTTCACCAGGTGGACAACGTCTTCGCCAAGCTGCGCAGCGAACTGGGGTGGATCAACCGCGGCATGCACCACGCGCCGCGCATCCACGACCTGCGCCACACCTTCGTGGTCAGGCGCATCCTGCTGTGGCAGCAGCAGGGCATCGACGTGGACGAGGCGATGCTCGCGCTGTCGACCTACGTCGGTCACGCGATGGTGACCAACACCTACTGGTACCTGCAGGCGGTGCCGGAGCTGATGGCGGTGGCCGCGCAGCGCTTCGAGTCGTGCATGCCGGAGCTCAGCCATGCCTGAGGCCCGCCACCCTCGGAAGGGATCCCCGCCAAGCTTCCCGGCGTTGGTGCAGCAGTTCTTCACCGAGTACCTGGTCGCGCAGCGTGCAATGAGCCCGCGAACGGTGGCCAGCTACCGCGACGCGATGACGCTGTTCCTCGGGTACGCGACCGAGCAACTCGGCAAGACGCCGACGGCCATGCAACTGATGGACATCACGCCCGAGTTGGTCCTGAAGTTCCTGGCGCACCTGGAGCGCGAGCGGCACAACGCGGTGCGCAGCCGCAACCTGCGGCTCACCGCCTTGCGCGCGTTCCTGAAGTTCGCCGGCCGGCGCGACGTGACGGCGCTGCACGCCGTCGAGCGCGTGATGGCCGTGCCGATGAAGCGATTCGAGCGGCCGCTGCTGGGCCACCTGACCCGGCCCGAGATGATCGCCGTGCTGGGGCAGCCCGGCACCGAATGGACATCGCAGCGCGACCATCTGCTGCTGAGCCTGCTGTACAACACCGGCGCGCGGGTGTCGGAGATCGTCGGGGTGCGCGTCGTCGACGTGGTGCTGGACGGCGCGGCCTGCGTGCACCTGCAGGGCAAGGGTCGCAAGGATCGATCGGTGCCGCTGTGGAAGTCCACCGCGGCGTCCATCCGCGCTTGGTTGCGCGCCAACCCGCAACTGCGCGCCTCGGCTGCGTTGCTGCCCAACCGATCCGGGCATCCGATGACCCGGTGCAACGTGGCGCAGCGACTGGCGCTGGCCGTCCAAAGGGCCTCGGCCGACCAGCCGAGCCTGAAGACCAAGCGCGTGTCGCCCCACACCGTGAGGCACACGACGGCCATGCACCTGCTGCAAAGCGGCGTGCCGTTCAACATCATCGCCCTGTGGCTCGGCCACGAGAGCACGAACACGACGCACCGCTACGTCGAGGCCAACCTGGAGATGAAGGAGAAAGCACTCGCCCGGCTGGAAGCGCCAGACATCAAGCTCAAGCGCTTCCGCGCCAGCGATGATCTGATGAAGTTCCTGCAGACGCTGTAACTATGAAAAGCACCGCACGCCCGGCCAGGGCCTTCGAGCCAGCGCAGATCCCGCCGGGCGCAGCGGACCTACGCATAGTTGAGCGCTAGGCATAGGGGTCGCTATGGAAAGCTTTCCATAGCGACCCAAACCGGGCTGTCGAGCTTCTCCAAAGCCGCCCTCCAGCCAATCCCGCCTCTTCGTTGTTTCCCACCTCCGAAGCAGCCGCTCGCAGCCTCCCGGAGCCGGCCAGGAGCGGGCATTGGAGGTGTGTCCGGTACAACGGACCCACGTGCAGGTTCAGAGAAGACAGGTTGTCAACTCTCCGACCGCTGCCTGAACCCTACTGCAAGGGCGTCGCTACCGCCCGGATTGCGTCGACCACGGCCGCTGGCTTGTCCTTCTGAACGTAGTGGCCGGTGCCCTCCACGGGTTCGACAGCGGTCGTGTGGAGCAGCGCCGGCCAGTCGCGCCAAAGAGCGCGTGACATGTTCTCGAACGCGCCAGTTTCTGGAGGGACGAAACGCCCGCGCACGAGCACCCGCGTCGGCACGGGCGGCGCTGGCAACGCGCTGAGGCTGTCCAGGCAGCGCTGCTGGTCGTCGAACTCGCGCCGCATCGTCGGGGAGAAGGCGGCAAGCCGTGCCGTTCGCACGACCACCGCCATGGCCGGTGCCTCCTGCTGCATACGCGGCCAGTGCTGAGGGTGAGTCGGCTCCAGCAGCACGATGCCCCCGACGTCGTCGGGATAGAGCTTCGCAAATGCGTACTGGTAGAGACCCCCGAGGGAGTGACCGACCAACACGTAGGGCGGTGCGAATCCGGATCGGCGCAGGTGCGCCCGCAGTTCGCTCGCCGCGGCGCAGGGGCTGTGGTCTCCATCGTGCCCGGCACTGCGTCCATAGCCCGGCCGGCTGAACGCAACCGCGGTCATGTTGCCGGGCAGGCGACTTTGGACCGCGGACCAGACGCCCAGTCCGTCACCGAGTCCGCTTTGAAAGACCACGACCGGCCGTCCCGAGCCGGACACGTGACGCTCGAGCTCGCCTTGTTCGAGCGTCGTTGCGCAGCCGCTTGCTGCCAGGGCTAGCAACGCAGAGGCGCGCCAGCGAGGCACGCGCGATTCCGTCCGGACCGTCATGCCGTGCCTTCCTTGGCGACATCGAGCTCAGGTCCGACTCGGGGTCCTGACTTCTCGGTCACACCTCGCATCCCCAGTACCCACCGGGTCAACGCCAGGCGTTCCAACAGCAGACATAAGAGCATGGTTCCTGCGCCGGCCGCAACAACGATGGTGAGGTACTTCAGCCAGGGAAGCTGTTCCCACCCGAGCCACAAGCCGCCGAGTGCCACGATGATCGTCTGGTGCATCACGTAGAACGGCATCGCATAGCGGCCGAAGGGAGTCAACTGGCTGGGACGAACCAGGAACCGATAAGCCAGGCCAAGCAGTGCCATGAGCCAGAGCCATTCACCGACCGTGCGCGCCAGGAGGACGACGTGGCTGCGCGCATCCGGCGCGACGAGAGCAGCCCACTGGGGTGCGCTCATCCACAGCAGGCCCAGAGCCAGCGCGGCGCCCAAAAGGCTCCGCCAATGGGCCGCGGCCGCCGCGAACGGCCCTTCGCTGCGCGCCAGCCACCAACCCACCACGACCAAGCAGACGAAGTGCGCGTGATTGGCCCAGTCGCCAGCCAAGGCATGGGTGCTCGGAAAGCCAGGGCGCAGCAGCAGCTCGATCACCAGCAACGGCACTCCGAGCAGCAGCAGGCGTGGCACCGTGTCGACGCGCGCTGCCGTGCGAGCCAATCCGAGGTGCACCGCCGGGATCCTTGCAACCACCAGCAAGGGAAGCAAGGCCAGCGAGTAGCAGAACAGGTAGGCCAGGAACCACAGGTGGTGCCAACTGAAGTTGGCCTGCGGGTAGCAGCAGGAGAAGAAGTGCGGCGCGAAGTCCACCAGTCCGCCGTCGAAGTCGATCGGGCTGTAGCGGCCCGGTGCTCCGATCGCGTGACGCTCGATCCACACCTGCGGCAAGACGAACAACACACAGCCGGCCAGCAGCGGCACGAAGAGGCGCGTGAACCGTTCTGCCGCGAACTCCCGCACCGAGCGCTTCCGCAGCGAAAGGGCCATCGCGGCCCCGGCCAGGAGGAACAACAGCGGCATCGAGAACAAGTTCAATCCGCGCACCACGAGGTCGGCCGCGAGGTACCGGCTGGCGTCCTTGATGTGCCAGTCTTCGGCATCGAACAGGCGCGCGGTGTGAAACACGACCAGCAGCAGCACCGCGGCATTGCGCAGGTGGTCGAGGTCGAGACGGCGCGGCGCAACGATGGCGCCGGCCGGAGGTGGCTTCCGGGTCAAAGGTATCCCTCCTGCATGCCCTTGAGCACGGCACGGGTTCGGTCTCGAACGCCCAGCTTCGACAGCAGGCTCGAGACATGGTTCTTGATCGTGCCCTCGGCCGTGCCGAAGGCGCGGGCGATCTCCTTGTTGCTGAAGCCCCCGGCCATCAGCCGCAGCACCTCTGTCTCCCGGGGCGTCAGGGCTTCGGGATGGGCGCCCGGCTGCCCGGGAGCAGCGGCTGCCTGCTCCAGCACGCGCGCCGTGAGCGCCGGCTGGAACAGACTCTCGCCGCGCGCCACGCGCCGGATCGCTTCATACAGGCGCTCAGGCGTCACGTCCTTGAGCAGGAACCCACGCGCGCCTGCGCGCATGCCTTCCAGCAAGGCCGCATCGTCGTCGAACGTGGTCAGCAGCAGCGTCGGAGGAAGGGCGCCGCGGCGCCGCAGCTCGGCCAGGACCTCGATGCCGGTGCCGGCCGGCATGCGAACGTCCAGCAGCAGCAAGTCGGGCTTGTGGCTTTGCGTCAGCTCGATCGCTTGCGTGCCGTCGGCGGCCTCGGCCACCACCTCGAAGTCGCCGGGCAGTTCGACCAGCCCGCGCAAGCCTGCACGCACAAGGGCCTGGTCGTCGGCGATGACGAGGCGGATCACTTCGGCACCTCCTGCGACACACCCGCCGGTGGCGGCAACCGTACTTCGATGCCGAAACCTGCATCGGCTCCACACTGAACGTGGAGAGTTCCGCCGAGTGCCTCGACACGCTCGCGCATGCCCGCCAGTCCGTTGCCCGGCCGGAAGCTCGCGGCGCCGGACCCGTCGTCACGCAGGTTCAGGCTCATGCCCGCGTCCCCTCTCTCGATCGCGATCCACAGATTGCCGGCGCCGGCGTGCCGCAACGCGTTGTTGACGCCTTCCTGCGCGCAGCGCAGCAGCGTGTGAGCCTGCGCCGGAGGCACGTCGGACAGGTCGCCCGACAGGCTCAGATGAATGCGGGGTTCAGGTACCGCGGCCAGCAGCGCTCGTAGCGACGCCTCCAGGTCGGGCGCCGACTCTTCGCGCAGCGCGCTCACCACGCGCCGCACCTCGCCGAGCATGCCGCGCGACAACGCCGCGGCCGCGCCGACATGGGCGGCCTGGCGTTCGGGAGGCACCCGCTGCGCAAGGTCCAGTTGCAGCTGCATCGCGACGAGGTGATGACCCAGGCTGTCGTGCAGTTCGCGCGACAGGTGCAGCCGTTCCTCGAGCCGGCTGTTGGCAGCCAGCTCCTGCTGTGCCTCCAGCAACTCGGCGTTGACGCGTGCGAAGGCACGCCGCTGCAGCGCTTCGCGAGCGGCCAGCCAGCCCACGCAGAAGGCGAAACACTGCCAGGTCAGCAGCGACAGGAGCGTCAGACCGAACGCGAGCGCAGGAGCGGCGTCCTTGAAGGCCGGCAGCGGGTCGAAGGCTTTGAGCTTCCACAGCAGCGCGGCCCAGACGACCAGCAGCACGGTCTGTGCCGCCAGCCATCGCATGGCGGCGCGGCGGCCGAGCACGAGTGGCGCCTGCCCGGCCACCACGTACATCAGGTCGGTGTGCACGAGCATTCCGGCGACGAGATGGCCCAGCAATCGCAACAGATGTGCACGGGTGGGGCGCTCGACCGGCGCCTCGCGCAGATTGATCCAGAGGGAAACCGCGAAGACAGCCAGCAGCAGCGCCGTGGCCGCTTCGGCGATGACGAATCCCGCCAGGCTCGGCATCGGCCCCTGAGCCGACGGCATCTGCAAGCCGAGGTAGTGTGTGCACGCCACGACCGCCCACACCGCGACGCCGGCTGCTCGCAGTGCATGGGCGGTCGTGATGCTTGGCATGCGGGCAGTCTATGAGGCCCGGCAGCGGATCGCCATAGGCCAGTCGTCATGGGTCGCGCGCGGGACTTGTGGCACATGCGCGGGACGGACCGCGTCGCGACCATCGCTGCACCTTCCTCAACGCCAACGTCCCCGCCATGACCTCATCTCGCTCTACCTTCCACCGGCTCGCGGCTCGACTTGCTGGAGCGGCTGCACTGTTCACCCTCGCGTCGCTCGGCGGCTGCGGTGGCGCCAACGACGACGACGCCATGGCCAAACGCCGCGCCTCGATCGTCAATGCGACGAGCGCGCGCTTGCGGACCCTCGCTGCCCAATACCCGGCGGTACCCGGAATCGTGGTTCACGTACTCGACGAGCGCTCTGGCCTGTCCTGGGCCGGCAGTACAGGCGTAGCCGACCGTGCCACGCAGCGGGCTCTCGTGCCGAACGCGACGTTCCGCACGGCCTCGGTCACCAAGGTCTTCACGGCCGCGGCGACTCATCGGCTTCAGGCGCGCGGCGCGCTTACCGTGTCGGATGCCATCGAGCGCCATCTCTCGGCAGGCACTGTCGAGTTGCTGCGCGCAGGCGGCTACGACACTGCGCGCATCACGGTCGACCACCTGCTGACACACCGCTCCGGACTGCCCGACCACGCGCTGTCCGAACCCTATTTCCAGGCCATTCTCGCCGACCCGCTGCACCGTTGGTCGCGCGAGGAGCAGCTCGCGGTCGCGATGTCGCTGGGCGCGCCGCTGTTCGCACCGGGAAGCGACTACCGGTACAGCGACGCCGGCTACCTGCTGCTGGGCGAGATGATCGAGCGCCACACCGGGCTGGCCCTCGGAGCCGCGTTCCGTGGGCTGTTGCAGACGGGCTCGCTGGGGATGACCAGTACCTACCAGGAGAATGTCGATGCCGTGCCGTCCGGAGCCGGTCCCCGCGCAAAGCAGGACCTGCTCGAAGGCATCGATGACTCGATGATCGATGCATCGACCGACCTCTGGGGCGCCGGGGGACTCGTGTCCGATGCGCGTGACCTGGCGCTGTTCGTTCGCGCTCTGGTGGGCGGACGTGTGCTCGATCCCGAAGCGTTGCAGGCCATGCTTGGAGTGGCCTCTAGCAACCCCGGCGCCGAGCCGCCCTTTGACTATGCTCGCGGCATCGTGCGCGTGCAGGTCGCCGGCGCTGCATGCTGGGGGCATGATGCGTTCTCCGGCGCCTTCACGCTGCACTGCCCCGGCTTGGGCATCACGGTGGCCGGCAGCATCAATGCCACGGAGTTCGTCGGCGCCCCGGGGTCGTTGTCGGTTGCCATCGAGTTCGCGCAAGGCATTGCTGCCATGAAGTGAAACTCCATGCCGATTCGTCCCCTGTTTGCTGCGCTCACCGCAGTCCTTTGCGTTCTCATCGAGGGCTGCGCGACGACCACCGTTCAATCTTCCGGCGTGCCCTTGCAAGAGCCCGTTGTGCGCCGAAAGTGAAGCCAGGCCCTCGGCGGTGCTTTACTGGATGCCGCAGTGGCGTGCCGAGCAGAAGGAACCGCAGGCGCGCGAAGCGCTGGCGCGTCTTGGCATTGAACGATTCGTCTCCGAGCAGTCGTGCCCGGCGATGAAGCGCTTGGGCGCCACGCTGACGACGCACACCCTGGACCGGCGCTTGTGCTGATGGTGGTGGTCCACGAACTGGGGCCGCGGCTGCTGGTCGGGCTGCCGGTGTTCATCGAAGGCGGCACCGAGGCTGACATCGACGTTCGCATGCTCCGACTCGCCAACGGGGAGCGCCTGATGGACACCCGCACGCAATGGCGCAACGGCGGCACCTTCGTGATCAATGGCGTTGGGTCTCTGGATGCCGACCTGAGCGCCGCCTTGAGGTCCGCGTTCGCACCCGTTTAGCTCAGGCGCTGAAGCGCACCTCGGCACCCGATCTGACCGTCCCCTGACCACGGCGGCAGGCCGAGCGCGGGAAGGTGGCACTGGCGATCGTCGGCTTACAGACGAGCGAGACAGGGGGATGAGCGTCTCTGATGGGTCGTGGGGAGCCGGCCAGGATCCAGACCCGAGAGGCGGCGATGCGATGGACAGGCGACCTTGGTGATCCGCTGTACGCTGTGGGCCGCATCGCCGTCACTCGGAATGTCGAGCCGAACTTTCGCGGCCGGCCACAAGCGGTCCTAGCCGGAGCGCTCCAGATTTCTGCCTGAGCATGCCAGCCAAGGGCAGCTTTCCGGCAACTAAGTTGAGACTTCTTGCGGCCCGACTCGGCCATCAGCAGCCGGTCGCCCCTCGCTCTCAACTTCGGACGCGTTGAGGCCTTGGATAACAGCTTTACGGCGATGAGTCCGGAGCGCTCGCCAGCCCGACTCGACCACAAGCAGCCGGCAGCGATCGACCACTATCGGCAGCAAGTCACCAGCTCGGCCCATCCACCGCGATCTGACATTAGTGCGTGCTTTGGCCTGAGGTGCCTCCGAGTTCCGGGTGGCGCCGCCCCCAGCGCTGGGCAGCGCCTAGTGCACCGCGGCGCTAATCGAGGTGAAGGCGGGCGGCAGCAACGCTGCTCGCCAGTGCAGCACAAGGATGAAGTTCGTGCCCGGCACGAAGAGGTAGTTACCGGGTGCGTCGCCCTCGCGGCGGTCCTCGGAGCCCTGGCTGCCGTCGGTGGCCCACTTTGCGATCACGGCCGCGGCAGCGCAATTGCCGGAAGTCACGGTACCGGCCACCTCGGTGCCAAGGCCGACATCATGCAAAGTCTCGTCCAGGGTCGCGCGCAGCAGGTCCTTCTGCGTCGGATGGAGTTCGAGCAGTAGTTCATGGGCCGCAGCGCTGGCGACGACTGCGGCTGCGGCTTTGTCCGAGCCAGGCGCGACACGACACCCCCTGCGCCGTTCGCTCGCCGACTGCGTAGGTCGCGAAGAGCCGAATCACCGAGTTCACGGCGGTGCGTTGCCAAGTGCGTCATCGCGAGCGAGAGAGAGGCATTCACCGAATTGTCGTAGCCGGACCCAACCCGCACGTTCAGTAGAAGCCTTCGCGCCTCCGGTAGCGCTCGGCCCGCTCGCTGTCGTATCCCTCGGCGTCGAATTGCTCGCCGTGAATCGCACGATGCACCTGGCCGCCGGTGGGCATACTGGCCGGGTCAACGAAGTATTCTGGGTTCCAGAGCCGGGAGCGCAACGAGGCCTTGGAGCACTGCGTGTACGCCTCGACGATGTCGACCAACACGCCCAACCTGGGCGCCTTGTCCTCCACGGTGCTGCCTGCCAGCAGCGCGGCGTCCGTCGTGATGGTGGCGCGCCCGTTGACACGGAAGGTGTCGGTCACGCCCGGCACGACGAACAACAGCCCCACGTGCGGATTGGCGATGATGTTGCGCAGCGAGTCCGCGAGTCGGTTGCCGGGGCGTTCCGGGATCAGCAAGGTGCGGTCATCGATGATGCGCACGAAGCCCGCGGGGTCGCCTCGCGGGCTGAGATCGCACGCGCCCGATGCGTCGCTGGTGGCCAGGCAGACCCAGGGCGAACGCTCCACGAACAGGCGCGTCATCTCGTTCAGACGATCAGCGACCTTGGCGCAGGTCAGGGGGGCTGGCTCGCCAATCACGGCGCGCAATTGCGCCTCGCTGCGAATGACCGCGGCGGTGAGGCGGTGCGGGACCACCGATGCATTTGGGCTCATGGTGCTCATGCTAGCGCCCGATCCTGTTGGAGCCGTTCCGGGACCAGGCACCAAAGCCCCGACACCACCCTTGCGCCGGAAGGGGCGCGGCGGGCCAAGCGCCCGCGTGCAAGCCCCTGCTGGGTCCCATCCCGGTCAGTCTTCCAACCCATACTGCCGCGGAAGGGCGTTGCGCGACACGTATTGGCCGATCTGCCGCCCGAGTTGAAGGCCGGCATCGACCGCGAAGCGGAAGTGCAGGCCGGCCTTCACGCGCGAGTCGGCATTCTCGCGTGCGGCCTCGCTGAAGCTCCTGAAGCTGCGCACCGCATTGCTCGAGAGCGCCGAAGACGATGCAAAGCTGAATGACACGTGGTCGCGGCCGAACGCCTGCGCCAGCACCGTGGCCGCCGCCATGCCCAGGGCGCTGTGCGTCGAGGGCATGTCGGGCACCGGCGGCGTGGGCAAGAACGTCTCGAAGTTGGCGTCCGGTGCGGTGTTCGGGTTTCCGTCCGCGCCCGCGAATTGGATCGCCGTCACCGGGCGCCAGAAGTTGTGCGTGAACTTCGAATCCCAGCCGGCGATGTAGGCGTCCGCCAGCGCGGCATTGAGGAGCGCGAACGTGCGGGCACGGTCCCACAGGTCCTGCTTCACGCGGCCGGAGGCGGCACGCGCCACGCGGTTCCAGCCGATGTCCGACAGTTCGTACCAGAAGGCCGCATAGTGCGTCTCGTCGCTGCTGCGGGCATTGCCGGCCTGCTTGCCCCCGACGCGCTTGACCTCGTTGAAGTCGCGCGTGTACTGCTCGCTCGTCAGCGCTGGAGCCGGCGCGGTGCGGAACTGCGAGCCGCTGGCCAGCGCGAAGGGCGTCACGTGGCGCCAATGCGGCATCAGCGTGAAGTTGAACGGCGGCGTGAAGCGGTACTGCCCCGGCAGCGTGCCTTCGACATAGGTCTCGTTGCCGTTGCTGCCGTCGTTGGCGCGCTTGGCGAGCACGGCCTGCGCAGCGGTCTTGCCGATGGCCGTGCCGGCGCTGATCTCGGGGCCGACGCCGGCCTCGAGCGTCGTCTTCTCCAGTTCGGCCTTCAGCAGCGCGATGGCGGCCGCCTGCGGGTACAGCGCGGCCATCACGTCGTGCGCCGCAGTGGCAGCGGCCACAGCCGCGTCAGCCTTCGTTGCCGCGGCTGCTGTCGAGCCGCCCGCGTATCGCTGATAGCGTGGCCGCGCTGCGTTGACCGCGTCGTGCATCGCCAGGTGCATCATCGCCAAGGATCGCGACGCGGTGAGCGGGTTCTGGTAGCCGTCGGCAGCCTTGATCACCTGGAAAGCCGCGAGGCTCCAGTCGGTGATGACGGCGTCGCAGCGGTCGGCGCACCAGGTGGCGGGCGCCTGGGGCCGATGGTGTTCGGCTTCGTATTGATCGGCATAGGCCAGGCCGGTCGCGCCGGCGAGGCTCACGGCCCACGCGGCTCGGGCCAGTGCGTGGGTGCGGAAGGTCGATTTCATGGTCAGGTCCTTTCTTTGGGCGTGAGTCGAGCCGCACGGCGCGTGGGCCGCGTCGTGTTGGGCGGGGTGCGGCGCTTCAGGCCGCGGTGGGAGAACTCAGGGTCGTGCTTCGAGCACGAGGTTGGTCGGCGACTGCGCCACACGCCGCCAGCGGCTGAAGCCCCCGGCCGTGACCACGGCGCGCAGGCGCGCTTCCCCGGCCTGGGCGCCGAGCGCCACCTTGCCTTGCTTCGTCGCGCAGGGCACGCACATCAGCGTGGAGCCGGCGTAGAACGCGCGGCCGAATGGGTTCATGTTCTCTTCGGTCTGGTCGGCTGCATTGGGCTCGACGATCATCCAGATGCCGTCGGCCTTCAAGGTGGTGAGCACATGGGCTGAGGTTCCGATCGGATCTCCGAGGTCGTGGAGCGCGTCGAAGATCGTCACCAGGTCGAAGTCGCGGCCCGGGTAGTCGGCAGCGCTCGCCACCTCGAAGCGCACGCGGTCGGCCACGCCGGCCCGCTCGGCGCGCTCGCGCGCTACCTGGACCGAGCCTTCGTGGCTGTCGTAGCCAACGAAGCGGCTCTTCGGAAACGCTTGAGCCAACAGGATCGTCGCCGCGCCATGGCCGCAGCCGATGTCGGCCACCGAGGCCCCGGCTTCGAGCCGGGCCTGCGCGCCGTCGAGCGCCGGGATCCACGTCTGCAGCAGGTGCGCCAGGTAACCGCTGCGGTAGAAGCGCTCGCAGCCGTGGAACACCTGGTGGTGGTGTTCGTCCCAACCGATGCCTTCGCCGCTGCGGAACGCGCCTTCCAGCCGGTCGACGATACGCACGGCGGCCAGCGCGATCTGGAACGCACCGACCATGAACGCCGGGCTGTCCTCCTGCGCCAGCATCGCCACCTGCTCGGGCGTCATTCGATAGCGGCCGCTGCGCGGAAGGTACTCGACGTACAGGCTTGCGGCGTTGGCGTTCAGCCACTCCTGCACGTAACGCTCGCTGGTGCCGGTCTTGCGCGCGAGCTCATCAGGGCGCATCGCGCCGCCTTCGGCGAGCGCGCGGTACAGGCCCAGGCGATCGCCGAGTACGACGAGGCCGGCCTGCATCGTGGCGCTGAAGTCGACGACAGCGCGGCCAAGCAGCGCCTGCAGCTTGTCCATGTCGGGTGCGGTGAGTGCAGCAGTTGTGCTCATGTTCGGGCTCCGTTACAGCGGGGCCAGCATCTCGACCCCATGGCTTCGCAGTGTGCGAAGCCGGGCCTGCGGAGTCATGAGCGCGCGATGAGCGTGAGATGAGCAGGACGTGAGTGTGCGCGGAACGGCCCGGCTCAGGGCGCCCGGTAGCGATAGCCGAAGCGCGGCACGGTCTCGATGCAGGCGGCGCGCACGCCGAGCTTCCGCCGCAGCGAGCGGATCACCACGTCGATGACGTTGCTGCCGCCCTCGTAGCGGCTGCCCCAGACCTCGTCGAGCAGGTCCCCTCGCTTGCAGGCCTGGCCTGCGTGACGCACGAGGTGGCCCATCAACTGGAACTCCAGCGCCGTCAGCCCGACCCGCTGGCCATCGACCTGCAGTTCGCGTGCCGCAGCGTCGAGCCGGACCGCGGGCACCCGCTCCTCGGCCACCGACACTGCCACCAGCTGCGACAGCCAGCCATCCACCGAGCCCGGACCGAAGTCGAGCATCAGTGATGTGCGTGCGCGGCCGTCCGCGGTGATCGTGCACTCCGGGAGCTGGCGAAAACCCGCCTGCCGGAAGAAGTCGGCGAGCGACCCCTCGTCCAACACCGCGCAGTAGAGGCGTCTCAGCTTCGGGCGCAGTTCGACGTAGGCGCGCTTGAGGTCCATCGTCAGCGCCGCATCGGTGGCCGACAGCGCCTCGCCGCCCGAGGCACACAGCTTCGAGCGCAGCACTAGGACCCGCTCGCCGGCCTCCACCGGCTCGTCTTGCAGGTGCTGCTGCCAGGCGTTGCACAGCGGATCCCCGGCCCTCAGTGCCTTCGGGAGTGTTGACCATTCCGCGGCACAGAGGAAGCCGCTGACATCGTCGTGGGCGTCGCGCGTCACACGAAAGCTGGCGGGCATCGCATGCCACCAGCGGCGCAGCAGCGCCGACTCCTGCGGGCCGGCATGGCGCGTGGCGATGTCCATCACGGCTTCCTCGTCGCCGAGCTTCGCCGGCTCGACGGCCACCGGCTCGGTGCCGCTCGGGAAGAACACCTCGCGCACCGAGGGCGCCTCGACGAGGTAGAGCAGATCGGCGGTGTAGCGCCACAGCTCGGCACGGCTGGCTGACAGGCTCTCGGTGTGCAGGGCCTGCCACGCGGCACGGCGCGCGTCGCGATAACCCGCCGGGTCGATGGCCTTGAAGTGCGCAGCCAGCGCGTGGCGAGCCACGTCGTGGATCAGCAGCCCGTCGCCGGCCACGCTGCACATCGGCAGTGCCGCCAGGGCGTCGAGCAACGCGTGTGCGTCCGCGCCCGGCATCAGTGCGCGAAGCAATGAGATCGTCACGCGGCGCACCACCGCGGTCCGGTGCAGCGCACGCCGGACGATCGGATCGGCAACCTCGGCGTGCAGCATCTGCACCAGGGCATCCAGCACCGGCTGCAAGGAGCTTGCGCGGTCGCTGTGCCGCAAGCTTCCCTGCGTCAGACGCGCCGCGAGCCTCAGCGCCAGCGGGTGGCCTTGCGTGAAGCGGAACGCGACGGCCTGGTCGGCTTCGGGCATGCACAACGACGAAAGCAGCCGGCGCGCCGCGGCTTCATCCAGCGCGCTGAGCGCCGTCGTGGCGTGAAGCGTGTTCGGCGCGTCGGCCAGCGCCCACTGAGGGACAGGCGCGTCGCGGCTCGCCACCAGCAGGCGCGTCGCGGCGGGCAAGGCCGGCACAAGCGTCTGGCGAAGCCAGGTGTCGATCTGGCGGCATCGCTCGAACGTGTCGAAGACGATCAGCGCGCCGCGCCGCAGCCGGGCCATGGATGCCAGCGTCTGCTCGGGCGTGTCGTCGCCCAGCTCCAGGGCATCGGCCAGCGCTTCGCACACGCCGCGCGGGCTCGGCTCGACGGACTGCCCGTCGAGCCAGGCGACGGCAGTGCCCTGGCCGAGTTCACGGGCCGCCAGCGCCCGGGCGACCTGTGTCTTGCCGATCCCGCCGATGCCGTGCAACCACCACACCTTGGCCGCGGGTGCTTGCACCCAGTCGGACATCTGGTCCAGCAGCCCTTCGCGGCCGAAGCAGGAGGTCATCGCGGCACCTGCATCGCTCGCGCAGGCACCGTCAGGAGTACGCCAGCAGCCAGCGCTGCACGGTGGCCGAGGCCAGACACGCCTCGCTGTCGACGACACGGTCCGCGAGGCCGTGACGGCGGGCCGAGGCGCAGAGTTCGAAACTCGCCAAGAGCGTGGTGTCTGCACCCGCCACCTCACCGGCGTGGAACACCTGCTGCCAGAGCGCAAGACACCGCTCTTCCTGTGACGGGTCGCGTGCCGCGGCGAGCAGCGCGTCGACGATGTCCTGCATGGCGCTTTCGACGCAGCAGTGCCCTGCGGCCGCCAGGGCGCGCTGGAACACACCCGACTCGATCGTTGCGCGTGTGGCGACCAGCGCGACGCGCCGACTTGGCCCTGCCATCTGAGCGATCGCCATGGAGACTGTGTCCAGAATCGGTACCCGCACCTCGGTTTTGAGCCGGTGCTGGTCGGCTTGAAACGAATCGCAGGCCAACGCGATGAAGTCGACCTTTGCGGCGTCAAGCGCGCGCAAACCTTCGATCGCAGCCGGCGCTGCTGGTTCACCGGATGGATCGGCATTGCCTAGCGCCGGTTCAGCACACACCAGCAGGCGCGGAAAGTCGGCAGCATGCCTGGCGCCGTAGATGCGAACGCATGCGGATGTGATCTGGTCCAGAAACCGACCGCTCGCATGCGGCTGCGCGCCGCTGAGGATGCCGATGAGGGGTGCGCGCATCGCAGGCTCTCCGTGAGTGAGCGACGATGCTCCTCGACCGGCGTCCCCCGGGCGTCCTCCGGCAGGCGACCTGGCCAACTTCCCTCGCGCACGTCGCGGCCCTTGAACGACAGCGGCTGGCCGAGGACGCGCAGCGGACGCCTGGATGCGAAGCTGCGAGGCCGTTCTTCAGGGGGCCACCGCATGACCGCTGCCATCGAAACCTACCGGGGATTCGTCTATCCATGGACGATTGACCACGTCGGTCACATGAACGTCCAGTCGTACACAGCGCGCTTCGACGAGGCCTCGTGGCAGTTCCTCGCGCACCTCGGGCTCACGCCTTCGTTCCTGCGCGACAACCGGCGCGGTCTCGTGGCGCTGGATCAGCGCAGCCGGTACCAGGAGGAGGTGCTCGCCGGCAGCCTGCTGGACATCCGCACCACGCTGCTGGAGGCTAAGACGAAGACCTTGCGGTACCGCCATGCCATGCGCAACAGCGAGACGGGCCGCGAGGTCGCGACCATGGAGCTGGTGGTTGCCTACCTCGACACGGATGCTCGCAAAGCCACCGCGATGCCGGACTTCGTCGCGGCGCGCGCCGCCGACCTGATGAGTGCCGGAGAGCCCGCATGCAAAGACAGCTGATTCGTGTGCCTATCATCGCCGGGACCGAGCCGCGCCTGAGGGCGTGGATTCAAGGCCTGGACAAGCGCCGCGACGCACTCGGCCAGGTGCTGCAGGCCGAAGGCCTGGAGGTGGAGGTGGTGGCCCTCGATCGTTCGGGAGCCGGGGCCGCCTTGTTGATCTACACGAGCGGGCCCGACCTCGCCGCTTCCAGCGCGGCGTTCGCGAACTCGCAGCATCCGGTGGATGTCGAGTTCAAGCAACTTATGGGCGAGTGCCTGGCACTGGATCAAGCACGTGTGGTCGAGGTGCTGCTGTCATGGCCGTGAGTGGCGCTCGGCAGAGCTCGCGATGAAGGCCTCGACCCGATCGAGCACCGAACCCACGTCGCCGGCCCACAGGTTGTGGTCGTCGCCCGGAAGCATGGTGAGCCGAGCCCCCGGGATGTGCTGCGCGAGATAGCGTGGGATCTCCGGCCGGACCACGCGGTCGCCTTCGCGCTGCAGCACGAGCGTCGGAAAGCGCAGCTGGGCCAGGCGATGCCGCACGTCCATGCGGCTGGCCTCGCGCAACAGCGTCGGCAGGCTGTTGCGCGACATGGCCTGGCGCAGAAGGCGCGCCCACCATTCTTGGGCGACCGGGTCGCTGGCCTGCGACGGCGCGAACTTCTCCAGGCTCGTGGCACCTCCCCAGCCCGACTGCAGGCGGGCGGCCCAGGTGTCGAACTGTTCGGCCGTAGGGGCCCAGGGGAAATCCGGTGACCAACAGCCCTTGGCGCTGGTGGCATAGAGCACCAGACCTTCGACCGCATCGGGGTGCGTCGCGGCGTACTCGATGGCGATCAGGCCCCCGGCCGAGTTGCCGAACAGCCAGAGCCTGTCCACGCCCAGCGTGCGCCGCACGGCGTCGAGGTCCTCCACGCCGGCCGGCACGGACTGGTCGAGCACAAGGCGCTCAGAGACGCCCGTGCCGCGCCGGTCCATCAGCACGACGCGGTAGCGCTGGGCCAGCCGGAGAAGGATCGAACGGATGGTCGGTTCTTCCCAGCTCACCTCGACGTGCGACCACAGCCCGAACAGGATGACGAGGGTCTGTGGCCCACTGCCCAGCTCCAGGTAGGCGACGGCGCCGTCGCTCGTATCCGCGAAAAGGATGCGAGGGGCGCCCGAAGGCGGCCGCTCGGTCAGGACGGGCGCGTCAGCGGCGGCCGCCCTGCGCGCCTCGGCATAGCTCAACTCGAAGGTGGGCGACGGCCGCACGCCAAGCTCGGACCGCAGCAGTTCGGCAAAGGCGAAGTAGCGCCCTTCCACCGCAGCGAGGTCACCCAGCTGCGCGAGCGCGGCCAGCAGCAGGGCGTGGCCCGAGTCGGCCAGAGGCTCCAGCGTCGTGAGCCTGGACGCCACCTCCTCGGCCAGCACCGCCTGGCCCACCGCCAGCAGCTGTTCCGCCGCCCGCTGGAGCGCGCGCGCGACGAGTTGCTGTTGCTCGGCCCGCCGTCGCGACAGCCAGGCATCGAAGGTCTCCACGCCGAGGTCGAAGCCGTCGAGGATCTGATGGGCACCGGCAGCGAGCAACAGCTCCACTGACTCCCGGCTCTGGGGATGGATCGAATCAGCGACGAGTTGGCGTGCCGCGCGACGCACGCGCTCGACATCGGACGGCAACGAGGCCGCGCCGCCGGACAGCCACAGCGAATCGTGGTCGCCGGCAACGGCGTTCATCCCCAGGACCTGGTTGACCTCGTGTGCAAGCCGCCTCAGCCGCGCGCGGCCAATCTCCGCCGTGGCGTCCGGCCAGAGCAGGTCGATCAACTGCGCGCGCGCGACCTTGCGGCCAAACTCGGAGAGCAAGGCCAGCAGCGCCAGCCCGCGCTTGAGCTTGATCGCCACGGGCTGGCCATCCACGCGAACCTCCGGGTAACGCTGAATGCCGAGTTCGAGCGAGGGCATCTCATTGGCGCTGGCCATGGCATCCATCGCCCGCGACACGGCGACCGAGGGCGCGTCCAACTTCGCTGCGGTGACTGCGATCTTCATCCCCGGGCCGCCCCTCGACGTGCCGGCCTCACCAAGGCCCAGCGCTCGTGGTCACGCCAGCGGCCGCCGATCTTGAGGTAGGCCGCGGAGTAGCCCTCGCGCACGAAGCCGCAGCCGCGAACCAGTGCAATCGACGCCGCGTTGCCGGGCTGGATGTTGGCCTCGATGCGGTGCAGCCCGAGATCGCCGAACGCGATGCGCACGAGTTGCCACAACGCCTGCTTCATGTGCCCCTGCCCTTGCAGGGGTGCGAAGGCGCAGTAGCTGAGGTACCCGCTGCAGAACGGGCCGTGCACGATGTTCGTCAGGTACAGCGCTCCAACGAGTTGTTGCGACGTGCCGAGTTCTGCGACGAAGGCGTACGAGCCCGGCGCCTCGAAGCGGTCCAGGTGCTTGCCGAACGCAGCCGCCGTGCAGGGCGCGGTCAGCCACGGCCGATGCAGCCAGCGACTGCGGCGCGCGGCAGCGACGAAGGCTTCGGCGTCCGCGGCCCGGAGCGGGCGCAGAGTCAGCCGGCCTGCCACGACCGTTCCTTGCCCTGGGGGTGTGCGGCGCGCGGGCTGGTTGGCGCCACGCGAAGTTCCGCTCGCATCACCAGCGCCACGCCGCCGAGCGCCAGCACGAGGCCCATCCAGGCCGGGCCCGAGACCGACTCGCCCAGCACGGTGGCCGCGAGCACGCAGGCCACCACCGGCTCCAGCAGTGCCAGGGTCACGCCGGTGGCGGCCGAGATGTGGCGCAGCGCAAGGCCGAAAAGCAGGTACGACAAGCCGGCGGTGACCACGCCCACGTACAGCACGGCCAGCCAGTCGCTGCGCTCCAGCGTTGGCACACCGGCATCAGCCCACGCCCAGGGCAGTGCGACCGCGGCTGCGATCGTGAACGCGCGCAGCGTGACCTTCAGCGGGGGCACGGAGGCGCCGAGCCGTTGCGTCACCAGGGTGTACACGGCATAACAAAGGCCGGCCGCCAGACACAGCAGCACGCCCCAGGCGTTCACGTCAGCACCGTCGGTGTCCAGCAGTCCAGCCATCAGCGCGCCACCCAGCACGGCCAGGCCCGTTCCGATGCACCAGCTCGCGCCCGGCCGGCGACGGAGCAGCAGCGCCTGCAGCAGGCCGGTCCACAGGGGGCCGCTGCCCAGCGCAAGCGCCGTGCCGAGCGCAACGCCCGTGAGGTGGATGCCGGCGAAGAACGCGAGGTTGTAGCCGGCCATGCACAGGCCGGCGAGCACGAAGCCCGAGTGGCTGGCCGCCGGCGCAGCCGCAGCACTCACGCGGGGGCTGGACAAGGCGGACAACACGGCGAAGAAGGCGGCTGCCAGAGCTAGACGCAGGGCGCCGAACCATGACGCCGCCAGGCTGGTGTCGGCCAGAGCTCGCGCGGTGCCGGTGGTGCCCCACAGGAAGGCGGCCAGCAGCACGAGCACGATGCCCAGATGGGGGCTGCGCAGTTGCGTGTCCATGCCAGGGATGGTGCCCGGCGCCCTGGCGTCTACTGTCGAGAGACTCTCGTCCTCGGCGCGGTCCCGCTTCGTCCGTCAAGCCTCGCGGCGCAGCCCGCGTGCACCGACGCCGCAGTCGCGCCGAAGCGCGTAGGCCAGCGCGCTGGCCGAGGCGTAGCCCACCTGCAACGCCGTCGTCTCGAGAGGCCAGCCGTCCTTCAGCCGGCGCTGCGCGGCGCTCAGCCGCTTGCGGCGAACGTAGTCCATCGGGGTTTGGCCCGTCAGCTCGACGAAACGGGCGTGGAAGCGCTGCGCGCTGAGGTTGAAGAGCGCCGCCAGCCGCGACGTGGTCCACTGGAAGGCCAGGTCGGCGTCGAGCGCTTCATCGATGACATCGAGCCGGATCGGCCGGCGAAGCAAGCGAAGGCGCGCCGCGTCCAGTTCGTTCAGGATATCGATGGCATCGAGCGTGTCGGCGCGCTCGCGCCAGCGAAGCGGGAGCACGAAGCGCCGGCAGCGCTCCAAACCATCACTCGGCGGGCTGTCCAGCACCATCAACCGTGCCGGGGCGCTGGCGCGAAAACTGTGCATCGCACCGGCAGGCACGACGAGGCCGCAGGCCGCGTCAACGAAGTGCGCATGCCCGTCCACCTCCAGCTCCAGCAGGCCGGCCTGGCCGATGAGCACCTGCGCATGCTCGTGCGCATGCGCGTCGTACTCGCCGCGGTAGTGACGCGGGCCGAGGGCGGGAGCTGCCAAGCTGGCGGTACGCGACGGGTCCATGTCAACACTTTAGGCCGACCGGCCCACGCCGATCAAGCATGACGGCAAAAGGGCATGACCCGCCGTGTTCTGGGCCGGGTGAGGCGCAGGGTGCGAGCAGGTGTCACCGTCTGCCCCGCCCGGTTCAGTCTCACGCTTTCGCCGCGTCCGGGGCACGGCGCACGACCCAGTTGAACGTGGCCTTGGCGACGACCTCGTCCTTCGCACCGCGGGCGCAGACGTCGATGGCCACCTCGACGCGGCCCGCGGCCTCCAGTGCTTGCAGGACTGGCTCGATCTCGTCGACCACGGTGGCCTGCGCGTGCAGGGCGCCGCGCGCCGCCTTCAGATAGTCGATCGTGGCGTCGCGCACCACGAAGCGCACCTGCATCACCACCGGCGCCAGCACCGCCACCAACGCCGCTCCGGATGCCGCTTCGCAGGCCGTGAACACCGCCCCTGCGTGGAACGTACCGACATGGTTGAGCAGCTCCGGCTTCTCGACCAGCAGGGTCCGCGCGCGGCCAGCCTGCATCTCCTCGACCGAGACCCCCAGATGACGAGCGAAAGGAACGGTGCGGCTGATCTGTGTGCGGAGGATGTCGAGCATGAGCCGGGGTCGCAGGCGGTGCGTCCACGCGATGAGAGGTTGCAGGACGCGCATGGTGGCGAGGTTCGTGGTGTCACGCGGAGTGGGCGCAGTAGCCACTGTGAAGCGACGGCGTCCGCTGAACGTCCCGCCGCGTCGCCGCGGCAATGCCGGTCCGACACGCGAAGTCTGGTGGAAGGACGCGCGGAGGACGGCGCCCCTGCATCCTGCGATCACGCGACATCCACCGAAGCTGAGTCTGTGCGAACCGACGACCTCCACCGCCTGCCCGACGGTTTGCCAGTTCCTGTCGATGACGGGGCTTGCGACCATCTGGTCGGTATGCCGATGCCCGAGATCTCGTTACCCTCGACTGCGGGGGAGATCGTGAACCTCGGTCTGATCTCGTCGCCCTGGCTGATCTTGTTCTGCTACCCGCGCACCGGCCGGCCCGACCAGGATCCGCCCGGTGGGTTGTCGAACTGGAACGCCATTCCAGGCGCCCGAGGTTGCACCCCGCAGGCCTGCGGCTACCGCGACGCACACGCCGCATTTCGCGCCCTCGGTGCCACGGTCTACGGCTTGAGTACGCAGGAAACGGAGTACCAGCGCGAGGCGGTCGAGCGACTGCACCTGCCGTACGCGCTGCTCAGTGACGCGGGTCTCGCCCTCGTCCGCGCACTGCGGCTGCCCACTTTCGATGTGCAAGGGCAGTCGCTGGTGAAGCGCCTAACACTGGCCATCTCCGCTGGGCGGGTGCGACAGGTTTGGTACCCGGTCATGCCGCCCGATGCCGATGCGGCATCCGTCCTCACCTGGCTACAGGCCCGGCATTGAAACCCGATGACGCCGACTACGGGCAGCCCGATGTCACATCCCCTCGAAAACCCGGCTTGGCACACGCTTTCGGTAGCGCACCGTGCATCGACGGTGGGAAGCGAAAGCGCGCGTCGCTACTTGCACGGCTTTGCGCCGCCAATCGCCTTTGCCGAGCCGGCGCAGGTCGACCTGAGCGCGCTGACGCAGCACACCGCTGCCGGCGAACTGTTGTATGGCGACGGATGGACCGGCCCGATGCCCGCGGATTGGGAGCTCGTTCACGAGGTTCCGCTGTTGCGCCTGGTCTGGCGCGGCGCGCCGATGCCGCTGCCGCTGCCGCTGCCGAAGCGGCAACCCTGGCGGATTCTCGATGCGCGCGATGCGGATCAGGCCGTTGCGCTGGCCCTGGCCACTCGTCCAGGCCCCTTCGGCCCCCGCAGCCTTGAACTCGGCGAGTATCTGGGCCTCTTCGACGGCAAGCGGCTGGTGGCGATGGCGGGCGAACGCATGAAGGCCGCTGCCTGGCGCGAGATCAGCGGAGTGTGCACGGCCGCGGAGTACGAAGGCCGTGGTCATGCGCGCATCCTGACCTCCGCGCTGGTTCAGCGTCAGCTTCAGCGCGGCGAGATTCCTTTTCTGCACGTGATGGCGGACAACCGGCGCGCATTGCTGCTGTACCAGCGCCTTGGTTTCGTTTACTTCGCCGAGGCGGTGGTTCGTGCCATACGGTTGAGGCTCACGAACGACGCTGAGAAATCTCCATGAGCATTCGCGTCGGCATTGTGGAGTTCAGCGGGTTTCGCGGCGCCAGCTTCAGCGACCAGGACGCGGTCTCGCCTCAGGAGTGTGACTCACGTATGAAATGGGGCGGACCGTTGACGGCGAGCAGCGGTTGGTGGCTCGGCGCTCCAAACTCCGGCCCTGGAGTGGCCGTGAACGACCTCTCTGCAGAAACGAGTCAGGGCCGCTCCTCGACCCGATCGGGCCACAAGCGGCCGGTCGCCTTGCGCTCGAGACTCTGACCGCCGCGCGCATCTGAAGAGCAGCTTTCGGTAACCAACCCGCATCTCACTTCGGCCCGACCCAGCCAGGGACGAGCTCTCGAGGAGGCCCGAAGATCTTGTCCACGTCCGTGAACCGTCGGCCCTTGCGAGGTCGAGCGTCGCCGACGTGCGACCTCCGATGTGGGAGCGCAGAGGTCCCGTCCTTGACGAACCACTGGCTCACGCGCCCGCGAGCCTCACCGTGGAGCCAAGCCCGCGTCGCTCAGCGAGTCAAGCAGCCTTTCCAACTGACCGATGCAGGCTGGATCGAAGGTGCGCTCGAATGTCGCGCGGACGGCCTCCACGCTGCAGAACGCCGGATGCTGGCGCAGCGCCGCCACCCACTCCTGCGCATGGCCAGCGCTGCCCATGCGCCACGCGGCGGCAGCGCCCACCACGTACAACTGCCCGTACGACGGGTTGACTGCCAGGCCGCGCTCCACCTCGTCCAAGGCAGTCTTGGGATCATCCAGGGCCAGGCAAGTCTCCGCCCGGACCCAGTGCCAGATCACGCGCAAGGGTTCGAGCGGGCTCAGTTCGAACGCCTTGTCGCAGTAGGCCAGCGCCTCCTGATGTCGCCCGTGCCGTTCCAGCGACAGGGCCAGCAGCCCGTACGCGGGCGCGTACGACGACGACAAGCGCAGGCAGTGGCGCAGGACCTCGTCGGCCCGCTGCCGCTGCCCCCGGTTGCGTGCAGCCAGCGACAGCACGTAGTGCGCGTCGGGGTCGCGCGGGTCCAGTGCGACGGCGCGCTCGGCCTGCGCCAGGGCCCGCGCCAACTGCTCGTCGCGCGGCTCGTCGCTCCACCGGTAGTTGCTGGCGCGCCAGTCGGCATAGGCCAGGCACATCCATCCCTGGCTCAATTCGGGAGACATGGCGACCGCCGAGCGGGCCAGCCGTGTGGCGCGCTCGTTGGTGTCGGGCGTCTGCGGTCGGGCGTACAACTGCACCCAGGCCTGCGCCGCGAAGGCGCGCGCCTGCATCTCGGCATCGCTGGCAGACACAGGGGCCTCGCGGCTGGCCAGGTCGTTGAGCTCGAATCGCAGCGCGCGCGCCAGCCGGCCCACGACCACGGACGCAGTCGCATGCCAAGCCTGGGTCGGTAATGTCATCTCGTCGGCCCAGGTCTGCGTGCTGCGGCGGCCATCGACGACCTGCACGCCCACGTGCAGCGTCTCCTCGCGCTGTTCGAGCTGGCCGTCGACGATGAAGCGCACACCGAGGTCTGCGGCCAGCGCGTGCGGCGGCGGATGCTTCTGCCCGAACGTGAGCATGGTGCCCAGCGCCACGACCGCCAGGCCGGGCTGGCGCGAGAGCTCCGAGATCAGGGCGCCGGTCAGGCTCTCACTCAGGAACGACAACGAATCCGGCAATCCTCGCATCACGAACGGCAGCACAGCTACCGAGCGGGGGCCCAGGCGGGGCTCCGTGGTCGGCGCAGCGGGTTCGGGCAGGGCCGGTGTCGCCGCTGGTTGCACCGACGCGACCGCGGGCTGGGCCGGCAGGACCGGCGTCACCAGCCGATAGCCCTTGCGCGGCACCGTGGCGATGTGGTCCGGCCCCAGCACCTTGCGCAACTGCGCCACGGCGTCGTACAGCGAACTGGGGGTGACCACCAGTCCGGGCCAGACGGCGTCCAGCAGGTCGTCGGCCCGCACCACGGCACCGCCGGCCTGCGCCAGCACGGCCAGCAGCCGCATCGCCCGCGGTTCGAGCTTGTGCACCTGCCCCGCTTGCGGCCCCCATCCCGCGACCTCGTCGAGGGCCAGGTGGACGTGCCACGGGCCCAGCACAAACGGGTCGGGCAACGGCGGTGAAGTTGGACGCATCGCAGTCGACGATATTGCCGCAAGTTCATCCCGATTTCACTGGCCGCGGCGGCGCAGGCATGAGAAATCCCTGAGATGAACTTGAGCCGTGCCTTGACTGCTCCAGCGCCCGCTGGATCACCATGGCGACACGCCACCGAAGGAGCGCCATATGGACCGCAAGCCCCACCTGATCTTCGCCACCGTCCTGCTGCTGTGCGCGGGCTCCGGCCCGACCCGGGCCCAGACGCAGGACGCGGCCCACTTCCCCAGCAAGCCAATCCGCCTGGTGGTGCCGTTCGCCGCCGGTACCGCCCCTGACGTTCTGGGCCGACTGATCGCGCCGACGCTGGCCGAATCCATGGCGCAGAGCGTCGTGGTGGAGAACGTTCCCGGCGCCGGCGGCACCATCGGGGTGGACCGCGTCGCCAAGTCAGCGCCCGATGGCCACACGCTGGTGCTCTCCGGCGACGCCGCGCTGGTGCTGTCCGGTGGCGCGTACGGCGTCAAGCCGCCCTACGACACGCTGCGCGACCTCGCGCCGATCGCACAACTCGTCGTCACGCCCAACGTGCTCGTGGTGGCCAACGAGGTCCCGGCGCGCACGGTGCAGGAACTCTTGGCGCTGGTGCGCAGCCAGCCGGGGAAGTTCAGCTACTCGTCGGGCGGCATCGGGTTCTCGCAGCACCGGGCCGGCGAGTTGATGAACAGCATGGCCGGCCTGGACATGGTGCACGTGCCCAACCCCGGCAACCCGTGGCCGGACGTCATCTCCGGGCGCACGCAGCTCATGTTCGGCAACATCACGCTGGCGCTGCCGATGGCCAAGGAAGGCAAGGTGCGCGCGCTGGCCGTCACCTCCACCGCACGCGCGCCGGCGGCTCCTGACCTGCCCACGGTCAGCGAGAGCGGGCTGCCCGGCTTCGAGTCGCTGTCCTGGTTCGGCGTGCTCGCGCCGGCCAACACCCCGCCGGCCGTGCTGCAGCGGCTGGAGGCCGAACTGCAGAAGGCGATGGCCGCGCCGCCCGTCAAGGAACGCCTGGCCGCCATGGGAGCCATGCCCGGCGTGCATAGCGCTGTCGAGTTCACAAGGGTGATCCGGGAAGAGATAAGGCGATGGGCGCCGAAGCCGGGCGCTGCCGTTGCGGTCCCGTCCATCTCGGCCGCGGCTGCAAGGCCCTGAGCGCGGCGAGACCGGGAGTCACGCGATGCTGCTTTCACTCGGACATGTCACGGTTCGGAGCGCCGACTTCGAGCGGGCCGAACGCTTCTACTGCGATTTGCTCGGCATGCGCATCGGCCCCCGGCCGGCGATCCCGGTACCCGGGCGCTGGCTCTACGTCGGCAACGCAGCCGTGGTGCACCTGCTGCCACGACTGGTCCCGGCCGCGCCGGCGGGACGCCCCGAAGCGGAGGGCACTATCGACCACTTTGCGCTCAACGCCGAAGACCGGCTCGCCGTCGAGCAGCGGCTGCGCGCGGCCGGACAGGCGTTCGAAGGCCGGCGCCTGGCCGACAGCGACATTTGGCAGATCTTCCTGCGCGATCCCGATGGCGTGCGGGTCGAGCTGTGCTTTGCGTCCGACCACGGGAGCGGAGCCGCGGCTGACCGCATGCCGTAGTTCGGCGATGCCTGGGCAATGACCGGGTACACCGAAGCATCGTCCGCCTAGCTGCGCAGACCCATTGACCGGGGGACATCGACATGACCACCGCCGATCTGACGCTGATCCTCTTTGCCGGGTGCAACGTCCTGCGCATCGTGGCGTACCTTCCACAGATGCTGATGCTGCTGCGTCGGCCGGCTGCAGCCGCCTCGTTCTCTCACCTGACGTGGGTGCTGTTCGCGATGGCAAACCTGTCGACAGCGCTCTACGCCGCGGTGGCGATTGGCGACACCATCGTCTGCGTCGTTCATGGCTTCAGTGCCTTGTGCTGCAGCGCGCTCATCGCGCTTGCCCTGTGGAGCCGCCGGCGCGTGCCGAACCACGGCGCGGCGCAGTATCCATAGACTGCAATCCGCCGACGAGACGGGAAGCGTCCGGCGACACGTCCGTGGGGGGGCTTCGCGGACGCAGGGGACGCGAGCTGTCTCGCTTCCGTGCCAGGTGGGGGGGCTTCGCGGACGCAGGGGACGCGAGCTGTCTCGCTTCCGTGCCAGCCGAGCGCGCAAGCGTGTCGCGTCGGCGCAGTACCGCAACGGCGCAACACTTGGCAATGACACGCTGCGAAGGACCTGAAGCAGATCGGGCAGGGTTTAGAGTCGATTGCCGGAGACGACGAACGGCCGCTTCGCGGAAGCGAAGCGCGTTAGAAGGAGGCTAGGCTCTCGCGCAGTTCAAACTGTCCATGAACGGCAGCTGTGGGTCGGCACATGACCGACCGCTTGCCGGGTTCACCGCCGCAGAGCAGTCGTTGACGGTTGCCTGCCTGGAAGCGGCCCCTCAGCAAGGGGTGGACTCGACCCAAACCTGTCTGTCGGACTTCCTCCGAAGCCGCCCGACGCTCGGACCGAGCTCTTTCGGGCTTGGCGTCTACGAAGCAGTCGTTCGCGGCCACCGGGCCCGGCCAAGAGGTGACTGTCGCGGACGTTGACGGTCAGCGGTCACTCATGGCCCATCTGGGCGACGAACCGAACAGGCGAGTCCCTGAAGATCTGCGTCCCAGGGTAGAGCCCCACCGTATGCGTTCAGCGAACCCATCTTGAACGCTGAGTGACGGCCGTGAAGGATCGTGTCCACGTAACGACAGGTGGACACGATGGCAAGCGAGAAGTCCAAGGCGAGGCGACGCTACGACGCGGAGTTCAAGGAGCAGGTTCTGGCTGAGTGCGAGGCCCCGGGCGCGTCGGTGGCCAAGGTGGCGATGTCGCACGGCATCAACGACAACGTCGTGCACCGCTGGCGGCAGCTGGCGCGCGAAGTCGGCGTGGCCACCAAGCCGATTGCAACGACGTTCGTTCCGGTTGCGCTGCCTGCGCCTGCCAAGGCGAGCGTGCCAGCCGATGTTCGCGTCGAACTGCGCCGCGGCGCAACCACGGTAGCGATCACCTGGCCGGGTGATGCCCGGGCCGAACTGGCGGCCTTCACCCGCAAGCTGCTGCGTTGATCCGCACGCATGATCAAGATTGAAGCGGTGTGGCTCGGGGTCGAGCCGCTGGACATGCGCGCGGGCACCGAAGCGGCGCTGGCCCGGGTCGTGATGGTGTTCGGCGCCGCGCGACCGCACCACGCTTACCTGTTCGCCAACCGCCGCGCCAACCGCATGAAGGTGCTCGTACACGATGGCATTGGCGTGTGGCTGGCCGCGCGCCGGCTGCACCAGGGCAAGTTCGTTTGGCCGAAGGACAGCGGCAGCACGCTGAGCCTGACGCGGCCGCAACTCGACGCGCTGGTGCTCGGGCTGCCGTGGCAGCGCATCGGCGAGGCTGGCGCGATCACCGTGTTGTAGTCGGCGGTGTTGTAGCCGCGCACTTCAATTGCCGAATGTGCCGATGCGCATGCACGTCGTGCGCGGCATCATCACGTCTCGTGATCGACGAAGCGCAACTGAAGACCCTGGACGCGCAGCAACTGCGCGAGGTCGTGCGCTCGTTGATGGGCCGCGTCGTCGCCCAGGATGCCGAGATCCAGCGGCGCGACCGCGAGATCGCCTTCAAACAGGCAACGATCGACAAGATCACGCACGAGATGGCCGTGCTCAAGCGGCTGAAGTTCGCCGCCAGGAGCGAACACTTCAACGCCGAGCAGAAGAGCCTGCTCGAAGAGGCGATCGATGCCGACCTGGAGGCGCTGCAGCGCGAACTCGAGCAGCTCGCGCCCGAGGCGCCCGTCGAGCGCGACAGGCAAGTGCCCAAGCGCCAGCCGCTTCCGGCGGACCTGCCGCGGCGCGAGATTCGCCACGAGCCGGACAACACCGTATGCGCCTGCGGCTGCGCGCTGCAGCGCATCGGCCAGGACGTGGCCGAGAAGCTGGACTACCAGCCGGGCGTGTTCAGCGTCGAGCGCCACATCCGCGGCAAGTGGGTGTGCGCCAAGTGCGAGACGTTGGTGCAGGTACCGGTGCCGGCGCACATCATCGACAAGGGCATCCCGACCACGGGTCTGCTGGCGCAGGTGCTGGTGGCCAAGTACATCGACCACCAGCCGCTATACCGCCAAGAGAGCATCTTCGAGCGGGCGGGTCTGGCGATCCCGCGCTCGACGCTGGCCGCGTGGGTCGGCGCCTGCGGGGTGCAACTGCAGCCGCTGGTCGATGCGCTGAAGGCCGAACTGCTGCAGCACGCCGTGCTGCACGCCGACGAGACACCCGTTGCGATGCTCAAGCCGGGCCACGGCAAGACGCACCGGGCGTACCTGTGGAGCTACTGCACGGGGGCGTTCGAGCCGACCAAGGCGGTGGTCTACGACTTCGCCGACAGCCGCGCCGGGCGCCATGCCAGGGCGTTCCTCGGTGCCTGGCGCGGCACGCTGGTGTGCGACGACTACAGCGGCTACAAGGCGCTGTTCGAACAAGGCGTTGTCGAGGCCGGCTGCCTGGCGCACGCCAGGCGCAAGTTCTACGAGCTGTGGGCCAACCACCAGAGCCAGATCGCTCACGAAGCGCTGGAGCTGTTCGGCAGGCTGTACAAGGTCGAAGACGAGGTCCGCGACCTGGATGCCGCGGCGCGACAGCGAATACGCCAGGAACGATCACGACCCTGGGCTAAGGCGCTGCACACTTGGCTGCAGGCGCATCGCCTGAAGGTGCCCGACGGTTCGGCCACCGCCAAGGCCATCGACTACAGCCTGAGCCGATGGGCCGCGCTGGTGCGCTACATCGACGACGGCAGGCTGCCGGCCGACAACAACTGGGTCGAGAACCAGATCCGGCCGATCGCGCTCGGGCGCTCGAACTGGCTGTTCGCCGGGTCATTGCGCGCGGGCCAGCGTGCCGCAGCGATCATGAGCCTGGTGCACTCGGCGCGCATCAACGGGCACGACCCCTACGCGTACCTGCGCGATGTGCTCGAGCGGCTGCCCACGCAGCCGGCCAGCCGCGTCGGTGAATTGCTGCCGCATCGCTGGCAGCCGGTTCAAGCAGCAACCTGAACTCGCTACCCGTCGTCAAGACGGGTTCGCCGCGCGCTTACGCCCCACCAAACCCTCCGGCTTGTAGACCATGAACATCCTGACTGTCTGGTCGAGATCGGAAATGCCCATCGGAATCGCGATGTTCGATCGAAAGTCGCCTGCAATGAACTCCTCGATCGCGGCGAGATACCAGTCGCACAGATCTGGCTTCACCTTGTCCGTACCTTCATAAAGGTCCGGCATTGCAATGAGCGCAGTCTTCCGGTTGATGGCGTTGAACTGTGAGAAGTAGTCATCGACCTTGTCCTTGTCATCCTCGGTTTGGAACTCGATCCAGCCGTACCGCGGATCCTCCTCACAGTCCCAGCCCTGGCATCTTGCCTCGAGCCCAGCAAAGACATTGGCGAAATGCGGAGCTATCGATCTCATGCACAGGAAGTTCAGGTCATAGCCTCGCCCGTTCCCGCGAAGGAAGCTGACGTTGAAGTAGTCAGCCATGACGGAAAGGCCGAGGACTTGAAGGAACGGCTCATTCATGATCGGCGTCCTCTTCAACCAGATAGAACCACTCATCAGGAGACCAGTTGGTTCGTTTCGCCGCGCTGTTCCAGGTGTACCAGCGAACCGTCTTGTTCAGCAGCGTTCCGCACTGCCTCTTGACCACAGGAATGTGAACAGCAAACTTTCCGCCCATCTTGATCTGCAGTTCCTGGTCAGACTTCTTGAGACTCAAGACAAGGTAGACGGTCGTATTCGAAGGTGACATGCCGATGTCACAGCCGCGTTTCGTCTCCGCAGACAGGAGGACCCACTTCTGCTGGGCTCCTACCTCTTCGCTCGCCGAAACCAAACCCTCAGTCGCGATGTCGGAGATGTACGCATCAATGCTGGCGTCAACGTCGCCATCCTTATATGGATCAAGGAGCTCGTGCAGGTCAGCAAGAGACTTCACCGACTTAGCCTTCTTGACATGCATCCCTCCGACAGCCCACATAGAGCCGACCTTGTAGGGCTTGAATCCTTGCTTGTGGGTACGAGACAGCCTCTCGGCCTCGCGCTGCGCCTCGGTGTAGGACACGTGCATCTTCTTGCCGTGGTCTTCGCTCATGGCTCTCCCTGCGTAGCATCGAGGAGCGGCGTGCCTACTCACGACGAAGTGGGTACCGTTGGCGGTGAGCGCGCTGCGTATCGCGATTCTCCCCTTCATCGCCCTTGTTCGCGGGAAGTCTTCGACACAACAGTCAGTGGCTGCGTCTTCGGTCACGATCTCGAAGTTCGATTCAGGTGCGCCGACCGACCGCTCTTGCCTTTGAGCGGCTTGGCCGGGTTGGGTCGGCTTGAGCCGGCCAGGTCGACGGACTCATCGCCGGATAGCCGTCGTAAGAGGTTCGCTGCTCGGAAGCCGCCGCTCGCCGGCGACGCAGTTCGACCCATTG